>JACRLV010000214.1:31161-39297 GCA_016235145.1 Planctomycetota bacterium
CATCGAATGTGATTCAACAGAGTGCAGGCATATGTCCCCATCTACTGCCGCGTCCGATGTACTAGGTTTTGTGGCGAGATCTCCTGCCGAAAATACAGCATCGCTTTATGTCGAAAAGTCCTGTTGCATCCTTGACACATCGGCATGCTCCACTAGACTTCAACGCTGGTGAACAGTTTCGTTGGCGCGGAAATGGCATAGATCGGACGGCATCCGCCGCATTCGTCCGAACGGTCTCGGTCGTCGACAAAGCTGGCTTCTTTTCTTCTTGGGTATTGGCAGCGGCGGTTTTTTGGGAGCATCTCATGCCTCGTGGTCGCAAACGCGCGTTCTCCGCTTCTCTCGCCGGCGTCGTCAACAACCTGCAATCCGCTCTTCGCAACCTGGTGTCAGACCGGGACACCATCAATGGCAGAATCGCCGCGCTGGAAGGCGCGCTGCGCGCCATGAACGCCGCTCCGGCCGCTTCGTCGGGCGGCCGGCGGGGCGGCGCCGGCGGCAAGACCTTCCGCAAGGGTTCGCTCAAGGAATACATCCATCGCGTCCTTTCCTCCGGCGGAACGATGGCCGTCAAGGACATCACCGGCGGCGTGATGAAACTCGGCTTCAAGACCAAGAACAAGACGCTTGCCAAGAGCGTCGGAATCGCACTGACGCAGATGCAGATGGTGCAAAAAATGGGTCGCGGCGCGTTCAAGCTTCGCTAGCCGCCGAACCGGGCTTTTTTCGGGATGTGCGGACACAGCCGCGACGGTCGTTGCTTTCGCGGTACCGCCCTCGCGCCGGAAGCCGTAGGGACGTTCCCTGCGGTTGACGTGCATGGCGCGACGCGCGTACGATCCGCCGTCCCTACGCCCCCCATCGTCTAGAGGCCTAGGACACCGGCTTTTCAAGCCGAGAACAGGGGTTCGAATCCCCTTGGGGGGAGTGTCTCGCCTGTCGTCGCCGTGCCCGATTTTCCCCGCATAGGATCGCGTTTCGCACTGGAATTCCCGGCGTTTCGGCGCGGTTCGGCGTCGCGTGAATCGCGAACGTGAGCGAACCGTGAACGCCGGTTCGGAGCCCTGTTTCCGCCAGTCCTTCCGCCAGTCCTTCCACCAGCGGAAACGCCGTCGGTTTTAACCGGCTGCCCGTCCGTACCGTTGGCGGAAGCCGCGACGGCCGCGAAGCTCGGCAGCCGCGACACGGCGTCGGCGAGCGAGCCGCGCATCGTGACCGCGTACACGTCCGCCGTGAGCGTGATACTCGAATGCCGCATGAGTTCCTTCGCCGTCCGCACGTCCACGCCCGACCGCAGCAGCAGACTCGCGAACGTGACGCGCAGCGAATGAAAATCGGCCACGCGCTTCGCCCCGTCGCGGTAGTCGATATCCGCTTCGTCCAGATCGACCCGCAGCATTTCGACGACTTGCTCCGGGCGTGGGAGCTTGAAAACGCTCGCCGCCGGGAGCTTGTCTGCCAGGAACTTGCGCAGCCCGTCAGCCGTCTCACGGCGCAGCGGCAGCGTCGCCGCCGTGCGGTTCTTGGCATCCTTCGCCGCGACGGTCACAGTCGGATTCTCGCCAAGGTCAAAGCTCGCCCGCGTGAGGGAGCGCAGTTCGGCGGATCGCAAGCCGGATTCGACCGCGAGCGTGTAGAGCCAAAAGCGCGCTTCGCCGGACATTCCAAAGCTCTCCGCACCCTTCCGCGTCGCCGTCAGCAGCCGCGCGACTTCCGCGCTCTCCAGCGCCCGCCGGACGTGTCGCCGGTCGGAATCGACGTTGAGCTTGGCGAGCTTGCCGAGCGGGTTATGCCGGGCGCGGTTCGATTCGACCAGCCATTCGCAAAAGCTCTTGGCGGCGGCGGCGTAGTGATTCGACGATTTCACGCTCAGCCCGCCTTTTTTTCGCGTCAGCTTCCGCCGTTCGGCCAGATAGCGCGCCCCGCTTTCGGCCGTCAGCGTCCGGATCGTCGTCGCGCCGGTCCCGGCCAGGATCGCCGCCACGCGGTTGCACGTTTTTTCAACGTGAATCGGCGTCGCGTCCAGGTCGCGCAGCGCCTGCCGGAAGGATTCAAGGTGCGTCGTCAGCGGCGTTTTCGATTGCCGGGCGCTTTCGTCCAGCAATCCGAATTCGCAGAGCTTGTCCCGTTGTTTCGTCGGCAGCCCGTCCAGAAACGCCGTGAGCGCTGCGTCCGGCGTGTCGCCAGCGGCGCGGAGCATCGCCAGCCGCTCGACTCGCCGGGCAAGCTCTTCGGTCGCCTTCCGATCGCGAAAGCCGGGCATGCGCTGGAAACCGTCGCCGATCTTCACTTCGGCCGTAAACGTCTCGCATTCGACCGATGCGCCGTCGCCTTCTTTGTAGCTGCGCTTGTAGATGCTCGCCATTTCACTTCCCGCCTTTCGCGGCCCGCGCGCGCTTGGCGGGCCGCACTTCAAGACCCAGCGCCGCGATGATCGGCGCGAGCCGTTCGCCGGCAATGTCGGCGTCCCCGGCCAGGTAGCGCTGGACAGTCCGCATGGGGATACCGCTCAATTTCGCGATGCGGTAGCCGGACAGGTTCTGCCGCCGCGCTTCCGCAATGATGATTGCTCGAATCGACACGTTTCACCCCACTTTCAGTATAGCGCCGTTTGTGACGCCATGCAAGTCCATGATGGAATTTCTTTGTTTTCGATCGCTCGGGTCGCCCTCTCGCGGCCCAGTCCGTTTCAACGTACCGCGACATACCGCACGTACCGCGATGCACCGCCGGCAGGTGACGCGATTCCGTTTCATTCCTCACGCTTCGCTTCCTGCGGTACGTTGCGGTACATGCGGCAGGTTTTCGGCGGGTAGCCCCAAGTCGAATCCGTAGGCCGACGCAATCTGCCGGAGCTGCCCGAGCGTAATCCGCGCGTAGGTCCGGCCGGTGTTCCCGGTTCCCTTGTGCGTGCTGATGCCGTAGCGGCTCAAAGCAGCGCCCACGCCGCGCGGTCCCCAGCGTGCCGCCTGCGCCGTTCCGAACGTCGCCGGGTCGATTTCCCGAGCTTGCCTCAGTAGGTCCGACGCCTTTAGCGCGACATGCGTTCCGTCCCGAACATGCTCCGCCACCAGTCGCAGCAGCAGTTCGTCCGCTTCCGGTACGGAATCGTCCTTCCCGGCGTCGATGGTCTGCGCCGCGAAGTCGCTCACGACGTTCGTCAGCCCGGTCGCTCCCCGCGCTTCAAGCCACGTGGCCAGCGCAAGCAGCGGTTGCCAAAGCTCGTAATCCCGCCCACCGATTTCCGTCGGGCAAACGTCAGCGCGGTCCGCCAGCGCGAGCCACGTCGCGCCGTGTTCCAGCGCCAGCGCGTGCAAGTCGTCGCGCAATTCGGACCAAAGCGCGGGGTTCGCGTCCAGCCGCCGCCGCGGCTTCGGCGAGTCTGCCCCCGCCCGGAACATTCCGACGCGAATCGAGCGCGACGCCAGCGCTTCAGGCAGACTGGAAATTGCCGCCAGGGCCTTCGGGCCGTACACGTCGAATTCAACGCGCCGGAACGTGTCGCCGTCCTTTTCCAATCGGATCGCCGGCGAACCGCGCTTGTACCCGCTCAGCAGAATCGACCGCAGTTCGCCGGCGTCGGGCGCGTTGTCGCGCAGCCGCTCCGCTTCGTCCAACAGCAGCACGCCGCCGCATTCGTGCAGCGTGCGAAACAGGCACGCGGCCGTCATGTTCGATGATTTCAGCGGCCGGAAAACCAGCCGCTCCAGCACGCCAAACAGAGTCGTCTTTCCGCTCGCCATCGGCCCGCCGGTAGCCAGGTACGGCACACTGAGCCACCCCGGATAGCAGTACGTCAGCCGCGTCCAGAGCGCGAGCGTAACGACCGTTCCCTTGCCCACGTCCGGCGGAAACTCGACAAAGTGCGCAATCCGTTCGCACACGCGCTTCCACACGTCTACCGGGTCCGGGGCGTCCGCACCGGCAAGCCACGCCGCCCGAGCTTTCGGCGTCCAACCGGCCCGCACCGTCGCCGTCGGGTCTGCCGGAATGGGATGCAGCCAGAGACTCCCGCCCGCCGGCAATTCGACGCAAGATTCAAGCTCCCGCTTTTCGCGCTCGCCGTGCGCGTGCCAGCGGCAGTAAAGCTCCCAGCTTCCGCGCGGCTTGCCGCCGACGATCCGCACCGCCGCAATCGCGACGCCCGATACGTCGGCAGTGTGAAAGAGTTCGGGCCGCACGATCCGCGAAAGCTCAATCTCAGGTGCGTTCGCGTCGGGTTTCGCATCCGCCGATTCGTCCAGTTTGGCCACGATGGTCAGCAGCTCTTTTTCCAATGCCGCTTTCCGTTCCGGAGTGTTGAGCGCCGGGCACTTCGCAATCAGCGCCGCGATGAACAGTTCGCGGCTTCTCGCACTCGCCGGTTTGAAAACGTCCGAATGCAATGGGCCGTCGTCGCCCATCGCGTAGACCTTGGCGCGGCCCGCGTCGCCGTCGGCGCGCCATTCGATTACAATATTCGCGTTCACGGTTATTCCTTTGCGTCGCGGCGGGTCAGCAGCCCGCCGCTCGCGTTTCGATTCCCAGCTTGATCGGTTCCGATTGATCGATGACGGATTGCACGTCCGCGGCCGTCGCGCCAGCGCAGAGCCACGCGCGGGCGTCCTTGATTCCGGCCGGGGGAGCGAATACCCGAACGGTCGGGCAGACCAGCGCCAACAGTCTTGCGAGTGTCATCGCGCCGCGTTGTCCCGGCGGATCGGCGTCGGCGACGATCACCGCGTCACGTCCGCGCGCCAGTTCGCGCACGATCGCCACGCCGCCGGTGCAGCTTGGGCGTCCGATCGCCGGAAATCCGAGCGTCACCAGTGCAGCACAATCCGTCGGTCCTTCCGCAATCAATAGCGTCGGGCAGCGCTGCCCGACGATTGCGGCGTCCACGGCAGCTTTGGCCGGAACAAACACGCCTTCACGGCCGCCCGTCAGCGATAGCTTTCGCCCATCCGGGAACCGCCGCCGAATGCCGACGATCGTCCCTTCGGCGTCGCGCATCGGAAACGTCCACGCCGTCCCATCCCAGCCGATGCCAAGCCGTCCAAGCGGGTCGCGCGAGACGCCCAACGCCGCCGCAAGGCGGATCAGGTCGAACGGATTGACCGCACTCCGATACTCAGCTGCCAGGGCGGCGAAGTCGCGCGTCGGTTCGGGTTTCGCGCAGATTTCCACACGCCGCACCGCCGGCAGATCGCGATGCGCTTCGCCGCCGAGCTTGTGAATCCAGCCGGATTCGCCGCATCGTTTCGGTGATTCCACGCGGGCGCAGATCGCCGCGCCGCCGTCGCGCGCCACCATGCACCAATCCGGTTTGCGGCAGACCGGGCAGGGCCGATCGCGCGAGACGCGCAGCCAGTTGCGGGCGCTCACGCCGCACCCCCGGCGCTGCGCGCGTTGAACGCCGCCATGTTGCAGCCGCATTCGATGAATCGCGAAACGTCGCCGTTCCGCCAGCGCACGCTGCGCCCCAGCCGTACCGGCGCGGGGAATCGCCCGCTCGCCAGCAGCTTTTGAACCTGCCGCCCGGAGATGCCGAGCCGCGCCGCGACTTCGCGGACCGTCAGCAGCCGATCCACCACGGCCGCTGCCTGCCGTTCCAGTAACTTCGTCGCCGAATTCGTCTGTCGCATGTCAAATACTCCCAAGCCGCACACCGCATGCGGGTTTGTGAGCGAGTATCCAGCCCGGATTGCGAATGGAATTGATTACAGCGCGTAATTACAGAATTGTGCCGTTTTCCGGCGAAATACCGCGAATATTTCGCGTCGCTTGTAACCAGTTACACGAGGGTTCCGCCGCCCAGTTTTCGGCGCGTGCTGTCTTTGATGTGCTTCGGCGAACAGTGCTTCAGCGCGTCTTGGACGTGATAGAGCAGCCGCACCTTGCGCCCTTGCGAGTCGATTTGCCCCTTCGGGGCCGGCATGGTCTTGACCCGCCCGGCGTTTGCTGCTTCGGACAGCCGCACTTGCACGATGCCGTGTTGGCACTTGAACCAGTCGGCCGGTCCAAACTCCTTCAAAGGGGGATTCTCGGCGTTTTGTGTCGCACCAGTCGGCAGCAGGCCGTGTGTGCGAAGGTCCAGCTCAACGGCGGTCAGAATCTCGTTGATCCGTCCAGCATCCGCTGTTGCCAGTCTCGTTACCTCGCGTTTCATGCCGCAAAACACTTGTAGCATGAGTCGGTAGTCGCCCCTGCATTTTTCCGACCAAGGGCTGATGAATCGGCGTCCGTGGCAAACCGCGTCGTGAATCGCGGCCAGAACGGTGTACTTCTCGTCGGTGTCGATCGCCCGGGCAGGCAGCAATCCCTCGTACGACTCCGAGGCGGGACGATTGCTTCGCCAGCGCGGTCGGGCGCGGGCAATCTCGTGACGGAGCGCATTCAGCAGCGCCGCGCGGAAGCGAAGCATCACTTTCTTTTCGGACAAAAGCTCATCAACGCGGGCGGCGATGTGCCTCACGAATGGTGCGCGTTTGTCGCATTGGTCGCGCCGGAACCGCCGGAGGGCTTTCTCTTCTTCGCGTCGCGAAGGTCGCGAGTCTCGCATACCCATCTCGCGCCACAACTCGTCATCTTCAACGCCCGCTGTCGGGTTTCTTACTCGGGGCATGGCGCACAACCCTCTACCCGGACCGCAGCCCGGCGGCGCGTTTCGAACCGCACTCGCCTGCCCGTTCGATCGAAATTCTGCCCTCGCGCGCACGCACGCGCGACCCCCTGGGAAAAAACGGCGTCTCAAAAGCCGCCCCATCCCTATCGGTCGTCCCTCGGTATCGGAGCGCAAGGGCCATAGAGGGCGAGTGCTGCGATCTCTGTCCGCGGACATCGGATACCGACGAGTCGCAGTATTTCGGTGATTACGTCCTCGTCCTGCCCGTCTATCGGCGCGTCGGGAAACCCGGCTTTGCCGCGCGCAGCAGCCGCAATACGCCCGAGCGCCTGGCTTAGTTCAATCGCAGCATCGCACGCCTTCCGCAAGTCCCGTTCATCCTCGCCTTTCGTCAAAAAGCGGCGTTCCAACCACCAGGCGTCAGACCAGTCCGGAGGGACAATGTCCAGAATCGTCGAGGCCAGTTCAGAAGTGCAATACTCGAGCGCCGTGAGCTTGCGAGCGCGGGTTTTCGGTCGGCCGGGCATGGGCTGCTCCCCGTCAACAGTTTCGGAGAAGATGCTCAAACTATCAACCACTCACTCACAGGCCGTCCCAAATGCACCAAGCAGCCGGGTGAGGTCCGCAAGATCGACGCATCCCCATCGGTCGATGTTCGCCCGAGGCCAAAAATCCGGGTCTGCGGGACAGCTTCCGAAACGCGAAAGCAACAGCCCCAAGTCGGTAATGTCGGTTTGGCCGTCGCAATCGAGGTCGGATGGGCAACATGGCAGAACTTCGCAGCACGGTAGGTCGGCGATCCATGCTTCGCTATCCCCCGACGGATTTATTCCGGTCCCAACAACGGTCAACCCATCGGCGGAAACGTCGGCTGCGAGGCTGAGTGCCCACCCTGCGGGAATCAGGCCGGGATAGGTCGTGGTGAGCAAGTCCTGCACGTTGCGCATTCCATGCCCGGGATCCCAGACAAACGCGCCTGCGCTGGAATCGTGCCCAACAACCACCTCACCATCCGCTGAGACTCCATATGCCCAGGAACTACCCTCCAACCGGCCAAGCCCGACGATTCCGGTCGCGGTGGTCCAACGAAAAGCCTCCCACTCTGTCGAGTAACTCCACCCGACGACAACCGATCCGTCGGCGGACACCGCTTCTGCGACGCCTTCGAACAACCCGCCTGGAAGGTCGCCGAGCCCTTCCATTCCGGTCGCTTCCGTCCATCGAAACGCTTCGTACCCCTCAGCCGATTGGCTGTCACCAACGACTGTTCCGCCGTCGCCAGAGATTGCAAGTGCTTGGCTGTATACAGCACCACCGACAAGGTCACCCAGCCCGCGGATCGAGTTTCCAAGGACAAGGCACGCCTCGTTCGCGCCAGTCGCAGGATGCCAGTTATTACTCCGGCCACTAAATACTGAACTACTCTATTCTGCCGCATACCGCACCTCGGGCGCGCGGAAGTAGTTGCGGACGATGTCGGGGCGGCCCTGTGTATCGGTCAGGTAGTCTTCCAGGTTGGCCGTCATTTCCGG
>JACRLV010000215.1 GCA_016235145.1 Planctomycetota bacterium
ACTCGCCGCCGCACGACACGCATCTCGACCGCGCCGCGCTCGACGGCCGCACGTTCGAGCACGTGCCGCTGAACGTACACGTCGGCAGCATCGCCATTCGGCGGTTCATCGCGCAGCGCCGGCCGCTCTTGACGCTGCACGGGCACATTCACGAGTCGGCCCGGATCACCGGCGCCTGGCGCCAGCAAATCGGCCGAACGTGGTGCCTGTGCGCCGCTCACGACGGAGCGGAGCTTGCGTTGGTGCGGCTTGATCCGGCGTCGCCGGGCGAGGCTACGCGCGAGCTACTGTGACTCCCCGAGATCGGTACTCAGCTCCAGCGGCCGGGCCGCGTCAGTGATGGCGCCGATCTTGGCGGCGTAACTGGTCTTGCGCGCGATGTCTTCGTCGGTCACGAAGTGCACGTCGAGCAGCGTCGGAGTCCGGTATCCGGAACGCAGGAAGTTGATTTCCGCCAGCGCCCGGCTCCAACCGTCCAACCAGCGCTCGAGCTCGGTGCGCTGCGCCGGCGTGCCGCGGAAGTGGATCAGCAGATCGATGTCGCTGCCCGGGCCGGCGGTTCCGTTTTCCGTGCTGCCGAAGATGTAGAGCCCTACGACGCCCAGGCGAGCCGCGTCGAGCTGTCCCGCCAGCCGCTCGGCCATCAGCAGCCGCCAGCGCCAGAATTGCTGGTGCGACGGCTCGATCATGGATTCGGTGGCTTCGGGCGCCTCCGCGGCCTCATCCGGCGGCGTGAGAAACGCCATGGCCTCGTCCAGCTCGCCGTTCATCATGACGCGCAGCACCTGTCCGTCCGCGGAGCGCCGCACGTCGATGACCCGCACCACGTCGGACAGCGGGGCGAATTCGGGCGCCAGCTCGGCCAGCACGTTCCGCGAACGCGCCAGAAAGCTCTCGTCGAAGACCACATTGTCTTCGTCCGGGTAAAGCGGCAGATAGCGGATCGACGCCTCGACCAGATCCTGGAAGAAGTGCGTTCCGAACGAGACGTCCGGCGTGTACTGGCCGGTGCGCCGCGCGATCTCGATCAGCAGAGCCGTGTTGCTGATGTCGGAATAGGTGACCTTCACGCCCAGCTTGATGTCGCCGCGGCTTCCCCAGCGGCCGGGCCCCATGAGGATGAACTGCCGCTTGGGCAGCAGCTTGTTCAGCCGGCCGACTGCGCGGCCGACGGCGATCAGCGTTTCGACGTTCGCAACCTCGGCGTACCGGGCGGGGTCGACGTACACGACGTGGGTGACGTTGGGGACTGCGCCGTTTGACACGAACCGCCGCGCAGTGAAAACGATGCGATTGCGAGGGATGTCGTGCGGGATCGGCGCAGGCGGCGCTCCGCGGCCGGCGGATTGAGCACGGCACTGGAGCAGGTACAGATCGTCGCCGTCGTGCGCGAATTCGATATCGACCGGCGAGCGCAACTCGCGTTTCAGCAGCGCGAGAATCTCGCCCAGTTGGCGCACGATCGGCGTGCCGCTCAGCAGGCCTTCGCAGGTCGCGACCAGCTCGCCGTTTTCGAAATCGAGCTGCCCGCCCAGCGGGGCGCGCAGCATGCCGTGGTCGAATATCGTGACCACCCGCTCGACGTGCGGCATTTCGCGGCCCACGTCGCGCAGAAAATCGGCGATCGGCATGGTCTCGAAGCGGTTGGTGCGCAGATTGATCAGGTCGATTTGCCGGGGTGAATAGCGGGCGACCTCGTCCGGCGCGGTATTGACCCGCAGCCCGGGCTGGCCCGGCGAGATGAGGATCGAAAAATCGTCGCTCACGCGATCGACGGCCCGCGTGCCCAGGCCCGGCACGATCCGCAGCAGCCCATCATCGCGGCGGATTCTCGGCGACCAGCGGAAATCGTTCTGGCTGAAACCGACGCCCGCCGCCAGCGGCAGGTAGTAATCCCCCACCCGCCGCCCGACGACTTCCTGGAGCAGTACGCCCATGCCCTCGTGATAGTCGAGCAGGTTTCGCGCGGCCCGATACTCGATCGGATCGGGCCCGAGGATCGAGGCGTAAACTTCGGCGATCGCATCGAGCAGGGCCGCGAGGCGTTCGGCCTTGGTCATCGGTCCTCGAGCAGGCTCGAACTGCGGACGATCAGCGGCCGGTCGCCCAGTTCGTCCAGGGCCAGCGACAGACCGCGGACCATGTCCGGCTGAAAGTGCGAGTTCTTGAAGACCTGGATAATGTCCGGGTATTCCTGCCGGACTTCCTCGATGTCCTTGTACTTCTGTGCGAACACGTCTTCCAGGTGGTTCTGGTGGATGAACTGGTAGAGCGCGTCCGACGTGACGTACCAGGTGCGCGGCGACTTGATGCCCGCGAGAAGCTTGTTGTCCGCGGCGTGCCGCTGGATGATTCGCAGGCCCAGCAGCAGCCCCGCCGCCTTGCCGCCCACCTTGCCCTTGCCCTCCAGCGGCGAGGCCGTCCGCCGCAAAATCTCGCGAAAATCAGAGATATCCAGGTAGTTCTTCGCGACGTTGAGATATTCAAGCTGGTCGTTCAGCACGCGGCGGATCAGCGAGACGCGCAGCCCCTTCATCGCGGCCGGCGAAAGCTCCAGGTCGCCGTGCGTCGCGTGCAGGTAACGATCGATCGCGTCGGCGACTTCCGTCAGCGGCGTGCGCTCGTTCTCGAGCGCGTCGACCAGAAAATTAGCCCGGTCGTGCCTGATCCATTGGTGAATGCAATCGACGATCTCGCGGTCGGGCATGTTGGCGGCCGCGACCTCGAACGCCCATTCGACCAGCCGACGGGGGTTGGTGATTTCCTCGCGGTCCAGCGGCTGGTTGCGATCCAGGCGCGGATCGCTATCCGGATCCACCGGACCGGCAAAGTGCGGGAACAGCGCGTCCGCGGCTTTCACCCCCCGCCAACGCAGATGGTTGATCATCCGCCGCGCCACCCGCAACAGCAGGGCTTGGTCCGTCCGTCGAAGCATATCGAGGATGACCTGCCACTCGGGGACCGCGTGGTCAGTCAGTTTGGTCTGCGCGCTCCGCCATTCGTTCATCATCGCCAGCAAGTGCCGGTGCGTGATGCAGCTCCCGAGCCGCTCCGCGATGGTCTCGATCAGGCGGCGCTCTTCCTTCAGAAACGGCCCTTCATCGGAGCTCGGGCGCGGCTTCGTATAGGAAACTTCCAGTTCGCCCGCCACCTCGCCCTGCACGCGGATGGCGGCCTTCTGCACCCAGGGCGTTTCCTGGTAGGCCGGCGTCGTCGCCGACCGGCCGGACACCTGCACGCGCGCTTGGCAGATTTCCGGGTATTGCCACCCGGCGGGAACGGCCGCCAGAACGCCTGTAAGCACCTGCTCCAGCGGCAGATTCGGCGAGTTGGTCAGTTCCTCTACGGCATAGAGACAATTCAGTTCCTTGGCCCGCTCGCGCAGCTCGCGCAGGATGTTCTGGGCGGTGGCGTCCAGGCCTTCGGACGGCGTGGGTGTGGTCGGCTGCATGCAGCGGGCTCCTGGCGCGCCTTGGTGAAGGCGCAACGGAAGCCAACGCCGCACGGTGACCGGTGCGGGGCCGGCGACCTGCCAAACCAAGGCCGCCAATGGGTATTCATACCAGAATTTGATCATGTTGAGGAGCCCGTCCGCCCGCGCGGCACTGGGTTTGCTTGGCAGTTTGGCGGCCGGCGGTTTCCGCCGATCTCGTATCGCCAAGTCCTGGTGGGGCATGGGATCGGCTCGGCGGCGAGGCGCCGGCAGAAGGGCAAGTCCAAGTGACAGGCAAACCGTTTAACGCGTTCGCGATGGCCCAGCAGCAATTTGACCGCGTGGCCGAGCTGCTTGGATTGGATACGGCCACGCGCGATCTGCTGCGCTGGCCGATGCGCGAGTACAAGTTCAACCTGCCGATCCGGCTCGACGACGGCAGCGTGAAGGTGTTTCGGGGCTTCCGCGTGCAGCACAACGACGCCCGCGGCCCCGGCAAGGGCGGCATCCGCTTTCACCCGCGGGAGACCATCGACACCGTTCGGGCGCTTTCCATGTGGATGACGTGGAAATGCGCCGTCGCGGACATTCCTCTCGGCGGCAGCAAAGGCGGCGTCGTCTGCGACCCGCACAATCTCAGCCCGCGCGAGCAGGAGCGGCTGTGCCGCGCGTGGGTGCGGCAGGTGGCCCGCGACGTCGGCCCCTGGCAGGATGTGCCCGCCCCCGACGTGATGACCAACGCCCAGCACATGCTCTGGATGCTCGACGAATTCGAGACGATCCACGGCGGCCGGTATCCGGGCTTTATCACCGGAAAGCCGGTCGGCATGGGCGGCTCGCTCGGCCGGACCGAGGCGACCGGTTACGGCCTGGTCTTCACGCTGCGGGAGGCGTTCAAGGAGATGGGACTGCGCGCGGACCAGGCCTCGGCCAGCGTGCAGGGTTTCGGCAATGTCGCGCAATACGCGATCGAGCTGTTTCAGCAGCTCGGCGGCCGCGTGATCAGCGTCTCGTGCTGGGACCAGGCGGATCAGACGGCGTACTGCTACCGCCGCAAGGACGGCGTTGATCTGAGCTTCCTGCGCGGCATCACCGACCGCTTCGGCGGCATCGACCGCAAGAAGGCGGCCGCGGCAGGTTATGAAGTGACCGTCGGCGACGCGTGGATCGAGCAGGATGTGGATGTGCTGATCCCCGCGGCGCTCGAACATTCGGTTCGGGAGGACAACGTCGGCAAGATCAGCAAGCGCGTGCGCGTTGTCGCCGAGGGCGCGAACGGCCCGACCACGCCGGAAGCCGACCACGTGCTGAACGAGCGCAAGATTTTCGTCATTCCGGATTTCCTGGCGAACGCCGGCGGCGTTTCGTGCAGCTATCTGGAGCAGGTCCAGAGCAACATGAATTACTACTGGAAGAAGGACGAGGTTCTGGGCCGGCTGGACGCGACGATGACGACGGCGTTCCTCTCGGTGCTGGATGTGTCGCGGCGGAGGAAACTCCCGATGCGCGACTCGGCATACGTGGTCGCGGTTTCGCGCGTCGCGGAAGCATGCCGCGACCGCGGCTGGGTCTGAAAGATCGCGATTCTCCTCCTCCGGCAGGCCGCGCGTGGACGGAAACGTCCCGCGCGGCCTGTTTTTGATGTTCCCACGGAAGTGGGCCAATTGGAGCCGCCGCAGGCTGCACAGTTACGACGAACGGCCCCGGGGCACGACCGTCGATCAGGCGGGAAGCAAGGCACCACGGAGGCTGAACTGAGGGCTTCCCGTCAAGGGGAGTTGGAGCTGGTCGAATGGGCGCAGTTGCACCTCGGCATCGAGACAGTCTCCTAACGGTCCGATACGATACATAGAATGTGCAGGGTTCCTTTACGATTCGAACATCGATGAACAACTGGCCGAATCTGAGTCACGCTCCAATCGTCGAAGCGCTCATCGACATTCGCGTCGAGCGGTCACCGACCGTGACGCTCGACGCGCTGCGGGCCTGCGCCGATCCGCTTGCCGCCGAATTTCCGTCCAGGGAAGAGCTCCGGCAGGTCATGGGCCAATTCAGTTTCTCTCCTGAGGATGGCGCGAGTTTCGCCGCCCAGGCGCCGGCGCCAATGGGACTTGTGCTCCGTTCGGCGGACACTCGATGGGTTGCGCAGTTCCGCCTCGACGGTTTCACGCTTTCTCGGCTCGAACCATATACATCATGGAGCGAACTTCGGGATCGGGCCAAGCGCCTTTGGGGAGAGTACGCCGAAGCAGCGCGGCCGCAGAAAATTGTCCGGATAGCGGCACGATATATCAACCGAATTCCCTTGCCACAAGGAGAGCCGTTCGATAGGACGTTTACCACCACCTTCAACATGGCGTCATCCTTGCCGCAGGCGGTCGCAGGATTCCTACTGCGAGTCGTGATTCCGTTCGAGCAAGCGGCCGCCCTCGCGATTGTTACACAGGCGTTGCCCGAAAACAGCCAGGACTGCACGTTCGATCTCGATGCGTTCGCTGTTATTCCGGATGGACTCAGCGCGGCAGAAGCTTGGACAAAGATCGAAGTGCTGCGCGACGTGAAGAACCGCCTGTTTTTTGAGAGTCTGACTCCGGAGGCACTGAGGAAGTTTCAATGAGCCCTGCGACGAAACCGCGGTCATTTCCAACCAGAGTCAGCGTGCCGCCGATGTTATTCGGCGGACTGCTGGCCGTCGCTTCATGCGGCGCCAGTCCGCAAGCCATCGCCTTGCATCGACGACTGGGCGACGTGCGAATCCATCTTGATTCGGCCGCGTCCTGCGTGCGGAACAGGCGTCGCGAGCGGTTCCAGCGGCTCGCGCGTCAGTGGCGGGAAGATACGCGGTGGCTGTCATCCACAACCGATATCGCGATGCACCCCGCGTACCAGGCCATCATTGGCATGGGACCGGAGGCGCTGCCGATGATTGTGGACGATCTGCGGGAAAACGCGGGGCACTGGTACTGGGCGCTCAAAGCCATTTCGAATGAGGATCCGGTGCCTCCAGGTGACCGGGGCGCCATCAAGAGAATGAAAGCCGCCTGGCTGCGCTGGGCGGAGGAAAAGGGGATCGTCGGCTGATGACGTTCGCTGAATTTGTCGACGCCATGCGACCCAGATTCCCCAGGCTTCGGCTGGAAAACTGCCGGCTGACCAGTCCCGAAGACGAGGAATACAACTGCATCGCGTGGGCGGCAGACGATAACAAGCGCTGGTGGTGGCCCGATCCGCAAGAGCAGGCGTATTGGCCGCCCTTTGTTCCTCGTGTTGTTTCACTTGAAGCGTTCGAGTCGGCATTCCGAACGCTCGGGTACGCCGATCGAACCGATGCGACACTGGAGCCCGGCACGCAGAAAGTCGCTATCTTTGTGAACACGCACGGACGCCCGACACACGCTGCCCGGCAACTGTCGGACGGCTGGTGGGCGAGCAAGCTGGGCCCGCAAATCGATATCGAGCACGAGCTTTCCGCAATTCAGGGGCCAGAATACGGAACGGTTGCGGTGGTGCTCGCCCGCCCGGTACTCACCTCTTGAGCTGAATCGCGCTCGCCCCGTACCTGGCTCCTCGCCACATCGCAGATGCCTGCGCGAGTCCTTTCGTGACCGGAGACCTGGAATTGAAATCCGCCGATCGGCGTACCGGGTACGAGATGGGAATCTCGTACGAGCCGGCGCCCCCGCGCGGCCTTTCTTTTTGCTTGCGCGTGTATTGCCGTCCCGCACGCCGAGCGGCTACTCTCCGCCCTCGCCGTGCGGGTGCACAGCAGTGAATCGGTGGAGAAAGTCATGGCCGGACCGCGCGTTTCGATGGAAATCGCCCAGGGCGGCGACGTTTGGGGTGCGATCGTCATTGAGTTGAACGAAGAGAAAGCGCCGGGCACCGCCGCGAACTTTCTCGCCTACGTCGATGCCGGCTACTTCGACGGAACGATATTCCACCGCGTCATCCCCACGTTCATGATCCAGGGCGGCGGCTATGCGGCCGACAATCGTGTGAAACGCGAGGGGCTGCGGGCGCCGATCAAGAACGAGGCCGCCAACGGTTTGAAGAACACCCGCGGCTCCCTCGCCATGGCGCGGACCGGCGAGCCGCACAGCGCCACTTCGCAGTTCTTCATTAACGTCGCCAACAACGACTTCCTGGACCATCCCGGGCAGGACGGCTGGGGCTATTGCGTGTTCGGCAGCGTGGTCGAAGGGATGGAAATCGTCGACCGGATCAAGGACCTCCCCACCAAGCGCAACCCGGCCATGGGCGAAAACTCAGCCCCCGTCAATCCGGCCGCGATCAAGTCCGCGCGACGGCTGCCGCCTGCCTGATCGCGCGGGCCGCACGAGCGAAGACGGCGTCGATCATGGGCTCGGTCAGCCGTCCCGTGAACGTGTTCTGCTGGCTGGGGTGATAGCAGGCCAACAGCAGGCGACTGTCCGGCGTCGTCTGTTCCTGCCCGTGGCCGAACTTGCGAGGAAGCACGCCGAGACACGCGGTCGTCTGCTTCCACGCCAATCCGCCGAGCGCCACCAGCACGCGCCACGGCGCGCATCGGAGCGTCTCGCGGAAATACTCTGAGCAGTTCTCGATCTCGTCGTGGCTGGGCTTGTTGTCTGGCGGTGCGCAGCGGCAAACCGCCGTGATCAGGCAGTTTCGCAGGCTGAGGCCGTCGTTTCGATCAACCGACAGAGGCTGGTTGGCGAAGCCGGCCTTGTGCAGGGCGCGGAACAGCCAGTCACCGCTGCGATCTCCCGTGAAAAGCCGGCCTGTTCGATTCGCCCCGTGCGCGCCGGGCGCAAGCCCAACCACGAGCAAGTGCGCCCGCGGATCGCCGAAATTCGGCACCGGCCGGCCCCAATACTCCTGTTCGTGATACGCCCGCCGCTTGGTTTCGGCGATCCGGCGGCAGTGCTCCCGCAGGCGCGGGCAGCGCGTGCAATCGACGATGCCGGATTCCTGCGTTTTGAGGCGCGTATGCGGCAGCGGCGTGAGGGAGCGTGTCAAGGTGAAGGTCGCGCTCGGTCGCGGGTGCTATTTCGTGACGATCGTCCAGGCGCTGTTGTACGTGTACCACAACGGGACCAGGTCATTGGGAAAGCTGGTCCCCGGCGGAACGCTCGAGAAATTCGGCGGCGCCTGATTGGGATACCAAAGATCGTCGATTCGATCGTTGGGATTTACATGAATGGACTCGCCCGGCTGCCAGACGAATGCATGCGAGGTGTTCACCGGAAGCGAATCCCAAGGCTCGTAGCGCACGGCCGCAACGTGATAGTCCTGGAACAAGGCGTTGGCGAGGCCGGCCGTCGAATTGTTCGCGGCGTGGCGGCTCCAGGCCATCGTGTTGTCATACTGCGTCGGGTCGTTCCAGATCAGCGACGTGAGCGCGTCGCCGCTCATGTTGTAAATGCCGGAATCGTATGCGTCGGCCGCGAGCACGCGGCCTGACGCAAACCGCTCCGAATCGCGAAAACGCCGCGGACGACTGTCCCCCGCGGGCGGGGCGCCGCGCAGCGCCCATCCGCCCATGGCCAGCGGAATTCCGATGCCGTAGCTGTAGTCGATGCCGCGCTGATTTCGATCCGGCGGATAGAGCAGGCTGGCGTTTCGTGCGGAATTCAGCGAGTCGGGACGACCGTCGGAAGGACAGTACCCGACGCTCGTCCGCGGTCCGGCGTGATTCGAACGGCCGTCCAGCAGAATGCCGCGCTGGATCAAAACGTCAATCCAAGTGTATCGAATCGGAACGCCGGAGTCGTCTGGAAGCGGATAAAACCCCTCCTCCGTATGCGTCGCGCTCAATGCTCGGCCAAGTTGCTGGAGGTTGGAAGCACAGCGGGCCTGAAGGGCCTGACGTTTCGCCAGTCGGAGCGGCGGCAGCGTGATCGCGATGAGCAGAGAGATAATGCCAATGACGACAAGCAGCTCCGCGAGCGAGAACCCTCGCCGCTTCGCCTGACGTGCAACATCCACTCTCGCGATGTGCATGACGTCCCAACCTGTCCAATGTCGCTTGGGCCGAATGAGCCCTGGAATCGCCGATGGACCGAACCCGGTCCGAAGCGTAACGCCTCCCGAAAATGATATCCTGCGGCCCAACCCCTTGCAAGTGGCCGGCGATACGCTACTTTCGGACCCTGAAGAAAGGAACGCGGCGGGCCAACCAGACGCTGCATTACCGGGTCTGTGCGATCATGTGGGAATTGCTCTATTTCGGCGCCGTGCTCGTTCTCGCAGCCTGCTTTGCGCTCACGGAAGTCCAGATCGAGGGCCCTGACGGCTGGGCCGCAAAGCTCCCGACCTGGCGGCTGAAAGGCGGCTGGTTCGATCGTTTTTTCCCGGGTCGTCCCCTCACGGGATATCACTTGTGGACGCTTGTTTTTATCGCACTGGTCGCGCATCTGCCGTTCGCGTTTCGCGTGCCGTGGACGTGGTATGGCGAGTTTCGGGCGATTGCTTTCGTGCTCTTCTTCTGGGTGATCGAGGATTTTCTCTGGTTCGTGCTCAACCCGCACTACGGACTCAAGCGCTTCGGGCCGCGGCACATCGCCTGGCATCGGGCGACCTGGTGGTGGATCGCGCCGCGCGACTACTGGATCGCGCTGACGATCGGCATCGCTTTCTATTGGCTGAGCCGCCGCGAGCCGCCGATGACCGTCGTCATGACTTGGCCCTGAGCGCCCCTTCGCCGCAGCTCCGCGCTTCGCACAGATCATCTCCAGACCCTTGCCGGCGACGACAAGGGCGCATCGTCAAGATAGAATCGCCCATCCATTGCCGAAGGAGAAACTGATGGCACGCACCGTTACGCTCAAAGGAAATCCCCTGGCGCTCGTCGGCTCCGAGCTCAAGGTGGGAGACAAGGCGCCGAACGCGACCCTCAAGGCCGATCTGGTTACGTCCGTCGAATTGAAGCAAGGAAGCGGAAAACCGCGGATCTTCAGCGTCGTTCCCTCGCTGGACACGCCCGTGTGCTCGGCTCAGACCAAGCGGTTCGGCGACGAGGTTGCGAAACTGCCGAAAGTGCACTTCTATACGATCAGCTGCGATCTGCCTCCCGCCCAGAAGCGTTTCTGTGGTGCGGAGGCGATTCCGACGGAGCGGTTCCACGTCCTGAGCGACCACAAGGACGCGGCCTTCGGCCGGGCCTACGGAACGCTCGTCGAAGACCTGCGAATCGAGTGCCGGGCCGTGTTTGTCGTCGATCAGAACGACGTCATTCGCTATGCGGAATACGTTCCGGAGATCGCCAGCCATCCGAACTACGACGCGGTACTGGCCTGCGCGCGGTCGCTATAGAGAAGTGCGCGGCCGAGCGATCAGGTGAACCAACGCCTTGATACAACAGCAGCTTGCCGTGGAAGATATTGGTATCAGGCGCCTGAAAGTTATCGGACGACTGGGTTCACGACGCGTTTCGGGACGGTTCAGCCGGTCAGCTTGGGAACGCCGGACTGTCAAATTGACAGGAACAACCGAAACCGGATTCAAGGAGATTTCCTCCCGCCCTGGGCATCGTATTGTAAAATTCGTCCTGTCAGGTGCTTAGAGCGAACCAATTCGTTCAAACTACTTGCCGATTGGAACAGAACTTGCCCTGCCGGCCCTCACTCGCGGATCGGTCCCCGTTTTTCGTTGACGGGAACGCGAAGTTTCGTCAAGATTCGCCATTGCGCTGGCGAAGGAGTACGTATGGCTGGGCTCTCGATTCGTCCGTTGGGTGAGAAGGTGATTGTCAAGCGGCTGGAAGCCGAGTCGAAAACGTCCGGCGGCATCGTATTGCCGGATTCCGCGAAGGAGAAGCCGAAGCGCGGTACAATTCTGGCGGTCGGCGACGGCAAGCTGCTCGACACGGGCAACCGAAAGGCGCTTCAGGTCAAGAAAGGCGACGCGGTGTTGTTCACGTCCTACGCGGGCACCGAAGTGAAGGTTGACGGCGAGGAAGTGATCATCATGGATGAATCAGACATCCTGGCCGTTCTGGATTGAAATCCGGGGTCGGCCGGTGCGTGCGTATCGCGCCGGTATGCCGAAATCGCCGATGCGGCGGCTCGGCGGAACTGATGTGAGGAAGCGTGCATGAAGACGAATCTGCAACACGCTGTCGCGAACGCAGTCGACGTAGTGAACGCCAACAGCGGGCTGACCTGCGTCAAACTGCGCTTCGCCGACGATCAATCCGAGATCGATTTCGTCGCCAACGCCGCCCAATTCTCGCAGG
Organism: Planctomycetota bacterium; assembly: GCA_016235145.1. GTDB lineage: Bacteria > Planctomycetota > Phycisphaerae > UBA1845 > Fen-1342 > JACRLV01. Next base: position 11,649 of record JACRLV010000215.1, read on the forward strand.
GCCGATTCGAGTTTCAGGCCGGATTCGAAACCTACGGCGGTGCGGTTGACGAGCTCGAAGACATCCGTGCCGAGGTGATTCGACAGTAACTCCGGCGGCGCGGCGGGAGAATTCAGAACATCGCGTCAGGCCGCCCGCATGCGCGGGCTTGTCATGGCAGTAGAATACGCCGCCGGAACATCGCCGGCGGCGCTTTTCATGTCGCCCGGCGGGACTTGGGAGAGGTGACAGAGCGGCCGATTGTGCACGCTTGGAAAGCGTGTGTGCTCGAAAGGGCACCGCGGGTTCGAATCCCGCCCTCTCCGTTCGATTCAATTCACGTTTGCACACTCTGAGACGCCCAGGATCTTCTCCACAATCTCGATTCTCGCGTGTGTCGGTGTCGGCAAAGCGCCACTTGCCGAATCGGATGCGGAGGACAACCGACATCGCGGTTACCTTCTGTGCAAGCGGGCGTTCGGCGGCGGGACTCTCTGTCGCTTCAAACACGTCGTCCGCGGCCATTCCCAGAAACGCCCTGCCGCTGCATGGCTGAACAACTCGCCCGGGGTCGTCTGCACCGCGTGAATCCGCGATGGTCAGGAAGCTCAAAAGGCGCGAGAATGCGGACCGGTGACGGCGGCGGCTGTCGCGCGCAACGGCCAACGGCGTCGGTTGATCGAAATCCGGTTTTGAGTCGCGGTGCGAAACACGAAACAAGGTTCCCATGAGCACTTACACAAGCGATGCCCGTTGTTCCCGGCATGGATTTGCGGCCGCGGTCCTGGCACTTCTCCCTTTTTTGTGCCTGGCCTGCAAGAGCACCCTCGCGATCCAGAATACCTCGCAACAGGCCAGCGCACCGGCGGAGATCGTCGCCGCCGGCCCCAGGCCGGCATACGACTTTTCCGCCGCCGACCTGGCGCTGCTCGATGAAACCGAGCACGGGTGCTTCGAGTTCTTCTGGAAGGAGGTCGGGACACCGGCGCGTCTGGCCAAGGACCGGATGAAGGGTCCGGTCGGAAGCATTGCATCGGTGGGATTTCAGCTCGCGTCGCTGCCCGTGGGCGTCGAGCGCGGCTGGATCACGCGCGAGCAGGGGGAACTGCGGGCCAGGACCGCACTGAGCGCGCTCATCAACCGCACTGACAACCGCAAGTGGGGGATGTACCTGCATTTTCTCGACCACAATACGGGGGGCCGCTCCGACACAGGCTTTTTCTTCGAATACAGCACGGTCGACACGTCGCTGATGCTGGCGGGCGCGATGGTCGCCAGCGAGTACTTCGGCGGCGAGGTGCGGTCGATCGTCGATCGCATGCTGGCGGAGCCGGAGTGGAAGCGCTGGCAGGTGGGCAAGGACCGGCTGATTTCGATGGCCTGGCAACCGACGGACCAGAAGAACCCCGACGGTCCGGGACGGCTCCTGGACAGCGTGTGGTGTGACGCCGCGGACGAAGAGCGGTTGGTGTATTTTCTGGCCGCGGGCAGTCCGACCGACGACCATGCCCTCGAGCCCGCCGCCTACTACCGCCTGAACCGAACCGTGATGCAGCACGCCGACGATTCGCCCTTCGTCGTTTCCTATCCCGGCATCGTGTTCACGTACGTTTTTTCGCACTGCTACATCGACTACCGCTCGCTGGGCGCGGACCAACCGGCGAAATTCGGCAGCCGAAAGCCGCGCGTCGATTGGTTCGAAAACTCACGCCGGGCGCTGACAACCCATCGTCATCGCTGCATCGAGCTGGGCGCCAAATACAAGACGCTGTCGGCCGAGCGCTGGGGTTTGAGCGCGTGCGCGAGCCGCGACGGGTACATCGTTCCCGACGTGCGGCCGAATCTGCGCGATCGGGAGGAGGTTTTCGAGGGGACCATCGCACCCTATGCGGCCGGATCGGCGATCATGTTCCTGCCGAAGGAGAGCGTCGCCGCGTTGCGGGCTTTCCGCGAATTGCGGGGAAAGGACGGTCGACTGCTGGTCTGGCGCGATCCGAAAGAGGGCGGCTACGGCTTCGTGGACTCGTTCAACCTGGACTGGAACTACGCCCACGAGGACTACACCGGGATCGACGAGGGACCGATGCTGCTGGCGATCGAAAACGCCCGCAGCGGGCTGATCTGGAAGCTGTTCATGCGGCATCCGGTCGCTCGGACGAGGCGGATTATTTCCAAATTGCCGTGCTGCACGAGCCTCCACATTGGGCGCGCGAACACGGCTTGTCGTGTTCCTTGACAATAGACGAATGAATCGGCGACACCCCTCATGAAAAACTGAGCGGCTGCGAAAAAGAGGGCGACCGCGCATATTCTTCACTTGGCAACGGAAATCCGAGCGGATGCGGGCCATCGTTCGGACGACGAACCGCTTTCGATCGTCGGCGCGTCAAGTCGATATTGGGGTTTCCCCTGATGCCTGCGCCGGGAACTGGGAAACACGAGCCGGCGCTTGATTCGTCCCGGCGAAATTCCTCGGGGCGTGCGGAGAAGCGAAAAGAGAAAAGCGAGAAGTGGGATCGGACGCGCCGGTTCGGCGCCTTCGTGCCTTGAATAACGGGCCGGAGGCCCATGCTCCCCTTCGTGTCTCCGTGTTTGCTTGTTCGGTATCTCGCTCTTCGCTTTACGATTCTCGCTCTTCGAGCTTCGTGGACGCTCGTCGCAGCCTTGTGTGCGTGGATGGTTGGCGGATAATTGAGCGATGCGAAGCAGGTCCGGCCGGCCCGGACGCCTTGGCAAGTCAAACGGGCAGGTGCGATGACGCAAACGGACAACCCACGATCCTCGCGTCGAATCGACGAAGTGGCGCTCGAAGCGCTGCTGGAAGCCTCCACCGTCATTAATGGCACGCTGGACCTGGACGCGGTTCTCCAGGCCATCGCACAGCAGGCGGCGGAAGTGCTTCGGGCCGAAGCCAGTTCGGTCATCCTGCTCGATCGCACGCGGCGCAAGCTCGTTTTTCGCGCCGCGGTCGGCGAGGCGGGCAAGCTGCTGCTGGGAGAGGAATTCGACGCCGGCCTCGGCATTGCGGGCCGCGTCGTCACCAACGGCGAGCCGATCCTCGTGGCGCGTGTGGACGATCATCCCGAATTTTTCAGCGGGATCGACAAGAAGTCCCGCTTCGTGACGCGCGGCATGGTGGCCGCTCCGCTCCGCACGCGCGGCCAGGTGCTCGGCGTCGTCGAGGTCATCAACAAGCAGGACGGGCCGCAGTTCGACGAGCACGACGTCGACATTCTCCAGGTCTTCGCGAACCTCGCGGCGATCGGCTGTGCAAACGCCCAGATCCACGAAGAGCTGAAACGCGAGAACTTCAGCCTGCGCGAGGTCGGCGCTACGGAAGATCCGATCGTCGGCAACAGCGCCGCGTTGCGGAGCGTGCTCCAGCTCTGCGACCGCGTCGCGGCGACCAATGCGACGGTGCTGCTGCTCGGCGAGACCGGGACCGGCAAGGAGCTGAGCGCCCGCCGCGTACACGCCATGAGCCCGCGGCGCGACAAGCCCTTTGTCGCGATCAACTGCGCTGCTCTGCCCGAGACGCGGCTGGAAAGCGAGCTGTGCGGGCACGAAGCCGGAGCGTTCACCGGTGCGACGGCGCGGAAGCTCGGCCGATTCGAGTTGGCGGACGGCGGTACGCTGTTTCTGGACGAGATCGGCGACATCAGCCCATCGACCCAGATCAAGCTGCTCCGCGTTCTCCAGGAACGCGAGTTCGTGCGCGTCGGCGGGACGAAGACGATCGGGTGCGACGTGCGGATCATCGCCGCGACAAACCGCGACCTGAAAAAGGCGATGGAGACGGGAGAATTCCGCGAGGACCTTTTCTACCGCTTGAACGTCTTTCCGATCCAGTTGCCCCCGCTGCGCGACCGCCGCGAGGACATCCCGAAGCTGGTGGAGACCTTCGTCACCCGTTTCGCCGCCGAGGAGGGCCGCCGCCGCGTCATCGGCGCCGACCGGACCGCGATGGCCCTGCTCGAGGCCTACGACTGGCCCGGCAACGTCCGCCAGCTCGAGAACGCCGTGTTCCGCGCCGTGGTGCTCTCCGACGGCGACCTGCTCGGCGTCGACGAGTTCCCGCAGATCGCCCGCGAGGTCGGCCAGGTCGCCGTCCTCGACCGACACCGCACCGTGCTGACCGACGAGGGCCGGCGCGAGCGGGCCGCGGCGGAGGTGGCGCCGGTCCGGATCGAACCGCGGTCGCGGCCGGCCGACGCCGGCATGTCCGGCTGGTCGCCGAGCGCCTCCGGCCTGACGCTGGGCTCCGGCCCGACGCCCTTCGGTTTCCTGCGCTCGCTCGACGGCGACGGTCACGTCCGTGATCTCGCCTGAATCGAGGAGGAGATGATCCGGATCGCGATCGAGCACTACGGCGGTCGGATGACCGAAGTGGCGCGGCGGCTCGGAATCGGACGCTCGACGCTCTATCGCAAGCTCAAGGAATATGGTTTGGAAGAAGGGTCCGACATCGTCGCGGCGGAATGAGCCGATTCGGCGTGCAACACGCCGGTTTCGCAACTCCTGCCATGACTTCGGACGAGCCTCTGAACCACCGCTCTCATCAGCGACGGACCTCGACGGCGGAGCCACACGGAAAAATGAAGACGATCGGCTGGTCATCCCTGTTCCTCGGAACGGTCCTGGCGACCGGGCTCGTCGGTGTCCGCGCCGAGGGTGTCGGCGAGCGTCCGATCGGCACCGCCGAGACGAACCGCATCGCCCCGACCGCCGACGAAGAGGCGGCCGCGCGGTTCTACACCAACTCGATCCGTGCGCTCGAGGCGCCGGCCCGGAGCGGTCTCACCACCCCCGGCGCGCCCTCCGGCTCGCTGCGCGAACTGAGCACCCCGTCGCAGGCCCGCCCCGCCGCCGAGCCGGTCGTGCCGCCTGCCGGCCGCTCCGCGACGCCGATCGCCACCCCCCCGACCGAAGCGAAGCCCGAACCCGCCCCGATCGTCGCCGCACCGGCGACCGCGCCTGCAGCGGCCACCGCCGCCGAAGTGCCGGCCGCGACCACGCCCGCGGTCGCCGTCGAGACCCCGGCCGAGGCCCCCGCGGTCGCCACTCTTCCGGCCGAAGCCGCTCCCGCCGCCGAGCCGAAGTCCGAACCCGCCGCGACCGCGGCAGTTGTCGAGCCGAAGTCCGAACCCGCCACGGTGGCCGCCGAACCCGCGACCGCTCCTGCGCCCGCCGTCGCCGCCGAGACCCCGGCCGAAGCGCCGGCCGTCGCCGCCGTTCCGGTCGAAGCCGCTCCCGTCGAGGCGAAGGCGGAGCCGGCCCCGATCGTCGCCGAGCCCGCACCCGCGGTCGCCGCCGAAACCCCGGCCGAGGCCCCCGCGGTCGCCACCCGTCC
>JACRLV010000216.1 GCA_016235145.1 Planctomycetota bacterium
CCAAACCTGCCGCACGCGGCCCCGCGCGTCCAACTCAATGAACGTGGGTCCGCGGATCAGTTCTGCCGTCTCCCGCGACAGCTCCGGACTCGCGACGTCATCGATCACCAGGCGAATGACCGGATCGCTGATCGTCAAGGCGACGATCGTCGAGTCGGCGCCTTGCGCGACGGCGGCGAACGATACCGTGCCGGCGACCTCAGTCGCCACGGTGCGCGAACGCGGACCCTCGTCGGAGCCAGGCTCCGCATTGGCGAACAGGGCGTTCATTTCGCTGCGGCCGGTCGCCGAATAACGGATGCGATATTCGGCGGATTCGCCCTTTGGCAGCGCGCTCCACGGGCAAAGACGCGTTTGTTCGACAGGCGCACGGTGTCCGCGCTGTACGCCGATCAGGACGGCGCTCGCCGCGGCGGCTATCAACAGGACGAGGATGATACGGGTGTAACGAGTGCTGATGGCTTTCGTCGAACGCATGACTGTTGCTCCCGCTTTCTTGAAATCCTTGGATCAGAAGAGGACGCCCTCGGGGTCCGACGCCGGACCCCGAGGACGCACAGTCAGGGCTACACGGGGACACTGGCTCGATACAGGAAGATCGTGCGGTTCCAGGACAATCCGCCCCAGGAGAAGATCCGCGCGGTCACACACTGCGGCTCGATGTCAAACCAATCCTCCAGCCAGTCGCCGCCGAGGCACAGAAAAAGCTCAAAATTGCCATTCAGCGCTCGGAGCGTCACTTTCCCGCGGCTTTCGGCGACAAATTGCGCGTGGCCGTCACCGCTCTCCACACACAGCTTTCCATTCAGGACGAGGCTGCCGTCCACGAACGTCAGTCGGCAGCGCGCGCCGACGTCTGCCACGAGGACACTCACGGAGGTCTGGGCGTAACCGCTCGCCTGGGCGAACGGAGCCGCCTCGGCATTGACGCAAAGCGGCGACAGCGAAATATCGCAGCGGACTCCGGCTCGACCCCGCACCCCGAACTTCACGCTGATTGGGATGCCCGCAACCGGGAAAGTGAACCGGGCGACCGTCCGGTCGACGTTTCGAGCCGCTTCGTGGCGATAGTGGTAGGTCGCATCGAATTCCCGGTTGAGGTTGTAGATGGTTTCACCCACCACTCGAACCTCAACCTGGACCCGCGACCGGCCCGTATTCGGAGCGCGGGCGCTCGCGGATGCTCTGACGATCTGGAACGTATCTCCCATTACGGCGCCGCTCAGCGACCCGTTTCCCTTGGCCTCGACAAAACGATTCGCCTCGCCGTTGAGCTCCATGCCGGCGCTCATGCAAATCTGAAAGGTGCTGCGACTCCCGACGCAGCGATCCCAATGTTGTTCGTTATGGAACGTCCCGCGCCGCGGCGGATCGGACTTATAGACGCCGCCCGGAGGGCCGCCGTCGTCGCCGCCCTTTTCGGGCTCGTCCGCGTCCTTCTGCATTGCCGGGTAGTCGATCCGCAGCCGCGAAATCACCGGGTTCTGCTCCTTCTTGCGCAATGAGTAGCCATGCCGGTTCAGCTCGCGCTCGAGCCGGTTGACTTCCTCGGCGACTCGCGCTGCGCTGAGCTTCTTGCCGTTCTTGAGCGTGACCATGGCGTTGGCGTCGATCGGCTTGCCGCGTTTGTCCTTGCCGAGAACGAACGGTTGGAAGCGAATCTCGCGCTTGGCATCGATCTCGATCAAGTGGGGGTCGATCTGGACGGGGCGCGGGTTGGCTTCCGGCAGCCTGGGGAGTGCGGCGGGCGGATTCTGCGCGAGAGCAGGCGCCGCGATGCCGCTCAGACCCGCCAGCGAAATCGCAGTACCGATCAGGGTCCGAATTCCACGAATGTGTCCGCGGTACATGTTCCATCTCCTTGCGTTTGCCTTGGGTTTTCGTCACGCCGCTCCGCAGCGGCGATGCACTGCCCTTGGCCGTCCTCGCTCCAAACGGAAAGCGGCACGCGGCGTCACGCGGAAATCGGACGCGAATTTGAGAAGCCCGCGGCGCTGCGCGTTGTTCGCGTATCGACCGTCGAGCATCCGCATCGAGGAACGAAAATGCGGCCAGGGAAGGCCATTGAGGTCTTCCCTGGCGCGCTTGCGGGAGCGTGACGATTCGGTAGGAGACACGTCCGCCGTCGTTATGAACCCGAGCGCTCCCGGGTTCGATCACGTCCCCGCGGCGTTGGCGGCGCCCCATCGCGCGGGCGACCGCGCTCCGCCGGCCGGGAGGCCGCCGCCGCGGGCGGCCGGCGGCTGCCGTCGTTGCTCTTCGCGAGGATGGTCTTCAAGCCCTTGCGTGCGACGTTTTTGGCCGCCGGCTTGCTTGCGAGCGTGGCCGCTCGCGTCGCCAGCCCGCCGGGTATCGGCGGTCGCGGGCGCGGGGTGATAATTACGGCCGGCCGTCTCGGGACAATCGGCTGTACCTTCGTGTTGGAAAATTGCAGATTCAGACCAATGGCCGGAAGGGCGCCCACGGTCGGGGTTCCAGCGGTCGGATATCCACTGCCCGCGAATCCGCCGCCAGGCAGCGGCTGAGAAGATTCATCCATTGGCGCCGGGTCAGTGAAGATCCCGCCGGTTGCCCCTTCACTGCCAGGGTCGGTTCCGTCATCGCTCCATGATTCCGTGCTTTCGGCGCCCGAATCCTCCGGCGGCTGCTCCCCGTCTCCGATGGCAGGAGTGCCAGCGCCGCTTCCGTCCAGCGGCGCGCTCCAGTCCGTTTCTTCGCCCGATCCCGCGGCAAGGCCGCCGTCTTCGGCGCCGTTCGTCGAGATGGAACCGTTCTTGGACGCGCATCCGACGCATGCGTACACCAGGGCGGTCGCAAGGATCGTGTGGTACCAGGCAACCAGTCGAGTCATGGCGTGTCTCCTTCGCGGGCCAGGGCCGGACGGGTCGCCGATCGGTCGCCGATCTGACGCGCTCGTCCCGAACGATGAACGGAAAAGGACGCCGCCGGTCACGCCGATCGGCGCGGTACTTCAATGATGCCCAAGATTTCTCGGCCGTTTTTTTTGAGATTTCCGTGACCAAGCGGACCCAATTCCGTTCGGTATGCATGGCTGGGACGTGACGCCCGGCGGAATGAAGGGAACGACGAACGGGCGACGAACCATGACTCGCAACGCGAATAACTCGACGTGGAAGATGGCGAGGACTGCTCTGGCGGTGTGCGGATTGCTGATCGGCGGGCTGAGCAGCGTCGGCTTCGACGAACAGACCTTGGCCCCGGCCGACGAACAGCTCACAATGCCGAACGCGCAGGCGACCTTGGGCGCGGCAGTGGAAAAGGCTGACACCCGAAGCCTGATCTGGCACCCGCGGCGTTAGGCCTGCTTTTGACGATCGAGAATCGGCGGTGCGGGAGCCCGAATTGGGTGGTTCCCGCGCCGCCACAGCGGTTAATTCGTCCAAAGAGGAAAGGGAGCTGCCGATGATCAGCGGCGGATTGCGGCATGGTGGGCAAAATCGAATGAAAACTGGCTCGCCCACGCGAGAATTTGCCGCGTTTGGCGCGGCGCTTGCAAGCGGGTTTTCGGGCATTTCTACCCAGGGCAGGGAAGGTGCGCAATTTCGCGCAACCATCCAACGGCATGATCGCATATGAGTCAGGCATCGAACCAACCCGCGTCCGAGCGCGCCTCTCGATTGGCGGGGCTGCTCGCCGACGTTGCCCGTCGGCGGCAGGCCGGCGAGGCGGTAGACGACGCCGCTCTGGTCGCCGCCCATCCGGACTTGATGCCGGAACTTGCGGAGCAACTGCGGGCCTTGGGCCTTGTTGGCCAGGCGATGGCGCGGGCGCAGGCCGGGCCGGCGGATGTGACGATCGACTCGGCGGCCCAAGCGGAGACGCGGTTCTCTCCCTCCGGCGGTTCGACTCTGGAGACCCCTGCGCCGCAGGACGAGCTTGCCCACGGCGAGAGCATTCCCGGATACGAAATCCTGCGTGAGATCCACCGCGGCGGGCAGGGTGTCGTCTACCAGGCGATCCAGAAATCCACCAAGCGCAAGGTCGCGATCAAGGTCATGCGCGAGGGGCCGTTCGCCGGCTCGAGCGACAAGGCCCGCTTCGAACGCGAAGTGCAGATCCTCGGCCAGCTTCAGCACCCGAACATCGTGGGGGTGCACGACAGCGGCAGCGCGGCGGGCAACTTCTACTTCGTGATGGACTACATCCCCGGCCAGCCGCTGGACGTCTACATGGCCGGCGCGACAGAGAGGCACGGAGGCACGAAGGCACGCAGGCACGAAGGGGAAGATCGGCCTCCGGTCCCTGATGCAGGGGAGCATCGGCGTCCCGCCGGTGAAAAGCCAGGACCGGAGCACCCGGAACCGGCCGATGCAAGCGGAAAACCAGGGGCGGAGGGATCGAGGGGGCGTGCCGCCAAGAGCGCGGCGCCCGGCCTTTCGATCGAGAGCACGCTGAAGCTGTTCGTGAAAATCTGCGAGGCGGTGAACGCGGCGCATCTGCGGGGCATCATCCATCGCGACTTGAAGCCGGGCAACATACGCGTCGATCCGACCGGCGAGCCGCACATCCTGGACTTCGGCCTGGCGAAGGTCGCGGCGTTCGACCCGATCGGCGCGGGCGGCGCGGCGGTGATGACGATGACGGGCCAGTTCATCGGCAGCCTGCCGTGGGCCAGCCCGGAGCAAGCGGAGGGCCAGCCGAGCAAGATCGACGTGCGGACGGACGTGTACTCGCTGGGCGTGATTCTCTATCAGATGTTGACGGGCAAATTCCCGTACGAAGTGGTCGGGAACATGCGCGACGTGCTGGATCGGATTCTGCGTGCTGAGCCGGCCAAGCCGAGCACGATCCGGCGTCAGATCAACGATGAAGTCGAAACGATCGTCCTCAAATGCCTGAGCAAGGAGCGCGACCGCCGCTACCAGACCGCCGGCGAACTGGCCCGCGACGTGCAGCATTACTTGAACGGCGAACCGATCGAGGCCAAGCGGGACAGCGGATGGTACTTGTTGAAGAAAACGATCGCGCGGCATCGTGTTCCCGCGGCCGCGATCGGCCTTGTGGCGGCCGTGACCCTCGTTGCCGGCGTCGCGTTGGCGGTGATGTACCGGCAGCAGGTCCGGCTGCGTGAAGCGGCGGACGACGCTCGGGGGACTGCGGAGCGTGAACGCGATCACGCCCGGCTGGAAAGCGCGAAATACAAGGCGATCGACGAATTTCTGCATACCGTACTGGCTTCCGCAAACGCCGAGGCCGGCGAGAAAGACCTGCGGGTCGTCGATCTTCTCGATACCTGTTCGCGCGAGTTGCCCGGCGGTTTCAAGGACCAACCCCAGATCGAAGCCGCCGTCCGAACGTCGATCGGGCTTTCGTACCGCGCCCTCGGCAGATTCGCCGAGGCGGAACGTGAGTTGCAGCCCGCGCTGCTGCTGCGGTCGACCGCGTTGGGCGCCGCCCACGCCGACACGATCGAGGCGATGCTGAATCTGGCGGTGTTGCAACATGATCGTGGAGACTGGAAAGGCGCAGTCGTCGCATTTGAGGATTTGCTGCGCCGCGCGAGCGGCGTGCTCGACCCGGCGTACGAGCGGCTCATAACCGCCAGAAGCTCACTGGCCTATTCGCTTCAGCGATTACGCCGTTTCGACGAGGCGTACGCCTGCTATCAGGAGTGCATGGCCCACGTTCGTCTCGACGTTCCGATCGTGAAACAAAGCCACATCCGCGCGGCCAACAACTTCTCCAGTTTTCTGGTTACACGGCGGATTTTCGACGAAGCAGGAAAGCTGCTGGACGAACTCGAACCTGCCGCAGAGCGGAGTCTGCGCGAAAGCGACCCGCTGCGGAGAGTGATCCTGACCAATCGGGCCGGGCTCTGCCTCCGCATCGGCGAACTAGAGAAGTGCGAAGCAGCGCTGCGCAAAGCCGGCGAGCTGACGGCGAAAGTCTATCCCGAGGAGCATCCGGATCGGCTGGCGGACGGAGATGAGCTGGCTCGCGTCTTGGCGGAACGCGGCAAGCTCACCGAAGCCGAGGCGCTGCTCGACCGCGTCGTCGGTCTCTATGCAAAGCTCGGCCGCGCGGCGCCGTACGATGTTTTGCTGGCTGAAACTGACCGCGCGGCGGTTCAGATTCAGTTGGGAAAACTTGATTCCGCGGCGGCCTCTCTGCCGGCGCTCGTTGAGCGCTGCCGCGACGCGCTGGGCGAAAACAGCACGCTGGCGCTGAAAGCCTCGTTTGAGTATGGAAACCTGCTCCTGGCGCAAGGCAAGGCGGATCTCGCCGAGGAGCTTGCGCGGCAAACGCTGGAGCGCCGGCAACAAGAGACGGTTTACGGCCTGCGGCACGCGGAGACGCTCCGCTCGATTCACCAGTTGGCCCGGGCGTTAGCGGCGGCATCGAAATGGCCCGCCGCGGAGCTTCGCTTTGCGGAAGCGGCTCGTCTGGCGGATCAGGTCTTGCCAGCGGGCCACTACATGGCCGCGATCTTCCGAACCGACTGGGGGATTTCGCTGTCGCACCTGGATCGGGCTGCGGACGCGGAGCGCGAAATAGGTACCGCGGCAACCGCGCTGGAAAAGGCCGTTGGTGCGGATCATCCCCAGACTATCCGCGCTCAGTCCGCGTGGGCTGACGCGCTGGACCGGATCGGACAACAGGAAGCAGCACGCCGGCTACGCGACGGGCTGCATCGGGCGGCGACGCAGGGCGCGCCGCCGCCCAATAAGTGATCCAAGGATGGCGGGTTCGCACCGCGCAAGAGCCGGCTGCACGTGCAGCCGGGCGCGGAATTCGGTGTTTCCATTGGAGGATCGGCATGTACAGCAAAATTTGCACGTGGGCGCCGACGATCGTCCTTGCACTGGGAGTCGCGTGCGGACGCGCTGCGGCGGACATGTACCCAGTAACCTACGAGGGAGTGATTACGGATCGTTCCACAGGATTGCCGCCACCCGATGAAACGCAGTTCGTCGTCACTTTTCGGTATTGGAGCGATGACGTCGATGCGAACTGTAATCCGCAGGGTGTAGCGTACACCCCCAGCCCGGCGCCAGTGACTGTGACGACAGGTCTGGAGGGGCACTTCGTCGCGACCTACGAGATAGATCGGGATTGGCTGTGGACCCAGTACCATCCTCTCTATCTTGAGGTGAGCGTTTCGCGGGTGCCCGGCGGTCCGACTGAAACTGTCTGTCCTCGAACGCTGGTGAGCTTCGGCTTTTCGGCGCTCAGTTCCAGATTCGCATTTGTCGCCGATTATTCAGGTGTTTCCGGGACAACCCGAGGCATCGAAATCCCACCCGAGGGTATCGACGTCGTGGGCAGCACCGTCGGACCGATGTTCCTGTTGACGCAGAACGGGCCAGGACCGGCGTTTCAAGTCGGCGGCAGCTCGACGTTCGTGGGGCCGGCGGCGTTCAACGCGGTCGGCGCGCCATTCACAGTCGCCAGTTCCACTCTCGTGCCGAATCTCAACAGTCAATTCCTCAGCGGTCGGACCGAGGCGTTTTTGCGCGACGCGGGGAACATGAATGCCGGAACGCTTCCGGTCGCGCGCGGCGGCATGGGCCTGAGCGCTCCCGGCGCGCCTGGTTCAATCCTATACACCGACGGGGCGGGGTACGCATTCGTTCCCCCGTCCAATAGCCGTTTTCTTCGCGCGGGAACTGGTGGCGCACCTCCGACCTGGAGCCAGGTGGATTTGGGCACGAGCGAGGTGACGGGGACATTGGCCAACGCGCGCCTCTCCGGTACCTATAGCTATCCACTGACCATATCCAATGGCACCTTTTCCGGCGACGGCGCGGGGCTTTCCAGCGTTAACGCCACGACGCTCGACGGCATCGACAGCCTCGCGTTCGGGCGGCTCGCGTCGGCTCAGACCTGGATTGGTGCCAATACCTTCAACAACGCGTTGGGCACTTTCACCGGCGATCTCAACGGCGACGGCGCGGGACTGACCAACGTGAACGCCGCCACGCTCGACGGCATCGACAGCCTCGCGTTCGGGCGGCTCGCCGCTACCCAGACGTTCAGCGGCGCGAATACGTTCACTTTGAACAGCGCGGGCACGTCGTCGACCGCTACGATCACCCGCAGCGGCTATGTGGGTGAATTCGGGCCTGCCGCTCTGCAGGTGACCACGAACGATGCCGCGGCAGAAGCGATCTCTGCGACGGCTACCGTCGCAGGTTCCGTCGGCGTGTCGGTCAGCAGCCAGGGAACCGGAATCAGCGTGCAGACTCTCGGATCCATCGGACAGGCCGGCTACTTCCTTAACGGCAGCGCGACCAACAACGGCGCCGCGGTCCAGATCATGAGCATGGGCGCCCCGATCGGAACCAACGCGGCGCTTTCGGCCACCTGCACCAACGGACGTGCCGCCTATTTCCAAACCGCCGACGCGGGCACCTATGCGCTTCGCGCCCGCAGCACCGCGGCCACCAGCGATTACGCCGGCTGGTTCGAAGGGCGGGTGCAGATCACTGGTGACTGCAACGTGAGCGGCACGCTTTCCAAGACCGCCGGCTCCTTCAAGATCGACCACCCGCTCGATCCGGAGAACAAGTTCCTCTATCACAGCTTCGTCGAATCGCCGGACATGATGAACGTCTATAATGGCAACATCGTCACAGACGACCGCGGCTACGCAACGGTGCAACTGCCCGACTGGTTCGAAGCGCTCAATCGCGATTTCCGCTACCAGCTCACGGTGATCGACGAGCAGGACTCGGACGGATTCGTGCAGGCCAAGATCGTGCGAGGCGTGAAGGACAACCAGTTCACGGTGCGCACCAGCTCCCCTCGCGCGACCGTTTCGTGGCAGGTCACCGGCATCCGACAGGACGCCTACGCGCTGGCGCACCCGATCCCCGTCGAAGCGGACAAGACCCCCTCTGAGCGCGGCCGCTATCAGTTTCCGGAGTTGTATGGAATGCCGGCCGAATCCAAGCTCGATGCCGAAGAGGCCGTCTCCTCCGAGGATGGAGAGTAGGAGCCAACCGCAATGCGCCTGGCGAACGCGCGTGGCACCGGGTGTCGCCAGCGCGACCGGCGGGCTCGAAGGTGGCTCTGGGTGGGTCCAAAGCACGTTTGAAAGGAACAAGCGATGAACAACAGAATTCTCACCGCAATACTCGTGGCGGCGCTCGCACGGCCCGTGCTTGCGCAAACGTACGAAATCAATTGGTACACGATGGACAATGGCGGCGCCGTGAACCTGACCAGTACCCACTTCGTCCTAAGCGGAACGCTCGGGCAATCAGAGGCCGGCCAGCCGATGCACAGCGCGTCGTACCAGCTTACCGGCGGCTACTGGGCTGGAACCGGAGTTTCGCAAGCGCCTTGCATCGGCGACTTGAACGGCGATCGCATCGTCGATTTGACGGACCTTACGACGCTGCTGTCCAATTTCGGCACAAGCAGCGGCGCTGTGTGGCAGGACGGCGACAGCGACGGCGACGGCGACGTGGACCTGCCGGATCTGACGTCGCTGCTGTCCGCATTCGGCTCGAGCTGTTGACAATCGGGTGGAAATGACGCAGGGTCTTCGCTCGATGTGAACTTGGCTGACATCGCGACGAGCGGGGCCAGGCGAAAGCTCGCACGCACGGAAACCGGTCGTGCTCCGATGGAGCGGAGTCGCTCGCGCCGCCGTCGCTGGAAGCGGTGCGCTTGGCGGGCATGCTTGTGACGATGACAAGTCCAGACCCGCTCAAGATCGACCGCCCGCTGCCGGCCGCGCTGCCCATTACGCCGGCGCTGACGGTGCTCGTGAGCGTCGCGATCGCCGGGTTGTTTGTTTTCTCGAATCTCGGCAGCCCGCCGCTGGCCGATTTTGACGAGGCCTGGCACGCCCTGATCGCGCTGGACATCGAGCGAACCGGCGAATTCCTCGCCTACACGGAGGATGGACGGAACACAACGGCCAGCGTCAAGCCGCCTTTGTACTTCTGGGCGATGGCGTTGTGCTTTCGGGCCATGGGACCGAGCGAGTTCGCCGCCCGGTTCTTTCCGGCCGCCTGCTACGTCGCGATGGTCGCTGCGGTCGCCTGGTTCGTGCAGCGCTACTTGCACTGGTCCGTCGCCCTGGCCGCCGCCGTTCTGCTCGCGACCCAATTCCACATGTTGCACCATCACGGCGCCCGCAGTGCGGAGATCGACCCGCCGCTGAGCCTGTTTCTGACCCTCACGATGCTTTGGACCTACCACGTCTGCCGAGGCGGACGAGCCTGGCCTGTCGGAGCCTTCTGGTGCGCGGCACTGCTGACGAAAGGCCTCGCCGCCGCACAGGTGCTCCCTGCGCTCGGGCTCTGGTACGCACTCGAGCGCCGCTGGCGCGATCTGCGGCGGATCGCGCTCGCGTTGGCGATCGGCACGATCCCCGTGGTCGGCGTCTTTCTGCTGCGCGAGCAGGCGCAGCCGGGGGTGCTTGCGTCGATGTTCGGCGCCGAGTTCATCGGCCGACTGGCCGGCGAGGTGGATGCACCGGAACGCCAGCCGTTCTATTTCTACGCGGCTCGGCTATGGAGCTCGCTGACGCCGATCGGGCTCGGACTGGCGATCGTTGCGGCGGGCGTGCGATTCCGCCCTGGGCTGGCGCGGCAGATCAAGGACGGGGCTCCCCCAGGCCCGCTGCTGCGGCTGCTTCTGATTTGGACGATTGTGCCTTTGCTGCTCTTCAGCTTCGCCGGAACCAAACGCGTCTGGTACGCATATCCGAGCCTTGTTCCGGCCTGCATTCTGACCGCATGGATCCTGCGGGCAGGCTTGCACCGACTCGAATCCCTGCCGAGGAACCGGCTGGGTCCGCTGGCGGCCGCGATCGTGCTCGGCGGACAGCTCGTTCCCGCCGCCCTGACGACGTTTTCATTTCACCGATCCGACTACCAGCGACGGATGGAGGAAGGAGCGTTGATTGCGGCGACAGCGCCGGCTGACCTACCCGCTGCGCCGGCAAGAGTGCTCTGCTATCGGCTTTCGCCGTCGGCCCGCTTTGCGCTGAAGCGCGGCGGCATAGGCTACCAACGGTGCGACGATCCGGCCGCAATCAAGGCTGGGGCGGCCGGAAGCGATTCGTGTATCGTCATTTATTCCGCACCTTTCGAATCGGAGGTCGCTTCGGTGCGAAATGGCGATTCCGTAGAGGTTCTCTGCCGGTGCGCGTCCTTTGGGTTGATTGTTGAGCGCTGGACTTCGTCGCGGCAGTAGGTCTGGTCCGGATATTTCAGGTGCTTGAGCACGACCGGAATCGTCCGGCCCTTCGGCACCTGAACCTCCGGCTGCCTCCCGGCAACTCCCATTCGGCTGCCGATCCTTGCACGCCGAATAGACTTTTTCGCGTGGGCGGATCGCTTTCGCGGGCTGGCTTTCGCCGGCCCCGAGAATTAGACTTGAGTCAGGGTCCGGGCTGGTAACCTGCAAGCGCACATCCAGGTAAAGCTCGGCTTGGGAGATCGGCAATGACATTTCTGACTGAATTGTGGCTGCCCATTCTGCTCTCGGCGGTGTTCGTGTTCATCGTGAGCTCGGTCATTCACATGGCGCTCCCGATCCACAAGGGGGATTGCCGGAAAATGAGCAACGAGGACGCCGTCCTCGAGTCGATGCGGAAAAACGGGATCGAGCCCGGCGCGTACATGTTCCCGTGCGCCGCCTCCATGAAGGACATGGGTTCGCCCGAGATGGTTGAGAAGCTGAAGAAAGGGCCGGTGGGGTGGCTGACCGTGCTGCCGCCCGGCGGCCTGAACATCGGCCGAAGCCTCGCCTGCTGGTTCGTCTTCTGCCTGATCGTCGGCGTTCTGGCCGCCTACGTCGGTTGGCACACGCTCGGCGCTGGTGCGGCGTACCGCGCGGTTTTCCGAATCACCGGCGCCGCCGCGGTCCTCGGTTACGCCATCGGGCACCTTCAGGATTCGATCTGGAAGGGCGCCAAGTGGGGGACGACCGCCAAGTTCATCTTCGACGGAATTGTCTACGCCCTCGTGACCGCGGGCACGTTCGGCTGGCTCTGGCCTCATGCTCAATGAGCGGATCACTTCGCGGATCCGAGCTATGAGCGCAAATTTTTGCCGCAGCCAAACAAGAAACGCCCGGTCGAAGGTGGCACGGTCAAGCGATCGCGCGGACAAGGCCGCGCAGCTCGAACGATTCATTCGCGATCGCTTGGCGGTGGAGCGCCTGAGGGCGCCGATGGCAATGCCGAAGCACGGCCAAGCCGTCGCGATTGGCGTTTTCGCCCGGACGACGATTCAGTTGTCCGTCAGTTGATTGTTTCGTGATCCGCGATTAGCAATGCGCTGCGAATGTTCAACCCGTACTACCAGGAAGAGCTGGCGTATCTGCGGGAGATGGGGCGCGAGTTCGCCGCGGCCCATCCGGCGGTGGCGCACATGCTCGAATCCGCCGGCGCCGATCCCGACGTGGAGCGCCTGCTCGAGGGCGTCGCATTTCTGACCGGCCGCGTCCGCCAGAAGATCGACGACGAGATCCCCGAGCTGTTCCAGTCGATGATGTCGCTGCTCTGGCCGCATTATCTCCGGCCCGTGCCATCGACCGGGATTCTTCAGTTTCAGCCGGCGATGGAGCAGATCAACGGCGTGCTGACCGTCGAGCGCGGGGCCGAGGTCGAGTCCGCGCCGGTGGACGGCACCGCCTGCCGGTTTCGCACTTGCTACAACGTCGAGCTCGCCCCGATCGACCTGGAAAGCGCCTCGCTCGATCAGCCGATGGCGTCCGACGCCCGCCTGCGGCTTGTGGTTCGAGCCGCCGGAAAACTCGCCCTGGGGCAGTTGACGCTGGCGCGGCTGCGGTTCTTCCTGGCGGACGAGGCGGTTCGGGCGTCGCAGCTCTACCTCTGGCTTCGCCGATACGGACGATACGTCGAGTTACGAAACCCCAACACGCAGCGAACGGTGCGCCTGCCGATCGAAACGTTGCGGCCGGTCGGCTTCGCCCGCGACGAGAGCATCCTGCCATACCCGTCGCATGCGTTCATCGGCTACCGGCTGCTCCAGGAGTACTTCACCTGCCCGGCGAAGTTCTACTTTCTGGAATTCACCGGCCTCGAGCGTCTGGCCCAGATCGAGCTGACCGACCGGCTGGAAATCTGCGTGCCGTTCTCGCGCCGCCCGGAAGACGGAATGCGCGTCGAGCGCGATTCGCTGCGGCTTTTCTGCACGCCGATCGTCAACCTGTTTCCGCACAGCGCGGACGGGATTCGCGTGGACCACACGCGGACGCAATATCGCGTGCGGCCGACCACCGCCGGCAAACCGCTCGAGCATTTTGAGGTGTATTCCGTCGAGAAGGTGATCGGGCTGGTCCAGGGCGAGGCCCAACGGCGAACCTATCCGCCGCTGCATTCGTTTGAGCACGTCGGCCGCACCGGCGAGGAGGGCATTTTTCACCAGACGCGGCTTTACGACGCGGTCGTCGGCGAAGGCACCGACGTCTACATCTCCTTCGTAACGGCAAACGAGGAGATCGTCCGCCCGCCGACCGAGACCATCTCGATCGACCTGACCTGCACCAATCGGAATCTCGCGGGTCGTCTCAAGGTCGGCGACGTGAGCGTGGCGGCGACGACTTCGCCGGAGTTCGCACGCTTCCGCAACATCACGCCGATCAGCCGTTCGCTGCGGCCGCCGCTTGGAAAAGGTCTGCATTGGCGGCTGATCTCGCACTTATCGTTGAACTACCTTTCGCTCAAGTCGGTCGATGCGCTGCGCGGCATCCTGGAGCTCTACAACTACCAGGCGCTGTACGATCGGCAGGCGGCCCGGGAGAACCTGCTCCGGCTTGACGGCATCGTCTCGATCGACGCCCGCCCGGTGGAGCGCCTGCACCGCGGCGCGCCGATTCGCGGCATGGGCATCCGGCTGGAAATGAACGAGGCCAATTTCGCCGGCGAAGGCGACATGTTCGTATTCGCCAGCGTGTTGAATGAGTTTTTCGCGCTCTACGCGTCGATCAATGCGATGACCGAACTGAGCGTACACGGCGTGAAATACGGCGAGATCTATCACTGGCCGCCGCGACTGGGCGAGCAGGCGATCCTATGAAGGTCCGTTCGCACATACGCAGGGGCGAGCGCGGGGCCCGTAGCGTCGGACCCCCGAGTCCG
>JACRLV010000226.1 GCA_016235145.1 Planctomycetota bacterium
GGCGCGGATCGGATCGAGCAGCGTGACCTCGCGAACCTGGTCGATGCCGTCTTCCAGCGTCGCCAGGGCCAGTGCGTATTCCTTGCGCTGGAGCGCCGCGTAGACGCGGGCGCGAACGTTCATCATGAGGATGTACGCCCGCTGATTTTCGAGCGCGTCGCGGTCGGACTCGCTTTCGGCGTAGCGCTGGCAGAGGTCGAGCAAGCGGAGGTTGCGGGCCGAGTCGGCCTCCACCGCGTCGAATTCCTCGAGCACGAAGTTCGAGAAGAAACGCTGATAGTACAGGTGGGCTTCGTGGCGCAAATTGCGGCAGTCGTCCGTCGAAAGTTGAAAGCCCATTTCGCCGCCGGACTTCTTTGCGTGCTGGCGGAGGCGCTCTTCGTGGAATTCCAGCAGCGATTCGCGGCCGTGCGGCTTTTCGCCGTCGGGACGGCCGGTCGCCTCAAACTGGAGCACGCCCAGGTCGACGCGCGTCTGGATCTTCTCGCGGCCGTCCTGCCCGATGATCTTTCGCACCGAGATCTTGCCCGGCTCGTAGTCCCAACCTTCGAGGATTGTCCGCAGATCGAGTATCATGGCATAGCGCGTATCGGCCGGTGTGCGGGCGTCGATGAGTAGCACCCGGGGCCGGTCGGCGCTTCCTCTTGTGATCCAGGTCGTTATGCGCGTGATCGCCGGTTCTTTCCGCGGGCGGCCGCTTGAGGCGCCGCAAGGACGCACCACACGTCCGATTACCGATCGGGCGAAAGAAACGATATTCAATATTCTCGGGTCGAAACTGGGGACGCTCGCCGATTTACCGGACGTGGATGTGGCGGACGTTTTCGCGGGCAGCGGTTCGTTCGGCATCGAGTGCCTCTCGCGCGGGGCTCGCTCGTGCGTGTTCATCGAGCGCGACCGGGCGGCGTTGACGGCGTTGCGGAAAAACCTGTCCGCGCTGCCGCTCGCACCGGCCCAGGCGAAGATCGCCGTCAGCGACGCGTGGCGAACCACGCCGACGCAGCCGGCCGCCGCGGGGTTTGGATTGATTTTCGTCGATCCGCCATATCGCGACGTCGAAGACTCGACGCGGGTCGTCACCCTGCTGGATCGACTGGCGAGCATTCTGGCTCAGGACGGATTGCTGGTCTTTCGACACGAAGCGACGACGGCGTTTGACGCCGGACAGCCAACGGGTCTCTCATGCGTGGACGATCGCACGCTGGGCGGGATGCGCGTGCTGATCTACGCGGCCTCGCGAACAGATAATCGTGCAAGTGAGCAGGAATCGTAGCGTCGGACCTCCGAGTCCGACGGCGAAAGACTCCGTCGGACTCGGAGGTCCGACGCTACGAATCCAAACGCGCAAAACGACGCCGAACGCGCCGCCTATTTCGGTTTCGCTGCCGGCTCCGCGGCCTTTGAATCGTTCGTCGCCCCGCGCAGCAGTTCGATCGCCGCCGCGTCCTGCAAGCGATTCATGTCCGTCCAGAACGTGCCGTCGCCGGCGTAGAAGAGGCGGATGGTCTCCGGCTCGAACTTCTCGGCGAACGTGTAGAGGTTGTACGCCCGGCCGCTGCCGAACGCCTCGACCATCATCCGTTTTCCATCCGCTTCGGCCTTGTTTTTCAGTTCGTCGACCTGGGCCTTCGCCCGCCCGAGCAGGCGGGTCGTCTCCGCTTCCAGGTCGGCCATCTGGCGATCGATCGTCGCAACTTCGAGATCGCGCTGCGCGTCGATTTCGGCGGCTTTCTTCTCGCCGTCCGCCAGGAGCTCGGCGACTTTCTTGCGCGTTTCGGAGGTGACCTTCTCGCGGGCAACGGGGATGGCCGCCGTGGCCGCCTCCAACTCCGCCTTGACGCGTTCGGCCTCCGTTTGAATCTGCTTGGTGAGTTCCTGCTCGCGGGCGATGTAGCCGTCCTGAATCGTGTGTTTCAGGTCGGTGTCGGTGACCTTCTGCCCCGAGCCGCCGCGAACTTCGACGTTCTGAATCAACGCGATCAGAATCTCGATGTCGCGTTTCTTGCAGACCTCCCGCAGGGATTCGGTCACATCGTGCTGGTACACGGCGCGGCGTTCGCCCTGGATGAAGTCGGTGCTGAGAAAATTTGAGCCGACGTTGCGGCCGATGCTGCGGAGCTGGCTGAGGATGATCTGCTTGATTCGGTCGGCCTGGCCGATGCGGCTGATCATCTCCGGCGTGTGTTCCGGCCGCAGCCCCCAGACCACCGTCACGTCGACGTCGATCGAGAAGCCGTCCTTGGACGGAAACGAAATCGTGGCTTCCTTGTTGGCGGTTGTACTGACCTGCGACATCAGGTTGTAGCCGACCCACACGATCTGCGTTTCATACAGATAGGGGTTCAGGTAGTGGATTCCCGGCTGAAGCACGCGCTCCAGCACGCCGCGTTGTCCCGGCGCGGCGAGCTTCTGCACCGCTTTCGGCTCGCCTTTCACGGTCTTGCCGTCCGGTCCTACGCTGATGTCCTCGATCATCTCGACGCCGGGCGAATCGCCCTGCCGCGATGTCACCACCCCGACGCAGCCGAACGGCACGATGGTCGCCTTGTGCTTCTTGACCTCGTAAACGTACGGGTTGATGCGGTACGTTCCCGGCGTCAGCACTTCCCGCTGAATTCCCTGAAATCCCGGACCGACGACCGAGTCCAGACCGGCAGGCGACGACTTGCCGACGCGACTGACCAGCACGCCGATCTCCGGCCACCGGCCCTTCAACTCCGGGCTTTGGTAGTCGGGATCGTGGAGGTCGTACGCTTCATCCCACGTGCCCGGATCACCCGGAGAGATCGTCACGAGATCGTGCAGTTCCCACTCGGTCGCGATCGGGTTGAAAAAATAGCGCCCGGGACCGAGCGCCTCGCGCTGAATTCCCTTGAATCCGGGGCCGGCGATCGACTCGCCGGGCGGCAGCGGCTTGCCGCTCTTTCGAATCAGTACAAGGCACTTATCCGCCGGAACCGTCACGCGGCAGAACGACCAAACGGCGCCGCCGATCGCCAGTGACAGCAGAAGCAGACCGCCCACAAGCGCGGGAATGAATCGAAGGGCTCTCATGGCGTGCCTCCTTTCTCCGGTTGTTCGTCCGCGGGAGTTGTTTTCCCCGCGGGGGTCGGTCGCGGCGGCGCTCCGCGCGCGTTGGAAAGCGCGCGGAAGATCTCGGCGAACGGACCTTCCGTGCTGTCGAGAACGGTCTTCATGGATGGGGCCAGCTTCTGGAAGAAGTGGTACTGGGCGTAGGATTCGCCGTCGCCAAACGCGGCCACCGCTTCGCCCAGCGGGCGCGCTTTCGCTTCGAATCCGAGTCGCAGCACCTCGGCGTCGGCCTGGCCGATCGCGAGAATCTTCTGCGCCTGCTGCCGAGCGGCTTCGAGCGTCAGCTTCGCGACCTCCAGTCGCTGGTTGGCTTCCGTCAGCGCCACGCTCTTGCGCTGTTCGGCTTCCACGACGGTCGCGACCACGCTGCGATTGGCCTCGCCGATCGCCTGGTTCTGCTTCTGCATTTCCGTCTGCTCGACCTTTTTCGCCTCGGATTGTGCGAGCTTGGTTTCGCTTTCATACTTCTTCATGCTCTGCTGGGCGAACTGACGATCGCTGATCGGGCCCGCGATTTCCTGCGGCACTTCGATATGGCGGATCAGGGCCGCGGCGATCTCGATCCCCTGCGCTCCGCACTGGCGGCGAAGCTCGTCGAAGACGCGGGTCTGAAACGCGCTGCGCGATTCGCCGGCGATGAAATCGCGGGCTTCGAGTTTCGATCCCTCGATGCGCAGCAGCGAACGCATCACCGGCAGGATGATCCGCGTCACGATTTCCGCATGATCCCCGATCGCGACGAGCATGTACGGCGTCATGTCCTGTCGCAGCGAATATTCGACCGTCGCCTCGACGCTGATTGTGAAGCTGTCCTTCGAAGGAAAGTCGATCGCCTCGTCGCGGCGGAAATCGAGCGTGTGCCGGGTCAAATCGACGACGTCGATGCGGCGCTCGTACGGATTGACCGGATAGAGGCCCGGCGCAAGCACGTCGGGCTGCACGCCGGCCTCGCCGGATTTGACGACGAACACGTTCGGGTTGGTCGGCGGATCGCCGGAGAGCAGAGTCTGCACGCCGACGTGCCCCGGCGGGATGGTGACGCGTTGGACGCGCAGCACTTCATATGCGAGCGTGTTGATCGGATGCCGGCCGGGAGGCAGCACGTCGCGCAGCGGGCCGCGGAAGTCGTCGCTCTGGCTCGCCAGGATTCGGCCTTCGGGCAGCGGCTTGCCGAACTTGCGAACGAGAATTCCGACCTCATCCTGCGCGATGTTTGTGATCGGGATTATTTCCCTGCTCCAGAAGAACGGATCGCGGAAATAGCGGCCGCCCGGCGGCAGCGGCTCGTAGATCACGCCCTTGTAGTTGTGGCGCGGGTTCGCCGGGTCTTCGCCCAGCTCCTTGAGCAGTGTGGGGTAGAGGACGACCTGAGATTCGGCGGACTCCGGCAGTTCGCGGCCGACCTTGCGCACCAGGACGCACAGCTCGTCCGCGCCGATCTCCACGCGCTGCACGAACCACCAGTAGGCTGACCCGGCGCCGCACAGGAGCAGCAATCCGAGCAGCGCCAGCGGAATTCGCGGGATGCGGCCGCGCATCGCGCCCAGCATGTCTTCGATGTCTCGGGGATTGGGGGATTTCGCCATGTTCGATCCTCCCTTCAGGTGACGCCGAACGGCGGACCGTCCAGCGGCTTGCCGCAGCGGGCGCAAAACCGCGCGTTGCCCTCATTGCGGTGCGAGCAGATTCGACAATCGCGCGGCCTGTCGGTCCGCGCGCCGCGTAGCAGCGCCAGCACGATGAACACCACGCCCGCGCCGGCCAGCGCCAAGATGCAGAGCAGCACCAGGAAGCCGTACGACATCACCATCGTGAATAGCCTCTCATTGGACCATACCACGAAACGCGTTCGACGGCAGGTACAATCCGCCGCGATTTGTGGAACCGCCGGCGGATTCCGCGGTTACCCGTCCGTCGAGAAATGTACCGCAGCCGCCCTCGGCTGCTGTGGTTCTCGAAGCATCCGACGACCGCGGAGGATCGGAACGGTTTTTCAACGGGCGGTTACGCTCCAAGACTGCGCAACACCACTCCCAGAATCACCACAACCGCCAGGCACGCAGCCAGATAAGGCAGCCAGAATCCCGCCTTGTTGCGATAGGCCTCGCCTTTGCGGCCGGGCAATGCGAGCACCATCGCGGCATGAAACGCCGCCAGCGCGGCGAGCACCTTCACGCCGAAGAGGCCGTGATAGAACGGCCGCAAGCTTTCCGGGAAACTGCGAACCGCCGGGATTCGATAGACCACGAAGTTGAGCAGCCCGCTGAGCAGCAGCACGGCGATGCAGGCGAAAATCACCGTCCGCCAGCGAGCGGCGACGGCCTCACGGATCGGCAGGCGCTGCGCTTCCGGCACAGCGGCCAGCGCCGGATGCAGCGCGATGAGCTGAAAGGCTGCGCCGCCGGCGGCGAGAATCGCGGCTGCCACGTGGACAACACGCAGCACTGTCGCTCCGACATCGATCGAACCCGCATCCGCGAATAGCAACCACGACATTTCCTAGTCTCCAGTTTGGGATGAACCCCGCGCGCGACCCGAAGGAGTGTAACACGATCGGTCGCGGTGTTCGCGCGGCGACGAGAGCACCGGCGTGCGTGCCAGTTTCGGCGGGTTTGCAGATTAGCCCTGAAAGGGCGCCAGTGACTAGCCCTGAAAGGGCGCAAGAGAATAGCCCTGGACGGGCGCAAGAATACAGCCCACGGCGTGAGCCGTGGGATCGAGGCGCTCGATGCCCGGAGAGCCGCGGAGCGGCGAAAGAAACGACCCGTGCCGCGATTGGGCGATTCTGTCGCCGCTCCGCGGCTATCCGGGACCGAGCAGCCGCAATCCCACGGCTCGCGCCGTTGGCTAAAATCTTCCGCCGCTCCGCGGCTGCAACGATGCCGCTCCACGGCTGTTCGAGAAGGAACCCCACACCGGAAATCCAATCGCGGCCGTCCAGGCTGCCACGCGCCCGGTGTATCGTCGCTCACTTCGGATGGCAGACAGAACGGCGGGCGGTCTCGGAGAATTGAGATTCAGCGAGCCGCTCAGCCAGGCACCCTGAGTGGATTGCGTTTCGCCGCGCGCGTCCGAGTTACCAAGGCGCCGTCGCAAGGCGGCGGAGAATCCAGTCGTGCAAACCGGGAATCCAATGGTCCAGAATGAGCTGAGGTTGCAGGGGGAAACGCCGCGGCGCCCAGACCCACATGGTAACGCAGACCACGATCATCGCCGTGCTGACGACGAGGAACGCCGCCGTCGTCGCGTGCCAGGCTCGCCGCAGGCGTAAGTAACGCGAGAAGCCGAGCCAAACGGAAACGAAAAACAGAGCAAATGCCGCGCATGGCCCGAGTCCTGCCAGCCAGTTTGCAGACTGCCAGAAAAATTCAAAGTTGCGCCACGTCGTGGAGCCATACATCGCCGCGAATACAGACATGCTGAATAGTTGGAGAGCGCAACAAAGCATGTAAACCGTTATCCAGCCCAGCCATGCGAGCATGGCGATGCGCAGCAAATGGGTACGCTTGATTCGAAAACGCACAAGCGTGATCCGATAGACGCTGACTGCGCCAAGCATGACGATCAGCGGCAGAGCGAGTCCGGCGACGATGGAGAGCCATGAAAAGTCGGCTAGCGCCTGCGTCACAGAGCGTATGGTTGCGCGATACGAAAACGGCAGCCGCATGTATGGCAGCACCGATACTCCGACCCCCAAAACGAACAAGGACAAGACGAAGGCGATCGCGGACACTGCTAGCGCTGCCAACGGACCGAAACGCGGCGTCGATTCCATCCGCACGATTCGCCACAGTCGCCAGGGTTGGAGCGAGAGCCACATGGTGTATATCAAGGAGCGCACGGGTTTGCGCCGCCAATGGTATTCAAACAGCGGGCAGTCGATTTCGGCCCGCGCCGCGGCGATCACGTGGTCCCATTCGAAATCGAGGCCGCATTCCGGGCAGCGCGGCTGGGCGAGCATACGCAGGTTGTAGTCGCAGCGCGGACAGCGGACGTCCACGTCCAGTGTCGACCAATCAGGCGTGGCCGCGGCGGGATGTTCCTGCGTTGTGCCTTCCATTCAACGTCTCAAAGGGCTTGGATAGCGCCACCCGTTCCACTACAACGAGTGCCCGCGGCGCTCGTCGCGCAACTCGCCGCGATCGCGGCGCGCGGGGATTCTTCGGGTGATGAAGCGACGGCCGGCGCCCTCACCCCGGCCCTCTCCCGGAGTACCGGGAGAGGGAGTAGCGGCCTGGGTTTCGCAGGCCGTAGATTGTAAGCGGACACGGAATGCGAGGTCGGTTTCATGCTCTACGGCCGGCGAGACGCCGGCCGCTACTGATTCGCATTTCGTGCTTGGAATAACGGGCCGGAGGCCCATGCTCCCCTTCGGACCCGAGCGCTTTTCTGTATCTCGCTTCTCGTTTCTGGTTTCTCGTTTCTCGCTTCTCGCTTTTCGCTCTTCGCTTCTCGCTTCTCGCGTTCCTGCCCTCACCCCGGCCCTCTCCTCGCCGCGATCGCGGCGCGCGGGGATTCTTCGGGTGATGAAGCGACGGCCGGCGCCCTCACCCCGGCCCTCTCCCGGAATACCGGGAGAGGGAGCGACGGGCGCTCTACGTCGCGGCTTTCCACCCATAGCGGATGTACTGATTCTCAAACGTCCCATCTGAGTACAAATCGAGCAACGCATAGCCGGGCTCGGTTTCCTGGTGGGGGCCTTTCCACCAGCCGCCGCAGACCGCGCCGTTGCACAGATACGTAACGCCCAGGTATTCGCAACGGTCGACCAGGTGCAGGTGTCCGCTCAGGCAGAGCTTGACGTTCGGGTGGTTGACGAAGAGGTCTTTCAACTTCTTGGCGTCCGTGTGCAGGATTGATCCTGGGATTTCCCAGTCGCCTTTTTTCGTGCGGTTGTCGCCCGCGAGCGCCGCCACGGAGAGGATCGGAATGTGCGAGAGGATCAGCACGGGCGTGTCGCGGTTGGTCGCTCTGAGGTCCGCCGACAGCCAGTCGAACTGCTCGTCGTCGAGCCTGGCGGTGTATCCGCCGCCGCGCGGCTGGATGCTGTCGAGGATCACAAAGTGCCAGCCCGCGCGATCGAAATTGCGATACGACCTGGCGACGCCGAACTGATCAAGAGCCCATTTCTTGCCGTAGAGCACTTCCTCGCCCGTCGTGCCGCTCTTTTTCTTGTTCCAGCCCCAGACGTCGTGGTTGCCCAGGCAGCTTTCGATCGGCAGTGAGCATTCGCCCTTGATGACTTTCTTCCACAAGTCCCATTGCAGGCGCGTGCGGGCCTCTTCGGCCTCGAACGAATCCATGACCGTGTCGCCGCCGGTGAGAATCAGCTCGGGTTTGTCGCTTTGCGCCTGAACGTGGCGCAGGCACGCGGCGAGTCCCTGGTCGGCTTTCAATTCCGGCTGCACGTGCATGTCGGTCAGGTGCGCCACGCGAATGGCGCGTTTTCGATTTGCCGGCCGCGAGTCTTGTGCGGACGCGCGGGTCGCGAGCGCCACAACGCCGATACCGGCGATTGCGAGAAAATCACGCCGCGAGGGCGCTTTGGCGTCCATGTGGTTCTCCGTCGGAGGTTTTGCGTTGGCAGGTACGATACCCGATTCGCCCGTGTTGGCGTGACCAGGGTCAGTGGGAATCGTCTTCGTGCGCGTGATCGTGCTCTTCCGGCAGCAGTTTGCGATAGAAATTCGCGACGTCGGCGTTGCCCCAGATATCGTAGAGTTCAATGACTCGGCGAAGCGACGCAAGCCCGTCGTCATCGGGCCCGCGCCGCCCGAGAATGATGCGCGTGCCGTAAACCAGATCTTCCTCGGCGTCTTCCAGCCGCATCTGCTTCATGCGCGACCAGCCAAGCAGCGAGCGGGCCTGGCCCACGCGCCAATCCGTCTCGCCGAGCCGCTGCTGCAAGACCGTCAGGGCCTCGCTGAGCTCTCCCTCGGCGGCGATCCAATCGTCCTCTTCGAGCAGAATCCAACCGCTGATCAGCTTGGCCAGGGCGACCTGCACCGCCGCTTCGCCCTCGAAAGTATTGCGGCTGTGCGTCGCGATCGCCGCTTCGCAGAGCCGGCGGGCCTCGACGAAACGTTTCTCGCGCCGCGCCGTGTCGGAAGCGAGCAAGTACCCATCGCCCACAACGGCCGCCGCCTCCACCGAAGCAGATTCGTTCGCTCCGATTTCATTTATCACCGAGTCAGCGAGGGCCTGCGCATCGGCATACCGGCTCTGACGTACGAGGTTCGCCGCCAAACTCAGGCGGCGGCGTGCGACGAGCGTCGGCGGCAGGTGTGACGCATTGCGTTCCGCGGCGGCGAGAGCGGTCCCAAGCAGGTTTTCCGCGGCGCGATAGTCGCGCTTGGCCTCCAGCAATTCGACGGCTCGGCGAAGAACGTCGAGCCGCTCCAACGCCAGCGCTTGAGGGGCATCGAGGAGCGCCGTTGCGTCGCGCGTCAGCCGCTCCATGCCGGGCTGAAAGCGGCCGGGGAGGCGGATTTCGCATTCGGCGAAGGCGAAATCGGCGAGAGTCGTGACCAGGTCGGATTCGCCTCGAATTCGCCTGCAATCTTCGAGCAATTGTTTCAGATTCCCCTCTGTTTCGAGGATCAGCCCGGACGCAATCATGACGCGAGCGTGCAGAACGCGGGCCAGAAGGGTGTCGAGGTGCGTCTCGCCCAAACGAGCTGTGCGCAGCATCACGGCTTGCTCAGCCAGCGGTTGCGCCTCCTGCAAGCGGCCCGCGTACCGTGCGATTCCGCCCAGCAGATACGCGGCGTCGGCCGTCGCGATCTGCGTTTCGGCATCCGCATTGGGATCGGTCGCGGCTAGCGCACCGCGGAGTACCGCATCCGCCTCAAGATCGGCTTCCAGCGCGAGCAAGGACCGTGCGAGCCCGACCCGAACGCGAATCTCGCGGCCGCCCGGCGCGGCCTCGGGGCTGCGTGCCGCTGCCAGCGGCGCGAGTACCGCGCGAAAGCAGCGCGCCGCCGTGTCCGGGCGGCCGCAGCGAGCGGCCCACGCGCCAAGCCGCTCCAGGAGCGGATTTGATTTCTCATGATCGCTGATGGCGAGAATCTGCCGTTCCCACTCGGCCAACCTTGAATTTGTGCCGTCCGAATTCGGGGCTTTCGAAAGCGCGGCGTCCAGCGCTTGCAGAATCGCGTCCGCAGTCGGTTGGCTCGGCGGAGTTGCGGGTCGCGTCGTTGCACCGCCGACGGTGGGGGCGCTCGAAGGAGGGTCCGGCTGGGCCGTTGCGGGTGGCCGCTCGCAGGCGGTGAGTGCGATCACCAGTACGCCGTATGGGATGACCCAGGTAAGACGCGAGATTGACGTTCGGCGAGAAAACCCGAAGTCCATTCGTTCACTCGGCGATGACGGGCGTGCTGACGCTCGCATAGTGGCGGACTCCCATTGAACCGTAGCGGCAGAGGACTTCATGTTCGCGAACGCCGAGGGCGCCCGCAACCTCCGCTTCGGTCAGGTCGCCGCCCAGCAGCACGACCTCGTCTCCGACGCGGTCGCGCGGATCCACCGTGACGTACGAGCTGTTCATTCCGATTTCCAGCAGCCGCTGCGGCCTGCCGTTCACGCGGGCGGGCGCGGCCTGCACGCGATTGGAATAGCCGCCGAGGACGATCCCGACGCGCGGGGCGGAAAAGCCGGTGTAGCCGATGGGGCCGCTGGTTTCGCGGACGGCGTGCAGGCGCGTGCTGACGCGCATCGCGCCGCGATAAAGGGCCAGTCCGGGCCGCACCCCGTCGAGCCACATTGACGGATCGTGAAGCATCGCGGTGCACGCGGCCATCATCGGCTTGCCGCAGTGCCCGACCAGCCGTCGGAACAAAGTCACGGCCTCGTTTGAGCCGGCGTGCGTGTGAAACTCCTCCGGGCGACAGATGCGGACGACTTCCTCGACGTCGCGGGCTTCGCATCCGAAGCGCTGCATGCCCGTGTCTACGCTGACCGTGAGTGGAATGCCGGCAAATCGCCGCGCGTCCGCGATCGACGCAATCGACGGCCGCAACCGCAACTCGCGGTACTCCGCCGGCTCGCCTTCGGGCGGACCGATCACGAGCCCGGGCCTTCCGACCTCCCGTGCTTCGGTGAGGTTGAAGTACGCGAAATCGTCGACCACGCTCGCGATCGCGTCGGCGACTCGGGCCGCGCCCAGTCCGTAGGCGTCAGCCTTGATTACGCCGACGACGCGCACGCCGGTCTTTCGCTTCACGGCTTCGGCGTTGGCGCGAATCCGATCCAGATCGATCGTGCAGCCAATGTGTCGGGAACGCATAAGAACTCTCGGCAGGAGACATCCTTGTCCAGCGTGCAGAGTACCCGCCGGACGGCCCGCGCGTCCAGAGCGGAATCCGTCTGCGCGCCCCGGCGTCTCAGCGAGGTCTGAGCACGGGGCGGGGCTCCGCCCAGGTGTGGGGCCGGGCTCCGCCCAGGTGTGG
Source organism: Planctomycetota bacterium (assembly GCA_016235145.1). Classification (GTDB taxonomy): domain Bacteria; phylum Planctomycetota; class Phycisphaerae; order UBA1845; family Fen-1342; genus JACRLV01. Next base: position 11,541 of record JACRLV010000226.1, read on the forward strand.
GGCCGGGCTCCGCCCGGTCTCTTCGCTAAAAGAGAACCAAGCGCCATAAGAGACCGGCCGGAGAGCCTGTGAATTTTTCTCTTGACGGGCGTGATATGATTTGATGCATGATTAA
>JACRLV010000083.1:0-25983 GCA_016235145.1 Planctomycetota bacterium
CTGAATGACCTCAATTCGACCGGCTGTCTTGGTGACGCTCATGAAGTTGCCGACCTGCGCCGCGTACGCGCGTGAGTCGCCGCGGGGGAGAGCGTATGAGAAGGCGGGCGCGAGAGCGAATCGCGGGCGCAAGTGAGCGCGTCAAGCGCGACTTGGACGGAAAGCCTCGACGCGGGAAGGACGCCTTATCGGGGCCCTCTCCCGGGGTACCGAAAGCGGGGAAGATGTACCGCCGCCGCCCTCGGCTGCTATTGCTGTACCGCAGCCGCCCTCGGCTGCCGAAATTGGCCCCGCGCGCTGGCGCTTGGGGTTCTGAAAATGCGCCCTCACCCCACCCGTTCGTGAAGCACCGCGGCAGGGAACGATTGCGCCGGTCGGCGCAGGATGCGTCTGGCCCACGCCGCGGCCGGCGGGCGCCGCAGCGCATTTACGCCGTACCCGGGTAGCGCGATCGGCATGAGCTTGTCCCAAACGTGCCGCATTCCCATGCGCGCGAAATAGCCAAGGCCGTAGCGCTTTGCAACGAGCTTCGCCGACCCCAGGCTGGCCAGAAAATCCGACGGGCCCGCGAATGGCGACATCACCTGGTATGCAGGCGCCAATCGGCCGGAAAGGTGCCCATCGCAACCGACGTACGCAGGCAAGCCGGCCTGTCGGGCGAACGACGCCGCGCGGCGATCCTGCCACGCCAGCACGTTCTGCGCGTTGTGAATCTCGACCGCGTCAATCAGGTGGGCGATGCGCTCGATCGCACCGTGCAGGCTGTCGTCGCAGAGCGTTGCGAAAGGGTGCGGGGCGAGCACCAACCCGCCTTGGCGGCGGATGGCCTCGATCGTCTCCTCGGCGGAGCGCCCCGGTTCGATCCAGCGCTTCAGAAACAGGCCGATCACGTGGCCGTCGCGAGTCGAGACTTCCTCGCCAATGATGACGCGTGTCCGGCCGCCGGCGCAGCGCTGGGCCTCAAACGCGCCGTCGATGGCGTCGTGGTCGGTGATCGCCACGCAGCCGATCCCCTCGAGCACCGCCTGGTCGATCAAGTCACGCGGCGTGCGGTTGGAATCAAACGAGTGGTTCGTGTGAAGATGAATGGCGGTTCGAATCGGCGTCATGGATTATCACTCCGGGACAGCAGAGCAGGGTCCGCCCGATGGTGATACAAATGCGCCCATTACGTGATGCGATGACGGGGACATCCGGGCCGCGCCGACGGGAATCGGGCGCGATAACATGAATTGATGGAATCGCCCGGACCAGGCCCGCTCGAAGAGCAGCTCCCGCCGACCGTGGTGGCTACCCCCGCGGACGTGCGGCCCGGACCCGATCCCGAGATTCGCTGGTGGCGGCCGAGCATGCACGACGTCGTGCGCGCGGTCGGATGGCGGTGGTGGCTTCTGGCGCCCGCCCTGCTGGTGATTCTGGCGATCCTGGCGTCGGGCGTAACCGGTCTCTTCGGTCCGCGTTTTCTGGCGTTCAGCGTGCCGCACCTGGCGCTGGAACTGAAAGTGGGCCTTTTCGCCGGCGGCGTCGCGCTGTCGTGCGTGCTGTACGTCATCCGTACGGCGATTCGCGCCCGCCGGGAGCCGTTTTGCGTTTTCTGCGGCTACAACCTCAGCAATCTGCCCGACAACTACCGCTGCCCGGAATGCGGCCGGCCATATACCTGGAAGCTGATCGACGAATACCGCCGCGATCCGGACTGGTTCATCGAGCGCTGGAAACGCCACCCCGAGCACCACGCCGAGTCCGCCCCCATCGATGCAGGGCCGGCCCGGCGAGAGCAACACTCGCGAGACGGGACAAGCTGATTCAGCCGACGTTTCCCGCCTCGGCTGTCATTGTTTCTTCGCCGCGATATCGAGGCTCGTGATGTAGTCGGCCGGAGTCGTTCCGGCAGGCAATTGCTCGATGATCTTTCGATACAGCGGATCCTGCGCATCGACCATGAGATCCATATTGCCCGATTTGCGCTTGAGGCGGATTTCCACGAGTCCGGCCTGACGCAACATTCGTTCGGTCTCATCCATCAAAACCGCGCCGGCCACGCAGCCGACCAGCGCATCGACCATCTCGCGGATCGCCGCCGGAAGCGGCCGCAGCAAGGCAAGATCCGACACCGCGACCCGGCCGCCGGGCTTCAGCACGCGCGCGATCTCCCGCCAAACCTGCGGCTTGTCCGGCGAGAGATTCAGCACGCAATTGGAGATCACCGCGTCCACGCTCGAATCCGCAACAGGCAGATGCTCGATTTCTCCCAGGCGAAACTCGACATTGTCGAGGCCCGTGCGTTCGTGATAGGCGGCGAGGTTTCCTCTTGCCCGGCTGAGCATCGGCGGCGTCATGTCCACGCCGATCACGCGCCCCGCCGGCCCGACTCGCGGACCGGCGACGAAGCAATCAAATCCGCCGCCGCTGCCCAGATCAAGGACAACCTCGCCCGGGCGCAACTCCGCCAGCGCGGTCGGATTTCCGCAGGAAAGTCCCAGGTTCGCACCGTCGGGAAGCGTGGCTAATTCGGCCTCGCTGTAGCCGAGGTTCTTCGCGAGCGATGCCGCGCCGCCGCCGCAGCCGCAGCTTGTTTTTGCGCAGCACCCGCCCGCCGCCCCGGCATCCTCGGGCGACGGAACACCGGTTCCTCCCGATTCGGCGATCCGGCTGTAACCCTCGCGGACTTTCTCGCGAACAGCGTCGTGACTCTGGGCGATCGAAGACATTGGTACTCTCCTTCATCTATTGAAAGTGGAGCGGCCGATCACGCAGAGCGCGCCGCGGCTCGTGAAGTCAGTTCCTCGGGAAGCGTTTCGACAAAACTCCGAATCTCGTCGCGGACACGGCGGTAGTGCGGCATGGCTTCGGCTTCGGACCGCGCGGTCGCCGCGAGGCGCGGCGGATCGTCGAAGCCGACGTGCACGACCACTCCTCGCCCGGGCAGCGTCGGACACGCGCCGTGAGCCGCTTCGCAGACGGTAACGATGTAGTCAAATTCCACGCCGCCGAGATCGGCGACGGATTTCGATTGATGGGCGGAAATGTCGACGCCGGCCTCAGCCATCGCTTTGACGGCCAGCGGTTTCAGCCCGTGCGGATCGACGCCGGCCGAATAGGCCTCGATCACGTCCGCCTTCAGACGGCGGCACCAGCCCTCGGCCATCTGGCTGCGGCACGAGTTGCCGGTGCACAGAAACAGCACGCGCAGCTTGCGGCTCATGGTTTTCGTGAACCTTTCTTCCTGGCGGCTGCGCGGCGCGGCCGCTTCGACGCCGGCTTCGCGGCTTTTTCCGGCGCAGGCTTCTCGCCGGGAGGGCAGCATTCGTCGATGGCGGCGGCCAGCTCGCGGAGCAGCCCGCTGAGCGAGGTCGTGCGAAGCGTGTACTGCACCTCGCGCCCGCGTTTTTCAGCCTGGACGATGCCGGCGTCCTGGAGCGCGGACAGGTGCCGCGAGACGACGGACAAATCGACCGGGCAGCAGTCCGCGGCCCTGGTCACGCAGCATGGGCCGGATTGCCGCATGAGCGCGGCGAGGATGCGGACGCGCGTCGGATCGCCCAGGGCCCGAAACACGTTCGGGTCCAGGAGTTCTTCGAGCGTTCGGCCGCATTCGCCGGACTGTCGTTTTCCGCGTTTGTTGTTCTTTTGCACAATCATGCAAATATCATAACGGTCCGGCGGACGAAGGCAAGGGGGACGCGCGAAAAACCTGAAATGAACCCGACCGACCCGCAGAATCGGCCGGGGCACTGGAATCAGGAAAGGGAGATTACTACGCTCTTGGGATGATTGAACGCACACGCACCCGCCAAACCGCGCCGACCTCCGAAGACACCGCCCAATCGGTGCGGCCCGCGCCCTGTCCCTCGCGGCTTTCCAGCCGGTTGCCGAACGGAGGCGCTGTAACGTTGCTCGTCGCCGCGTTTCTGGCGGCGACTCTCCTGCCCACGGCCGCGGCACAGGATCCGCTTGAACTGGTCCCGCAGGAATCTCTGCTCTGCTGGCGGGGCCGGCCGTTCGCCGAGGCGGATGCCGGACCGGCGTCGCGGCCGTCGGCGATCGCCACGCTGCTCGACGTGGGCAGCCGCATCGCCGGCTCGCCGCTGCGGCCGCGCGAGCAGATCGGAATCCGGCTCCTGGAGGCGTTCGCGCTCGCCGTCCACTATCCGTTCGCGCTGGTGCTGGTCGACGCCCAAGCGAAGCCGACCGAAAGCGGACTCGGCAAGCGGGTCGACAAGCTGCGCATCGCGCTCATCATCCGGACGGACGGCAAATCCGAGCCGTTTCGCAAGGTGATTCAGAAAACGGTCAACGAGCTGACGGACGGCGGCCGGGCCACGCTCGCGCGCAAAACCGCTGCCAATCGCCCCTATGAAGAGTTGCGCGAAGCCCGGCTCGACGAGTGCGTCGCCTGGGGCGATATCGGCGACTGCTTCGTCATCACCTACGGCCCGGATGTCTGGCCGCTGATCGCGTCCGTCGCCGAGGGCCGGACGCCCAATCTTGCCGCCGAGGAGTGGATTCGCCAGGCCCAGGGCGCGCTGAAGGCCGCTCCGCTAATCGAGATCATCGTGGCGGCGGGCAAGGCGCGCGAGCGGCTGGACCCGTTCGTCGACGGCCGCGCGACGCAGTTCTTCAAGGTCTGGCACGCGGACAAGGTGGACCGCGGATACTGGGCACTTGGGTTCGAGGGCCGTGCGCTCTACTGCGTGGCGAGCTTCCGCACCGGCGACCAGATCGTGCGGCGGGTGTACGCCGACCCGAACATCCGCGATCCGCGCTTTCTGAGCACGATTCCGGACAGCGCGCGATACGCGATCTACCGCCTGCCCATCGCGACCATGCTGCCGCGCCTGTTCGCCGGCTACTACGCCACGCAGGATGCCCACGACCGCGAGCGAGCCCAGGCCCAGTGGGACAAGATCCAGCAGCAATACGGCTTCGACGCCCAGCGCGATCTGCTCGACAACCTCGGCGACACGATCGTGCTGCACAATGATCCGCAGCATCCGTTGCGGCTGCCGCTCGCGTTCACCAGCCTGATGGAGATCCGCCGCGAGCCGCAGCGCGTCCGCGACCTGGTGGAAAAGACCTGCCAGGCGTGGGGCGACTGGCTGGCCAACAGCGAAGACGCCGAGGGGCCCGGCTGGGCGCGGCTCGAGCGCGCGGACGACGGCGTGTGGTCGTTTCAGTACGGGCCGGTAGCCGGATTGGCGTGGATCGTCACCGATCGCTTCATCGTGACAAGCTGGTCGCCGAACGCGCTGCGGGCCTACCTGGAAAAAGCGGGAAAAGCGGCGGGCGCCCGGCCAGGCGAACCGTAGCGTCGGACCGTTGCGTCGGACCTCCGAGTCCGACGGGATCAGACCGCGTAGCGTCGGACCTCCGAGTCCGACGACGAAACAACCCTGCGATTTGGTTCCGCGCCCTGGAGCCTGCCGTTCCCAGCTGCGCTCCCAGCGGGTTGTCGACGGGCTATTTCACCTTTACCTCGTAAACCCCGGGCGCGGCCCAGAATTTCACGGCGCACTTGTCACAGCAAAATCCGATCGCGCGGCCTTTCCACACAATCACGTACCGCGGATCCACCGCACAGCCCAGCACCGGGCAGACCGAATTGACCGGCTTGATCTCCGGCACTGCGGCCTGACCGGGGACCGGTGCATCACTGGTGAATTTCAGCTCTGCTTCAGCCTCCAAGCTGGCGGCGTCGGCCCTGTCCCCCAAATCCACCAGCAGCGAACCACCCCGAATTTCGCGCAGCCGGGCGGCGGCGTCCGCACTGACCCCGCTTCGCCAGACGTACACATGCCGCAAGTTCGGCATCGAAGCGAGCGACTCCACGGCGGTGTCGTCGGCTTTCGTTCCGACTGCCAGCAATTCTTCCAGCGCCGGGTGTTTTGCGAGGTGGGCCAGTCCCGCGCTCGTGATTTGCGTGCCGGACAAGTCGAGCCGCCGCAGGCGCGGCATCCCCGCGATTTCAGCCAAGCCTTCGTCTGCAATTGGGGACTTGGCCAGCCGCAGGTCGGCGACGTTCTCTCGCAACGGCGCCAGCAGCGAGCGCATTTCCGCGTCCGGCAGCGCCGTCGCCGCAATAAAGTCGATCCGCAGCAGCTTCGACCCTTCCGCGATCGGCTCGACGTGAACCAGCCGATCGAGCAGCGCCCGAATCGCATCCGGCGCAGCGGCGGGCGCGTCGTCACGCTTGCCGGACGCGTCGTTTCGTTCCTCGGACGATTCATCCGCAGGGGCCGATGTGGCGGCGGGCGGCGATTCCCCCGGCGGCGACGTTGCCCTTGAGTCTTGTGTTGCGGCGGACATCGGTGCGCCCGCCTCGATCCAGCGCTCGATCACCCGAATTTCCGCCTCATCAGGTTGAGGCTTGTTCGCCGGCGGCATGTGCTGTTTTTCGTCCGCGGGCAGCCGCAACCGCCGAATGATCTCCGCCGGCTCGCTGACCTTGTGTTCGATAATCGATCCGTGCTTTCCGCCGGCCCGAATCGCGTCGGGCGAATGCAGCCCAAGTCCGCCCCGCTGTCGGCTTTCGCCGTGGCAGTTCCCGCATTTCTCTTTCAGTAACGGCGCGATGGTTTTCCAGTAGGCGTCCGCGGCCCCGGCCTCCGCCGTCGCATCCGCCGGCTGTGATTGAGCCGCGCCTGCGGTTGCATCATGCGCCACGGTCCCCGGCGGCGCAGCCCGCACCGGCGGTTCGTCGCTCGGCTTTTCCCCAACGAGCACGGCCAGCGGTTCGGTCAGGAACTCCTCGCCATGCGTGATCGACCCGCCGAGATGCCCGGTGGGCACGAGCAGTCCGATCGCCAGCAGGAGAACCGCCCGATACGCGCCGTGTTTCGTGGTTTCCGTGCGCACGATCGCAACCACGATCGCCGCCACGCCGAACGCAATACCCAGGTTTCGGTGCCACCCGACGAGCGAAGAGGTTTTCGAGGACTCCAGTGCCAGAATCAAGCCGGACGCGACCGACATCGCCGCCGTGACCGCAGTAAGCCATGCCAGCGGCAGGCTGACATCGCGTGCCAACGGCTTCCGCCGCACGAGCGCGACGAACTCCAGCACAGCCAGACCGACAAAAAGCCCGATCGGCAGGTGAAGGATGAGCGGATGCAACCGACCGAGCAAGATCAGAAGTGGTGCGCTGTTCATGATCGCACAGTCTACTCCGGGACATGCGCCCGGACAGCGGCGTTGAGGAGTTTGCTCACAATCGGCGTGCGTGACAGTTCCTGTCTCCTGCCGCATTTCGCAGGGTGCGGGCACGCAATGGGCGCTCTGACAGCAGGCGATTCTCAAAAAGCCCTGGCCGGCGGAGCATGAGCGCGATCCGGCGGACCGCCTATTCCCTGCGTCTTGTTTCGTCGCCTGCTGCTTCAACTCCCGCAACGCATCGCGGTCGCTTAGAAAGCCGCCGATCGGTAGATGGACGTAGAGCGAGTTGCGGATCGCCGGCTTGTCACGCTTGTGGAGAGGTTTGATGCTGCTTGACCTGGGCACTGGCTAATGTAGCTAGTCAGGAATAGTGCATCACGGGCGGTACGGGCGTCTCGCCCGTTGTCCGACCCGGGCGAGACGCCCGGACCACCATGTTAAAATGCTAACAGCGCGACTAAAACACTATAATCGCGGCGAAAACCAAACCGAGCGCGAGGGCGGTGCGCATCGCTGCTCCCGGCGTGACCTACCTTGTCCCACCGCTACATCCGAGCCGCACAGGTGAGCTGTTCGCGGAAGGAGCCGTGAATTTCATGTGGATCGGGCAAAACGCGCCGGGGTACCGCGGAGCCGTCGCGTGAAGATGATTCGAGGCTGTCGCGGCGAGCCCCAACGATCGAGTGAACGGTTTGTAAATTCCTACCTCGACTGGTGTTATTTCTCTTGAATTCATCGCGTTTGGACGATATTGTCTGGCGACAAGGGCCGGGAGTTTGTGCTGTTCCTGCACCCATAAGTTGCTACAAATTAGCGACTTAGGTGTTTGAGCGTTGATCCCGGCAGTGCGGATGCGCTCTGCGCATGCCGCGTTTCTCCGTCGTACGTGGGACCGTTTTTCCGGATTCCGCTCCGCTGGGGCGGCGAATTCTCCGGCGGTCTTCTCCCAGCGCGGAGTGAGGACAGAAGTTAGTCACCCGCCGCGTGTGCGGGGTGCTTTCGGTGTCTAGACAGGCCCGCATCGAACGGGATCAATCGGTCGTAAAGATCGAAAAGACAGCTAGTTATGGACGGCAACAGCATGAACCCCATCCAGAAGATTCGAAACATCGGTATTTCCGCCCATATTGATTCCGGCAAGACCACGCTCTCCGAGCGGATCCTCTACTACTCCGGCCGCATCCACAAGATGGGCGAGGTTCATGGCGGCGGCGACGGCGCCACGATGGACCACATGGAGCTCGAGAAGGAACGCGGCATTACGATCACGTCGGCCGCCACCACCGTGGATTGGCTCGACCACCAGATCAACCTGATCGACACCCCCGGCCACGTCGATTTCACCGTCGAGGTCGAGCGCTCGCTGCGCGTGCTGGATGGCGCGGTGCTGGTGCTTTGCGGCGTCGGCGGCGTGCAGTCGCAGTCGCTGACCGTCGATCGCCAGATGAAACGCTACAACGTGCCGCGGATCGCGTTTATCAACAAGCTCGACCGCGCCGGCGCCGATCCGGCCCGCGTTGTGGGCGAGATCGAGACCAAGCTCGGGCTCGAGGCGGTTCCGATTCAGCTTCCGATGGGCGTCGAGACTGAGATGCAGGGAGTCATCGACCTGGTCGCGATGGAGGCGGTGTACTTCGACGGCGAGAAGGGCCAGAACATCCGCCGCGCCGAGATCCCGGCTGAATTCAAGGAAGCCGCGGACCGCGCTCGCCACGGCATGCTCGACGCGCTTTCGCTCTACGACGACCAGCTCATGGAGATGATGCTGGAAGAGAAGGAGCCGACCGCCGAGCAGCTTCACCCGATCATTCGCCGCCTGACGATCGGCCGCGAGATCGTGCCGGTGATGATGGGCACGGCGTTCAAGAACAAGGGCGTGCAGCTTCTGATGGACGCGGTGGTGCGCTATCTGCCGTCGCCGCTGGATCGCGTGTATTACGCCAAGGACAACGACAACGACGGGGCCGAGGTCACGATGACCGCCGACCCGGACGCGCCGCTGGTCGCGATGGCGTTCAAGCTGGTGGACGAATCGTTCGGCCAGCTCACCTACACGCGCATCTATCAAGGCACGTTGAAGAAGAACATGAATCTGACCAACACGCGCGAACGCCGCAGCAAGCGCATCGGGCGTTTGGTCCGCATGCACGCGAACGACCGCCAGGACATCGACGAAGCCGGTCCGGGCGACATCGTGGCGATGATCGGCATCGACTGCGCGACCGGCGACACGTTCTGCGACGAGAAGCTGAGCTACTCGCTCGAGAGCATCTACACCGCCCCGCCGGTGATCTCGCTGGCGATCCAGCCGGCCAAGACCAGCGATCGCGACAAGCTGGCCAAGGCCCTCCAGCGCTTCCACCGCGAGGACCCGACCTTCCACGTTCACACGGACAAGGACACGGGCGAGACGATCATCAGCGGCCTCGGCGAATTGCAGCTTGAGGTCTACGTCGAGCGCATCCGCCGCGAGTACAAGTGCGAAGTCACGGTCGGCGCTCCGAAGGTGACCTATAAGGAGGCGCCAACCCGTGCGGCCGAGTTCAATTACAAGCACAAGAAGCAGACCGGCGGCAGCGGCCAGTACGGCCACGTCGTCGGCCGCATCGAGCCGCTCCCGCCCGAGGAGCAGCAGGTCTACGTCTTCGAAAACAAGATCTTCGGCGGGCGCATCCCGATCGAATACATCCCGTCGTGCGACAAGGGCTTCCAGTGGGCCCGCATGAACGGCCCGCTCGCGGGTTATGAAGTCGTGCGGGTGAAGGTCGTGCTCGAAGACGGCTCGTATCACGACGTCGACTCGAGCGACATCGCGTTCCAGCTCGCAGCCCGCGAAGGCTTCAAGGAGGGCTACCTCGACGCCAAGCCGGCGATTCTCGAGCCGATCATGAAGATCGAGATCGAGACGCCCAGCCACAAGCAGGGCGACGTGGTGGGCGACATCAACCGCCGCCGCGGCATCATCATGAACACCGAGAACAAGGGCGAGGTGACGATCATCTTCGCCGACGTGCCGCTCAGCGAGATGTTCGGCTACGCGACAGACCTGCGCAGCCAAACGCAGGGCCGGGCGACCTTCAGCATGGAATTCGGCTACTTCAAGCAGGCCCCGCGCGACGTGCAGGAAGAGGTCATCGAGCGGGCCCGCAAGGACAAGAAGGAAAAGCAGGCGGCGAAGTAGGGGAGTGCGGGCGTCCCGCCCGCGGCGGACTTCACCTCCGCCAGACCCCAACTCCGCCAGGGTAGCACCGGCATCCTGCCGGTCTTGGGAACGGCCAAGGCACCCACGGCCGCTGAGAGAAGTGTGGATGACACTGGGCGGCGCGAGGGTTGATCGATCCTCGCACCGCCCGCACGTTTCCTTCTGTTCCCTGATCCCCGCTTCCCTGATCCCTGATCTCACGGGCAGGTCGTGCCGAAGTTCGCCAGAAGCGTGGTGAGGTCCGTGAGTTCCACGTCGCGGTTCGCGTCGAGGTCGCCGATGCACGCCGGGTCGCAGCTGGAGCCGAATGGGCCCAGGAGAGCGGTGGGCTGCTTCCCTCGACGCACCACGCACGGCCCGCCGCCCAAGATGGTGCATCGAGGGATGCGCCTTACGCTTGGCGTCGCACCCGACCCGGCTCAGTTACAAGTGGTTCCGAAGTTCGAGAGCAACAGCGTCAGGTCCGTGAGACCGACCTGGCAGTCGCAGTCAAGATCGCCAACGAGCGTTGAAACCCGCAGAACCGCGGGCGCGGTGATAACGCTTCCGCAGGCATTGCTGATGACACAGTCGTACTGCGCCGCGTCGGACGCGGCAACTGCGTGCAGCGTCAACTGCGCAGTGGTCGCACCGGAAATCGTACAGCCGTCGACGAGATTGGCGCCGGCTTTGCGCCACTGAAAGGCGACTGATTCACCACCGGCGACTTCAATCTGGAACGATGCGTCTCTACCGGCGCAGGGCGACTGCGGTACGGGTTGCGCGAGAACGGACGGCGATCGAAAGCAGGGAACGTGCGCGACGAAGGCCTCAAGATTGCCTTGCGGATTCGTTCCGACGCCGCAGACGGTCGTGCCGTCAGCCGACACACCGCTTGCCAAGTGCAAGGTCCAGCCCGCGACATCAGCACCGGAATCAATGAGCACCTGTCGCAGGTCGCGCATGCCGTGCTCGGCATCCCACACGCTCGCCGTCCGTTGCGGTGCGTCGCCGCCGTTGCTATTGCCATCACCCACGATGATCGTTCCGTCCCGGTCGAGGGCCCAAGCGTGGGAAGCGAATGGGAGGCCAGGCAGGTCGCCCAGACCCTGGGCGATTCCATTTATCCACAGGCACGCTTCCGCCGCACCGTGGCTCGAAGGCGAGTTCCCTGCAATCACTCGGCCGTCGCCCGAAATCGCCAATGCCTGCGCCGCGGCAGCGGGAAAACCACCGCTTCCGGCAAGCCGCGGGAGCAATGTGAGTTGGCCCCCCGACCAAGCGCACGCTTGATCCTGGCCGGACTGATCGCGGACGGAGCCGACAAGCGTCCCATCGTCGCTCACGTCGCTTGCCATGCCGTAGTCGTCCGCATTGGCGATGTCGGGCAGCGCCAACGCCGCGTCGTCCGACCACAATGTGGCCAGCGTGCGGTCTCCCCCCGTGGGGTTCGTCGAGGAAAAGCCGCCGATGAATGATGCGTTCGACGAAATGCAATAGGCCAGTGAATAGGCGCTCCATCCCGCCAAGGACGGCAATGGTGCGGCAGCCGCGTCGTCCCAGCGACACGCCACGGTAGCGCCATTCAGCCGGGAACAGCCGACGATGACGCTGCCGTCTGCGTTCGTTTCGTAAGCGGCGCTCGGAACTGAACCGCCGGGCACGCTACCCAGTCCTTCGATTCCGAGCGCGGTCCACTTGAATGCTTCGGGCCCGTTGGCGGAGTTCGAAACGCCGACAACCGTCGAACCATCGGCGCTGACCCCAAGCGCGTAACTGTAATACGTTCCGCCGGGCAAATCTCCCAAGGCTTGAAATGTGGCGATTTGCGCCAGCGCCGGGGTGGCCGCGGCCAGTGCGAGGCAAGCGGCGTAGGGGGTGCTGCACCTTCTCTTGCCAGCCGATCGACTGTGGGTTGCAGACATGGCTTGGGCACTGGAGGCGCGCGGAGTAGGTGTCGGCATCATCATGAGTCGCTCCTGTCGTTACGAGTTATTGGGTTGTCCCGGAGACGCCTTCGCCTCAGGGGCTTTTCGTCCGATCAAGTTCGCCGAGTCGATCTTGACAGTCACGAATCTCGACAGAATGGCGGTCGCCCGATCGCTGGCTCCATCGAGAGTACAAGGTCAGAAGCCGCTGCAGGGTCTCGCGTTCGAATTGCCCGCGTGCCGGCCGCCATTTCGGTGCGGTGGGCTCATGGAACCCCGTGAGAGCGGCTCTCAGAAGCTGCTCGGATTCGTGAAATCGTCCGAGTTCTGTCAAGACCTCTCCATACTGACTTTTCGACACAAAGACATAGAACACATCGGCATCGTCCGCTCCGTATGCCCGGCTGCGGCGCTCAACGCATTCCGACATGATTGCGGCGGCCTCATCGAAACGCCTCATTTTGATCAGCAAGTGCCCAAAACTGTGCAAATGATGGGAAATGCCGATGTCATCGTTGGTAGGGCGTACGGCTGTCAGTGCTATGCAGTGCAGGTCATAAGAAATGTCAAGCTGGTTCAACTGGTCGCAGTAATGCTCCGCAAGCGTCTTCAGCCGAACCGCGCCGCTGCCGGGCTCGACGGCCTCGTGAATCGCGATTGCGCGGTCGATTCTCGCTCTGAACTCCGCGAGATTGTCCAGCGCCCGGTAATTCTCCGCGGTCGCAGCGAGCGACTCGGCGTATCGGATGCTGGTGTCGCCGTAAATGTCCTTGGTGGTCCTTTCGAGTTCCAGGCAAAGGACGAGCGCCCGCTCGGCATCCACGTGGCCCACGCACCAGACGGCGGCTTCTAGTGCTTTCTCGATTTGGTCGGGCATGCGCGGGTGAATGCGTTGAGCGGCTTCAAGCGCCCGGAGCGCTTGGGCGGCGGCCGCGCTGGCATCTGGCGCCCACATCCACGCCTGGGCCAGACGCATGCGAAGAGTGGATTCTGCAAACGAGTCGCTGAACTGAATTGACTCAGAAAGAGACGTGATTACGAGCAACTGTTGTCGGGCTGTGTCGTTTTCGCCAATGTGGTCAAGCCGCCCTTCAATGCCGGTTAGGTCGTTCATGAGCGTCAGCGCGGTGTTGGATTCCCGTGCCTGTCGATCCAGTCGTTGATAAAGATGGATCAAGAGGCCGCCTCCGACGGTCGTGGCGAGAACCGCCGCCGCCGCGAGGCAAACCGGCAACCAGTGGCGTCGGACGAACTTGCGGAGCACATATCCCCTCTCCGATTGCCTGGCTTGCAATGCGAAACCGGAGAGATATCGCCGAAGTTCCGTTCCCAGCGAGTCCGCGGATTGGTATCGGCCGTCCCGGGTCTTCGACAAACACCTACCGACCACGGCTTCCAGATCCGGATCGAGGGGCAGAGTTGGCGGATGCGAATTCGCGTTGGCGCAACGCAGAGAATGCGGCTTTTCGGTCAATATCCGCTCCAACACATCGCGCGTCCGTCCGGTCACGTCGTATGGGAATCCGCCGCCGGTCAGAAGCTGATAGAGGATCACGCCGAGGGAATACACGTCCGTGCGGATGTCGATGTTCGAGTTGTCGCCGACGGCTTGTTCGGGACTGGCCCATCGGACGGAACCGACGAATTGGCCGGTCTGGGTGATGTTGTCGGCGACCGGTAGCGAATTGTCAGATTCGGGTTCGCGGTCGGCGGCGGATGGGGAACTGGAAGGGATTCCAGTTCCAGCGATTTCACCGCGGTCGTCGGCCGCGGAGGGCCGAGCGCTACTGTCTGAATTCTCGCCCGCCAGCTTCGCAAGACCGAAATCCAGCACGCGCGGCTGGCCCTCGGCGTCGATCAAGATGTTGGCGGGCTTCAAGTCGCGGTGGATGATGCCCTTCAGATGCGCGGCGGCGACGCCGTCGCAGACTTTGGCGAACAACTCCAGCATTTCGCGCGTTTCCCGTCGGCAACGGGCACGCGAGCGGGCCTTGTTCTCGGAGACTGCCGAGCGGGTACGATCGGCGAAATACGCGTCGATCGGCCGGCCGTCCACGTACTCCATGATCAGGAAATACACGCCTTGCCGCTGGCCGGCGTCCAGAACCGTAACCACATTCGGATGGCGCAACTGCGTGATCAACTCCGCTTCGCGCTCGAACCGGCGTGCCGCGCGGCTGGTCGATTTGATTCCATGAAACAGCTTGATCGCGACCCGCCGGCGGGTGGCGTTTTGCAGCGCCTCGTAGACGGCGCCTTGTCCGCCAAGGTGGATTTCCCTGACAAACGTGTATCCTTCGAGAAAATCCGGCGGCAACACGCCGGGAATGACGGCGGTGGACGCAGAAAGGCAGCTCGACCCCTCATCCCGCGGCGGTGCGATCACCCGCCGAAGCTCGGCGGCTTCACCTCGCAACCGTCGGACCAACGCAATCTCGTCTTCGGCTGGATTCATGGTCAGTCGCTCGCGTTTCGCTCGAAGAGCGCCATGTCGCCGGTGAATTGCACCGGTGGCCATGCATTCGCCCAAGAGGTATGGCGCAGGCCGAACGAGAAAATCACGCGCCGAAAGCAGAATCTTCGGAATTTCCGAGGAAAATCCGCCGCAGGAGCGCGTGGGCTCGGGCCCGGATCATGTGAACGGCGCCGGCGGAGCGCCCCATGATTTCCGCAACTTCAACCGCCGATCGGCCTTGCAGATCGAGGAGGCGTATGGCTTGCTGATAGTCCGGCGGCAAGCGGCCGACCGCCGCTTCCAGCCGCTGCTGCATTTCTCTGCTCGCGAGCACGCGGGAGGGAGTCTGCGATTCGACTCCGAAGATCGCATCCACCAGCGAATGCGTCGTTTCGGTTCCAGCCGGCGCCAAGCGCCGATCCAACGGAGGCCTCTTGTCCGCGTCCAGGCGGCGGATGGCGTCAATCAGGTTGTTCCGCGCAAGACGCTCCAGCCAGGCAGCAAAACCCTCCTCGTCGTCCGCCCGCAGCGACTTCACTTGCAGGAATGCATCGATGCCCGTCTGCTGAGTTACGTCATCCGCGCTCAGCAGCGATTGGTACTGCGGACCGATCTGACGCGAGATCTGGCGGCGGACCCTGTCGATGTGGCGGGTGAGCAACCGTTCCAGCGCGGGTTCATCCCCATCCCGAGCGCGCCGTACGTCGTTGTCCGGCGGTTGGGTTTGTGCGGCGCTCATAATTCCTTTCCTCCGCTTCCAGTCATTGTAAACCCGGCATCGACTGAAGAGACGCGCCGATAATTGGCAAACCGACCACAAGCGATCGCGGATCCTTTTCGAGTGCTTCGAGCGTGGACCGAATGTGAGAAACTACGTGCATGGGTTCGAAGGGATCGGCGGCCGCCGATGCTCCGAACCCGGCGAAAGCCCCGGCGGATTTTTCGGCCACAGCCGCCGCCGAAATCTTGACGCACGCCGTACAATTCGCCAAAGTGCGGAATGTCGTCGCCGACGGCGAGCGAAGATCGAAAGGCGGAATCGATGGCGGAAACGGTGGTCATTGGCGCGGGGCCGGCGGGGCTGACGACCGCGTTCGAGCTGAACAAGCTCGGGCAGAAGTCCGTGATACTCGAGGCCGATCGCGTCGTCGGCGGCATCTCGCGCACGGTCAACCACAACGGCTTTCGCTTTGACATCGGCGGCCACCGCTTCTTCTCCAAGGTCACGCTGATCAACGACCTGTGGAAAGAAATTCTCGACGACGAGTTCCTCGAACGGCCGCGCATGTCGCGCATCTTCTATCGCGGCAAATATTTCGACTATCCGCTGAAGGCGTTCAACGCCTTGTCCGGCCTGGGGCCCATCGAGGCCGCCCGCTGCATGGCGAGCTACGCCAAGGCGCGCGTGTTTCCAAAGCCCGATCCGCAGTCGTTCGAGGATTGGGTCGCCAACCGCTTCGGCTATCGGCTTTACAGCATCTTTTTCAAGACATATACGGAAAAGGTGTGGGGAATTCCCTGCAAGGACATCTCCGCCGACTGGGCCGCCCAGCGGATCAAGAACTTGTCGCTGTCCGAAGCGATTCGCAACGCGCTCTTCCCGAAGAAGGGCCCGGCCAGGACCAAGGACGGCCAGGTCATCACGACCTTGATCGACACCTTCCATTATCCGCGCTATGGCCCGGGACAGATGTGGGAGGCGTGCCAGCGCCGCCTGTCGCAGGCCGCTTGTCCGACCGTGTACGACGCGCCGGTCGAGCGCGTCCGCCATACGAACGGACGGGTTGAATGCGTCCTGCCGCGCGGCGTCGATGGCTCGCGCGGCGAATATTCCGGATCGCACTTCGTCTCGTCGATGCCGCTGCGGGAATTGATCCTGGCGATGGATCCGCCGCCGCCGCCGGAGGTGCTGGCCGCCGCCAGTCGTTTGCGTTACCGCGACTACCTCACGGTCGTGCTCGTCGTGAACAAGCCGGAGATGTTCCCCGACAACTGGATCTACATTCACGCGCCGGAGGTGAAGGTCGGCCGCGTGCAGAATTACAAGAGCTGGTCGCCGGCGATGGTCCCGAACGGCCACCAATGCACGCTCGGCCTGGAGTATTTCCTCTGGGACAAGGACGAAGAGTGGACCTGGCCGGATGATCGGTTGATCGAGCTCGGCATCCGCGAATCCGAACAGATCGGGTTGATCCGGCGCAGCGACGTAGCGGAAGGCGTCGTCGTGCGGATGGCGAAGGCCTACCCGATTTATGATCGCGACTATCGGGCGACCGTCGACGTGCTTCAGCGCTACCTGCGGACGTTCAACAACCTGCAAACCATCGGCCGCAACGGCCAGCATCGGTACAACAACCAGGATCACTCGATGCTGACCGGCGTCTTCGCGGCCCGCAATATCGCCGGCGGAAACTACGCGGCACACGACATCTGGTCGGTGAACGTCGAGCAGGAGTATCACGAGCACGGCAAGGTCGTGCAGACGAAGACGGCGCCGGTCGATCGGCTGGTTCCGTCGGCGCTCAATTCGTCGGGGTCCGGCGCGCCGCGCTAGCGGTTTCTGGCAAGCACGCAGCCTCGGACCCCCGCTTCCGAAGGGATCTTGCGCGAAAGTAGTGTCGGACCGCCGAGTCCGACGACGGGTTCACCGGCGGGCCAAGCCGTCGGACTCGATGGTCCGACGCGGCGGCCGGTAATCAACGAGCCGAAGAAATGTCGCCCACAAGGGCAATGAGCAGCACAGCGTTGAATTCACCGAGCCCACCTGAAATTCCGCGGCGCCCGCCGATCCGCCTGTGGCAAGCCCTTCTGATTGTCTTGATCGTCGGCGGCGTGGTCCGCGTGCTGGCAACCGCTTCGCTTTCCCTGATCATTCAGAACGACAGCGTCGAGTATCTCAAGTACACCCGCGCGATTCTCGCCGGCGACTTTGCGCCGCCGCGCCCGGACCGGACGCCGGGCTATCCCGCCCTGCTCGCATTGGTTTTTGCGACGTTCGGGCCGAGTCCCACGGCGCTGCTGGCGATTCAGCACGCGCTGGGGCTGTGCGGGTGCCTGCTGCTGGCTTGGGCGACGGCGGTGCGCTCCGGACCGCTGGCCGGCGCCTTCGCCGGGACGCTCGCCGCAACCGATCCGTGGCTGCTGTGTTTTGAGAGCTACGCAATGACGGAGGCGCCGTCGACGGTTTTCGTACTCGCCGCGACGGCGGTGGTGCTGATTCCGACGCGGCGGCGGCTGATCTGGGGGGGCGTTTTGGGGTTGCTCCTGGCTGCACTGTGCCTGATACGCCCGACTTTCCAGGTGATCGTCCCGTTTTTCGCCCTTGCATTCGCCTTGGACGGCGGCGGCGGTTGGCGCGATCGTACGGTGCGGCTGAGCGCCGTGCTGGCGGCGCTGGCGATCGGCCTGGCGCCCTGGCTGCTATTTCAGCGCGCGACGCAAGGCGAGGCGCGGCTTTCGTTCGGCAACGGCGCTCATTTGTTCAGCGGGGTCGCGCGGGTCGGCCTGGTCAAGGAGGATTATCCGCTGCCGCCAGACGTCCAGGCGGCGTACGCGCCGTACGCGGGAAAACCAATGGGGGATGTCGCGTTTTGGAATTTCTGCTGGCGGATCGAGGGGCATTCCCGAAACGAAGCCCTCTTGCGCGCCTGGTCGCTCGCCAGCATTCGCGTTAGCCCCGCGGAATACGCTCGCTGCGTCCTGCATGCGGCCGCCTGGCAGCTCAACTTCTCGATGGACGGCGGCCCGCTCGACTGGCACGAACTGCACGACATCGTCAATCGCGTCGCGCGCGAGGGCGACGGCGTGCAGTACGACCCGGGCGCGGTCAACCCCCTGCTCGATCAGCTCAATCACAGCACCGCCGGCGGTCCGCTTCGGCCGCTGCTCGATCGAATCGGACGAAAATCGCCGCGCGGCGTGCCGCAGGTGCCGCTGCTTGCTTGTGCATTGATCGTGGCGGGAATATGCGTATTTCGACGAAATTCCGCGCTGGCGCTCATTCTGCTCGGATCGCTGGCGTTTCTGGCGGCCCATGCGGCGTTCCTGTTTCCCAACGGCCGCTACCAGCTCCCGACCTGGATTCTCTGGTATATGACGCCGGCGCTGCTCATCCAATGGTCTTTCAAGGCCCTCCTTGCCCGCCGTGTCCACGCCGCCGCTCCGAGCGCATCCATCCGCAAAAGCTAGTGCTCCGTCACGCTTGAAGTTTCGGTTACGGATACGGATATCGAAGCTGTATGCGTGCATCGGCGGCGGTGATTTGTCAGTCGAAGTCGCCCGGCCCGCCCGGCGCTGGCGCAACATTCGGCCGACGGGACGAAATCAGCCACACGCCCAGCAGCACGCACGCTCCGCCGGACAGCGCGTTCATCGTGATCGGTTCGCCAAGCACGACGGCGCCCGTTGCGAGCGTGATGAACGGCTGGACGTATTGGAGGGATGCGATGCGCGTCGGGCCGTGCTCCACCAGGGCGCTGGACCAGATGCACATCGCGCCGGCGCTGCAAATCAGGCCGAGAAATCCCGCCGCCAGCGCGGTCTTGAGCGTCAGCGGCGCGTGCGTCACGCCGGCCAGCGCCGCGGGGATGCCGGTGAGCAGCGCCGCGATCACCATCGCGCCGGCGGTGACGCTCAGCGCCCCGCTGGCGCCGACCGGTCGCACCGCAAGCAGCGCATACGCAGCCCAGGTGAAGCAACTGGCCAGTTGCAGCAGATCACCCAAGCGGGCCCGGTCGAATTGGGGCGGCTTCTCCGCCATCACCAGCAGCACGCCCGCCAGCCCCAACCCCAGCCCAAGCCAGCCGACGCCGGCAATGCGCTCGCGGCCGAGCAACCAACTGCCCACCGCGGTAACGGCCGGAATGAACCCGATGATCCAGCCCGCATTGATCGCGGTCGTGTGCTGCATGCCGTAGGCCTGGATGGACAGATGCACAGCGAAGATGGCTCCGAGAAGCGCCGTCATCGGGCGATCGGCCGGTCGCGGCATCACGCTTCGCCCGCCGGCCCGCAGGATCAGCGCCAGCAGCGCGGCCCCCATGATCATCCGCGCCGCGACGAGCCCCAGCGGATCAAACGACTCGAGCGCCACGCGCGTCACCACGAAGGACATTCCCCACGCGGTGATCGCTAAGAGGGCTTTGCCGGAAAACACGGTGCGCGCGTTTCGCGTTTGTTCCGTCAACTGAGGATTCGCGCTCATCGAGAGACGACCCCCATGACGCGCGCCGTTGTGAGCCTGTCTCTACGGCGACGAATGAGCCAACCGGGCCCACCGAATACGCGGGAACAATGGAAACGGATCGTTGACAGCACTCTGCGCTCTCGCGGTCGCTGGGCTGATCCTGCGGCCCGCGCGAATTCTACCGCCCATCCGGCGGGTCGGGGCGGCCCCACCATTTGACTGCTTCGGCGGAAGCCGAGATAGTTTCGCTTTGTCATTCGGCGGATTGAGAACCCGGGTATTCAGCCATTGGATGGAAATATGAACAAGAACAGCATTCGAAAGTGGATCGCGTTGATGGCCGCCGGCGCGGCGCTGTTTCAGACCAATGCGTGCGTCCAGAACGCCGCCGTGATCACCAGCGCAGCGTCCGCTCTGACCGCGGGCGGCGTGCTCTATCTGGCGTACCGCGTCGCGACGCGGCGCGGGCGGTTGTTATTTGCCGCAATTCCTTTTGGCGTCCGTTTCGAACGCGATGATCTTGTCAACGCGACGGGCGTGCCGGCCGCCTTCGAATTTCGTTTCCAGCCACGTGCGAATCATCGATTGCATGAGCGCGTCGCCGACCAGGTCCGCCGGCAGGCATAGCACGTTCGCATCGTTGTGGCGGCGGGAAAGCTGGGCGGTCAGCTCGTCGTGGCAGAGAGCGGCCCGCACGCCGGCGATCTTGTTCGCGGTGATCGACATGCCGAGGCCCGTGCCGCACAAGAGGATGCCGCGCTCCGCCGCCGCGGAAGCCACGTCGCGGCCGACGTGAATCGCCGTATCGGGATAGTCGCACGCTTCGCGCGAATTCGTACCGTGGTCGATGATCTCCGCGCCAAGCTCGCGCAGCAGGATCTTGATCCGTTCCTTGGCCTCAAAGCCCCTGTGGTCGCTACCAATGGCGATCTTCATCGACGAATTCCTCCACGCGAGCCCGTACCGCACGCTCGATGTGATCGGCGCAGGCCCGGTATTCCGCCGGTCCTTGGCCGATCGGGTCGGAGATCATACCGGCCGGATCGAGCAGTGCGACGCGGTTCTCCGCCGCGGGCACCGTCTCCAGAATAATCTCCCGATGCTCGCCGGTCATGCAGTAGATTCGCTCGGACCGGCGGATGAGCTCCTCTGTGGCCGGCTGGGGGCGATGCCGGGATCCGTCGATGCCGCGATTTCGCAACTCCGCCAGCGAACCGCTGGAAATGGTTCCGCCGCCGAACGCGTGCGTTCCCGCGGACGCGACCAGGTATCCACCCGCGGCAAGCTGGTCCTCCGACCGGCTGAGCCGCTGGGCCAACGCCGCACGAAACAGGTACTCAGCCAGCGGCGACCGGCACGAATTGCCTGTGCAAACAAACAGAATCAAGCTGGTCGCCGCCCGGGCGATCGTGCGTTCGTCCAGCACGCCGGTGCGGAGGATCGACCATTGATCGCCCTTCACGCGGACGATCGTCGAGGCGGCGGAATAGCGCGTCAGCCCGTTGTCGATCGCGACGTCCACCTCGTCGCCGAGCGCCGCAATGGCGTCATCGGCCCGCAGCGGCGGCGCCTGACCGGCCCGATTTGCGCTGCTGGCGACAACGGGCACATTCGCCCGCGAAATTAGTTCACGGGCAACGGCATGATCCGGAACGCGCAGCCCGACCGCGCCATCGGCGAACACGTCGCCCCATCGCGCGCGCGGGATTTCCCGCGCCGCGGCCGTCGCGCCCGGGTCGGATATGTCGCAGACGAGCGTCATGGGGCCGGGCCACAGGCGACGAGCCAGACGCCGCGTGACAGGGCTGGAATGAACGACGTAATCCGCCGCGTCATTGGATCTTGCGAGATGAACAGTGAACGGCTGCGTTTCGTTGCGGCCCTTGATTTCGCGAAGGCGGCTCATCGCCTGGGGCAACGCGGCGTTTGCCGCGACACCGTAAACCGTCTCCGTCGGAAAGATGACCAATCCGCCAGTGCGGAGCGCCTCGGCCGCGGGCGCGGTCATCTCGCCGTAACTTTGCGAATTTCCAATGGTTATGATCTTTTTCGCCATCCGCACGCTCTCTGGGCTGATTCTGCTCGGCAGAAAAACACGTGTCAAGGCGAACCGGAAAGATGAGGACGGTGTATCATCTTAGGCACATCTGTGCCTCGTCATTCAACTTCAGAAACCGATGCGTGTCCGGCACAGCAGGACAGGCGTCCCGTCTGTTGGACCTTCGATACGGAGCGGCCATGACAGAGTCAGCGATCACGCTGGTCCATCCGAACACCGACATGGTGCACATCGCCGTCGTGCGGCGAGCGCTCAATGATTCCGCGGCCATCGGATTGGTGGCGGAAGTCACGCAGGCGGCCGACGCCCAACCCGACGTGCCCGTGGTGCTCGATCTGAAAAAAGTCGAATTCGTCCCCAGCGCGGTGCTCGGCGCGCTGGTTCGCCTTTCGCAGTCGCTCAAGCTCGCGGGACGGAAGCTGATTCTCGTGCACGTAGACCGCCGCGTTCGCGGCACGCTCTCCGTCACGCGCCTGGAAAAAGTTCTGGATCTGCGTGAGACGATCGACGACGTTCTGGGCTAGCTCCGCTGAGTGATTCGAAAATCCGGGGGATTTTGTACGGGATGAATAGGTCTCGGGCGTCACAGAATACCAGTAAGGCGAGCGCGGCGCGGCCGACCGGCCTGCCCGCCGCCTCTGGTATGGAAGGGCCCGCGGACGTGGTCGACGAAACCATCACCTTTCACGTGGAAGATCAGGCCGCCGCGACAACCGAGGCGATCGAGATTCCGCGCCGCATCGGCAATGTGCGGATCGGCCGGATGATCGGGGAAGGCGCCGGCGGCGTCGTTTTCGCGGGCTTTGACGACGCCATCCGCCGCAACGTCGCGGTGAAGGTGCTGCACGCCCGGCGCGACAAGTCTCACCAGGCGGCGATCGCCGAGCTGGCCGGCGGCGTGCAGTCGGCCGGGCGGATCAAGCACCCCAACATCGTGACGGTTCACTCGGTCGAATCGGCCGGCGGGCTGCCCGCGATCGTGATGGAGTACATCGACGGAATCTCGCTGCGCGAGGCTCTGCTGCGCAGCGGGCGGCTCGATTTCGCGCTGGCGATGTTCATCACGCATTCGATCACTTCGGCGGTCGCCGCGATGCACGCCGAGAATGTGGTCCACCGCGACATCAAGCCGGCGAACATCCTCTTTGATCGCAACGGAGAGGCGCATGTCTGCGATTTCGGCTTGGCGATCGAGTTCGACACGCTGCGCCGCCAGGGTACGGCCAGCAACGTCGGCGGCAGCCCGCTCTACATGGCGCCGGAGATGTTCGAGGGCCAGGTCTCGCCGCAGAGCGATGTGTATGCCCTCGGCATCCTGCTTTTCGAGCTTCTCAGCGGACAGCCGCCGTTTGAGGCGGACACGATCACGGACATGAAGGCGCGGCACGTGTCTGCGGTCGTTCCGACGCAGCGGCTCGAAATGCTCGGCGTGCCCGAAGCGGTGCGCGAGATCGTCGAACGAGCGCTGCACAAACAGCGCGTCATGCGCTTCAAAACCGCCGGCCACATGCTGCGCTCCCTCGAAGCCGCGTACGCAGCCGACCAGCGCCCCGCGGTTCTGAAAAGCCGGATCGCCGCGATCGTCGGAGCGCAACAGCAGACGCGGGAGACGAATCCGGACGCCACGCCGCTGGATCATCCGGCGATGACGACGTTCGATCTGGTCGCCGAGCACGCCCGTCGAAAACGCCAAATGCGCGACTCTTGATCCGGCGGCGCGGGTCAGTCGTCCTCATCCGGTCAGGGTTCCCCACGCAGAAATCGATCAAAGCTCCGCATGGCCGCGCGATCGCATCGATCCGCCACGCGCAGCAGAAGCGCCGCCAGCGGGATGCAGACGGCGACGCCCGCCAGCAGCCCGAGAATCGCGCCGACGGCGTTTTGAGGCAGGCGCGTGGACAACGCGACCGTCAGGATCAAGAGCAGCGGAATCAGGCCGAAAATGAGAGCGAGGACGGCGAAGGCCGCTGCGACCAGAAGCAGCTGGTGCTTTGCATACGCCGCCGCCCAACCGCGCCGGAAGCGGAGCATTCGTGCGACGTTGGTCGTCGTGATGAGCCAGGGGATCGCGAGCACACAGGCACAGGCGAATGCGGGCGGATTGAAGATCGCGACCGCGGCGACCACCAGACCCAGGGTGAGAAACGCGGCGGAGAATAAGGCCTTGTCGTGCGCGATGCGCAACCGCCGCCGGCGGACGTCGGCCTCGGCCCGCATCGTTATTTGACCGCACTCCGGGCAGCGAATGGGATCGCCATCCAGCCCGCGCAGGCTGTAATCGCAGTGAAGGCAGCGGATACTGGAATCCACGGGCCGGAACACGTCGCGCACTCCGCGTCAACGCAACGAATCCGGGCAAAATCCGCGTGAATGCCCGCCCGAAAAACGCGCGCGTCGCGCCCGGGATCATACCCGGGAGCGACGCCCGCCTGCCCACGCGTCGTATTCGGACGATCCGCCGCTAATTCGACGGGCCGATCGTTTCGAGCAGCAGCGTCGGCGCATCCTGAATGCCGATGCTCGGAAGCCCGTAGACCTGCTCGGCATCCGAGACCTCGGAGGTCGTCAATCCCAGCCCCAGCGTCGGATCGGCGCCTGAGAGCATCAAGTCGGTTGGATTGCCCTGGGTGTGACGCAGCCCAAGCAGGTGGCCAACCTCATGGGCCGCGACCGTCCCGATCGCCACACCAAGCGTAGCTGCCGCCGTGGTCGGATTCGCGAAGAACCCGTTGATGCCGTCGCGGGCGATCGTACTGGCGAACGTGATGCCGACGCCGGACAGGAAATCGTTACGCGGATCGATGTAATCCGAGATGCCGTACGCAAAAAGATTGGCGCCGCCTACGTGCATGACCAGGCGCGGCGTATTCGGCTCGGCCTGATCCGAACTCACGAACACGACGTTCAGGCCCGAGTACTTCGCATTAAGGGTCGCGACCACGGACTGTTTGATGATGTCCGTTTCCGTCGCGCCCCAATTGGGATTCGGGAGGCCGGCCTCCACGAAATACTGGTTGAAGTTCGCCGCGTTCAGCGGCGGCACCACCGTCGTGGTATCGGCGATCGTAACGGGATCCAGGCCGGTTCCGGCGAAATTCACCAGCACCCGCTGCTGACGCAGCGCGTTCAGACCCGCGCCGCGCTGGATGCGCACCTTGACGCCGTATCCGCCGTCCATGACCAGGTAATAGCGGGCGCTGCTGTGGCCGACGACAAGCCGCGAGAACTCCGAGAAAAGGACTCCGCCGCTCTCATACCACGCCGAGATCGAGTTGTTCTCGTCGATCAGCGCCAAGCTGTAGGCGAACGCCGGGGTGAACAAGTCGCCGAACGAAGGCGGCGTCATCATCGAGAGGAAGACGCGGTCGCCCGCGACCAGGCTGCCGAGGCTCACGACCTGGCGGCGCGTGTCCGGCAGGCTGAACGACAGCGGCGCGAAGACGATCGCCGCCTCGTCGTTGACGAACGGAACCGTCGGAGCAGCGCCGCCGGTTTCCGCTGCGAACGGATCGATGACGCTGATCGTGGCATTGGCGTACGCCCGGGCCGGCTCGCTGCGGTCGGTTTCGATTTCCGCCCACAGGAAGTAGCTGCCGTTTGGAACGCCCGCGTCCTTGAGCGAGAGCGCGACCGGGTAGGTCAGGTTCAGATCGCCGCCGTTTCCGGGGTCGGTGTCGAGCGTGATCTGATTGCGGGCGCCGATCGCGACCAGGGCGCTCGTTCCCGAGGGGGCGAAGCGGATCGAATTGATCGGCGAGACGCAGGGCGCGACCGACCACGTGCTCGTGCGGGCCGCGGCATCCCAGACATGGGCGGTCCCTTCCGACCCGCCGCTCAGCAGCGTCGCTCCATCGGTCGAGATCGCCAGCGAAATCACCGAGCCGGTGTGGCCGGTGAACGTGCCGAGGTTTTCGCCTGTGTTCGGATTCCACGCGACGATGATCTTGTCGTCGCCGCCGCTGTAGAGTTTTGCCCCGTCCGGGCTGACCACGAGCGACCGCACGCCGTCGGCGTGTCCGGCCA
>JACRLV010000083.1:26014-35595 GCA_016235145.1 Planctomycetota bacterium
GCGAGGGGAGATTCTCGCCGCGGGGGATATTCCAGAGCTGGACCCGAGTGGCGGCCGCCCCGGTCGCGACGATTGTCGGATCGGCGGGCTGGAACGCCAGGGCGTGAACCGGAAGCGCGTGCAGAAAATCCCGCAGGATCGTGCCATCCGCGGCGTTCCAGAGAATCGCCCGGCGATCCGCCCCGGCACTGAAAATTTGCACTCCCGAAGGCGAGAACAGGACGTCATTCACAGCCCCGACGTGGCTGGCGAACGTGCGCACCACGGCCCCGTCGGCGGTCTGCACCAGAACCACGTCGCCATTCTCGGCGCCGTAAACGATCGAATTGCCGTCCGGAGAGAATGCGGCGCAATTCACCGGCCCGGTAGCCGTGATCTGCCGAATGAAGGCTCCGGTGGTTGCGTTGGTCAGCCGCAGCGTGCCGTCCAGGCTCGAAGTGAGGATCATCTGGCCGTTCGGCGAGAACAGCGCCCGGGTGACCTGGTCCCCGTGGCCCACGATGCGCTGCGTGACGCCGCCCGTGCTCAACGAGAACTGGGCGTACTGCGCGTCGCAGATATCGCGGTCTCCGTCGATTCCGGCGTGAATGAAATGCGACGCCGCGGGATCGACCGTGTAAACGGCCTGAATCCACAGCGGCGAATCCTCGCTCACCACGATGTTGCCGATGTCCGGCGGAGGAATGCGAATTTCGATCGAAGGCTGCGCGATGCCGACCTGGATGATGACGTTAGCACGGGCCTGAACGCCGACGTTGTCGGTCACGGTCAAGGTGACTTTGTAGTTTCCGGCGGATGCGAACTGATGCGGCACGGTCTCCAAAAACTCGCGCGACCCGTCGCCGAAGTCCCAGCGGAATTCCACGATCGTGCCGTCCGGGTCGAACGAATCGGTCGCCGCGAAATTCACGACGCCGGGCGCCGCCTCAATTACGGTCCGGTCGGTGGTAATCACCGGCACCGGCGCGTCGGTCACGATGATCGTCAGACTTCGGCTGGACGTACCGCCGGCGTCGTCCGTCAGCGTCAATTCGACGTTGAATTCGCCCGTCGCGGTGAACGTGTGCCGCGGCGAGACTTCCTGGGATGTGAACCCGTCGGCGAAGTCCCACTGGCGGGAGATGATCAGACCGTCATCCGTGCTGCGATCCGATCCAAATTGCACGGTTAGCGGAACGATGCCCCGCGTAACGTCGGATGTTACTACCGGCGTTGGCGCAATATTGAAAACGGTTCCGCCTGTGGTTCCGCCCGTGCTCGGACTCAGCGGGCAGCCGCCGGCGAGCAGGAGGACTGAGAATGTCATTACGGCAGCGATCCCGGTCGCGGTGATTCGACGCATTGAGACTCTCCTGGGTCAGATAACCGGACGTCGTCCGGCCCCGTGCATAAGTATGGGGGCAACAAAAAGTCGTATCAAGTCCCGACCAACCCGGCTACAATGAAACGACAGCGGCCGACGACGAGCGAGGTCGGCCAAACAGCATCCACGGTTGCTTTGGAGAGGCAAATGCCGCGCGTGCTCAATTCGTGGTTAATCCTCGTTTCTTTCGTCGCCATGACCTCCGGTTGCCTGGATTCGGGCTCCAGCCTGACGGACGCGCTCGCGACCGACCCGGTCGTCGGGCGGGCGCCGGCGAGCTTGGCCTCCGATACGTCCGATACCGGCAATTCCGCGACCCAGACCTCAGGGGCGGATGGGACATTCGAATCCCGTCTGGCGGCGGAATTCCCCGATTGCGGGCAGTCCCCTGACGAGGCCACTTTGGCGGTACGCGTGCTTGAGCTCGTCAATCAGCAGCGGGCCGCCGCCGGCCTGAGCACCGTGGTCTGGAACGACACGCTGGCGAACGAGGCGACCCAATACGCCTGCGAAATGATCCACTTCGACTTTTTCGACCACGTAAACCCGACCACCAAGTCCACGCTGGGCGTTCGGGCCGACGCGTTCGGCTACGACTACAGCGTGATCGGCGAAAATCTGGCCGCCGGGCAGCACACGCCCGAACAGGCCATGACGGACTGGATGAACAGCCCGTCGCACCGGCAGAACATCCTGGATCCGCGATTCACGGAGCTGGGGGTGGGAGTGCGACAGGGTGGGGACTACGGCGTCTATTGGGTGCAGGAATTCGGGCTGCCCGCGAAATAGCCGTTCATCGCCTGGCAGACCGTGGCACCGGGTTTCAAACGGTGATTCTTGTCGCGCCGGTTTCCAACCGGCGTCTTCGGATCATCGGATGCAATCGCCTTCGGAGGCGGAAAGATGACCTTCATCTGGACAGAGCAGCGGATCCGCATCGTCGCGTATTTCGTTGCCGCGTACATCGCGCTTTGCTGACCCGCCGGGGTTGGAACGCCTTTTTTCATGCAAGGGCGGGTTCGTCGGCTTGCCGCGCGAATCGCCAAGCCGCATGCTTCACTTCGTGGAATCCGAGCGCTTTCAAATCGATGAGCTGCTGCCCTGGGTCAGCGAGCAATTCGACCGCGGCGGCGGCCCGGGCGGGCAGAACGTCAACAAGGTCAGCACGCGCGTGACCGTGCTGTTCGACTTTGAAGGCTGTGCGGCCCTGCGTTCGCACGAAAAGCAGCTCATCCGCCAGCGGCTCGCGTCGCGGCTCGCCGCGGACGGGCGGTTACGGATCGTGACGCAGACCGAGCGATCTCAGGCCGCGAATCGCCGGCATGCGCTCGACCGGCTCGTCGCCCTGCTGACCACAGCGACGCACGTTCCCGAAAAACGCCATGCGACCCGGCCGACGGCGGGCTCTCGCCGCCGGCGGCTGAACGACAAGCGCCGCCGGTCCTCGCTCAAGCAGCAGCGCCGCGGCGGCGCGCCTGAATAGGAAAGCCACGGGTTTTCGAACCGCACAGTAGCGTCGGACCTCCGAGTCCGACGGGGATCGTCCCCATCCCCCTCTCCCGGTACTCCGGGAGAGGGCTGGGGTGAGGGAGCACTCGTCGTCGGACTCGGAGGTCCGACGCTACGAAACGCAGTCGTCGCGACGCCGCGTCTCCACCGTTGCATCCAAGCGGCGCTCCATCCGATTCGCCTGTCAAGCTTCTTCAGGGCGTATTAACTGCGATCGCCGATTCGATGGTCTTGACCAGCTCCGCGTCGTCAGGCTTGGTCTTTGGCGCGTATCGCGCGACCAGCTTGCCGTCGCGGCCGACCAGGAACTTGGCGAAATTCCACTCGATGTCGCCGGCGAACTTCTCGCTTTTTTCCTTCGAAGTCAGGAACTTGTACAGCTCGCACTTGTCGTCGCCCAGAACGCTGATCTTGGCGAAGAGGTCGAACCCGACGTGAAATTTCGTCCGGCAGAATTCCTTGATTTCCGCGTTCGTGCCCGGCTCCTGGCTGCGGAAGTTGTTCGCCGGAAACGCCAGGATCGCCAGCCCCTGTTCGTGATAGGCGTCAGGCCGCATTGGGAGGCGACGTTCACGATCAGCAGCACCTTGCCGCGATAGCGTGAAAGCGGCACGTCCTTGCCGTCGATGTCCTTCATCGTGAAATCCAGCGCGGACGTCGCGGTTTCGGCCGTCGCGGGCCGGCTGGTGGGTGTCTTGGCGGCGGGTGCTTCGCTTTTCTCCGTCTTCGGCTTCATTTCTTTGGACTCCTGGGCGATGGCCAGTCCGCACAACGCCACGACGCTCGAAACGATGATGCTGCAAGTGCGCATAGTCCTTCCCTTAACCCGGTTGTTTGGTTCAACGAGACCCGAACGTGGGGATTATATGGCGGTTCGTCTGCACGCAAACGCGGGCCTGCCGAGGCGGAGTTCGCGCGGGGCCAGTGGTCCATGACGATGCCGTTCTCGTGTGCCGGCGCTCGCCGAATACGAGACGGGAGGCTCGCCCGGAGAAATGTGGGGCCGGCCTCTGGCCGGTCTCCTCGGAAACAGGCCCGCGTGTTGCAGCGATCTTCCCTGCAAGAGAGACAGGCCGAAGGCCTGCCCCACAGCACTCATTACGGGCGTGCACCGGTGCTCGTGCACCAACCAGAATATCGATGGTTGACGAACCACTGGCACGACGTGGATTTCAAAGTCGGACGAACCTGCTGGCGAATTTTGGGACGACGTGCTGAGCGGCGACAGAAACTGACGTGCGGACGCTCGCGGCTCCGCCGGGCGGCTTAAGAAAAACGAAGCGGCAGCGTAATCGCGACTTGAACGATCACAGACAGCACGACGAAGGTCAGCACAAAGTACGCCAGGAATCGGCGCCGCAGGTTGCGTTCGTGCACCGCCGGGTCGCCCGCGGCAGTCGGCCGCCGCTCCCACGTGCTCAGTTCGGTTGCCCGCAGCGCTCCGAACAGTCCGGCGATGGTCGCCATATGCCAGAGGCCCAACCTCGCCGGCTCGCGCCAGCGGCCGAATTGCGTCAGCCCGACGACGCCGCCGGCCAGCCACGACAGCAGCGCCACCGTTGCGAAAATCAGCGGCAGTCCGCTTCTTGCGGTGATGGACGCCACCGCGCTCGAGTATTTCAAGCCAGGCAAGTGGATTGCCTTGAAACGCAGATCTGCCGTCAGCGCGCGAGCCTCCACCCCACCGCTGAACACGGTGTACGGAAAATCGCCTTCCGGCAGCAGGCCGTCGGCCACGAACGGCTGAAGTCGCTCCCGGGCTGGCTGTACGAAGTAGTCGCGCCAGAGCGCGCGCTCGTAGCCGTCCGCGACCGGTGCCACATGGCCGATGACGAAAAGCCTGAGCCGGACCTCCGCTTCGCCATACCCGCTGGTCGCGCGCATCGGAAAAAACGGCTCGGGCGTTTGAAAAGAAACGTCGACGCACGGTTTTCGTCCGCTGCCGGCGTTGAGCCCGTCAGGCGAAGCCGCTCGGAGCTCCGTTTTGGACGTGATCCATGTAACGACGAACGAAGACCTGCCGTCGCAGTATGGCGACATTGAGGCAAGCGCGCGGGCGTCCAGCGCCGCCGCGCGCGTTCCGATGTACGCCGAAAGCTCGCTCAAGTCCCCGGCGCTGACAACGCCGACGTGCAGGCCGAACTTCTCGACCTCTGAATGCACGGTCAAGCCCAAGCTGCGTGCTCTCGACAGGGACGGCAGCAGGCATCCGATCTCAAAAAAGAGCGGCACGACGGTGAAGGCACGCACCGCCGTCATGCCCCGTGAAAGCGCTTGTCGCGCCTGCACACGCGGGTCGGCTCCCATCAGCCGCGGAAATTCGCCTGCAATGTCCGCCTCGATCGAGGAACCCGGACAAGGCAGCGGAAAGATCCACACGCCGTGGTCCTCGTCCGCCATTTCGAGATCGACGGACAGCAGCATTCGCTGCACGCCGTTCTCGTGCCGGATGAGCGCGATCTGCTCGTTCTCAATGGCGGACGCCAGCGCGTGCCAGTCCCGCCCCTTGAACGCCATGCCGTCGGCGAGTGCGGGATACGCAACCAGGATCGCAGCAAGGACGAGCCGCATGTTGACGTCTCCACGGCCGGGTTCGGCCCGGCCTCTTCTGATACACCGTCCCGCATCGATTGGTTGCGCAACGCGTTCGATCATGCGGCAGCCGGTTTGCTTCAGGACTCCGGGAAAAAGGCCTATCCGCGGGCCGGAATCGCCCCATAACAGCAGCGTGAGAACATTCGACAAACCGCATGCTAGCGGTCGCTCCGCGGATTCGCGCAGAAATCGACCGAAACGGTTGAATGGCTTGCCTTGCCGCTTCGTCCACACCTAGAGTTGATTGGAACCGGAGTTGGAGGCCGCGGCGGTGCGACCGACCGGCTTGCACGCTTCCTGGGAGGAAGAGCGATGGACGAGGTCGTTTTTCAGAAGAAGCTGGGCGAACTGATGGCGCAGATCGACACGCTCCCGGAAGGCGAGCGCGAGCGATTGCGCGCCCTGGCCGCCGAAACCAAACAGCGCCACGCCGACATCAAAAAGAGCGTCGACAGCATGCAGGAGAACATCGATTTTCTGCGCCTGTGGATCAAGTACCTGCTGTTCGACCTGGAAGCGACCCGGCGTGAAAACGCCTACCTCCGCAAAATGCTCGAGCAGGATCCCGGCAACAGCCAGAACCCCTGATCGTCGCAAACAGCCAGATCTCAATACCGCCGGCGGGTGTGCAGAGGATCCCGCCGGCGGTTTCTTTTTCTGACCACACTCACAGCGGTGAAGGGCGCACAGCCGCCGAAACGATCAGTGGAGCGGGCGTCCCTGCCCGCTTTTTCGCAGAGAGCGGGCACAGACGACCGCCCCACTCCAACGGCTCATAGACAGGCAAGCTGACGACGCCGACCCCTGCGGCGGGCGAGCGCGGGTTTCCCCGCACCGGCACGAGATCGCATTTCTTTGGAACCAGATCCAATATTTACTTGCAAAACGCGCATTCTGGTGAATAATTGAAGGTAGACCGATATGTGGCGGCAACGCGCGGAGACGAGATCGTCATTCTCTATTCATAACCTACTTGTTGACCGTATTTTCCGAACCACGCGCCTACCCGCCTGCGGATAACCATAACAACCGAGTGAGTGAGCACACGACCTGATCGGTCGTCGGCCCTCGCACCGCGCGGCTGCCCGCCTCTTCAGGCGAGTGGTTTCGCGTCGCCGTGCAACCAGCGCGGCTTGCGAGGCTTGCCCCCGGCCGATCAAGCCCTGCTTGCGCCGAAGCTGCACCCCCACGGGAGCAACCGCGCGGCGATGGAGCCGGCACCCGGACCCCTTGCCAGCCCTCGCCGCGCGCCTCCAATACTTGAGCCGTTAGTCCCGGGCGGCGGCAGTACGCCGGGGGCCAGTACTTCGGCAACTGTGTTTTTTCGGATGGGGAGCATCGGCGTCTCGCTGGTGCGCACCGGCGAGACGCCGATGCTCCCCGAAAACTCAACGTTGACAGACTACTAGTGTAGCTAGTCAGAAATAGTGCGTCACGGGTGGTACGGGCGTCTCGCCCGTTGTCCGACCCGGGCGGGACGCCCGGACCACCCTGTTAAGATGCAAACAGCGCTACTAAATACACTAGCGTCTTGTGGAACAAACACCAGGAAGAGTCAGATGACAATTCACGCTGAGCCGGCCGCGCGAACGAGGTTCATATCGACTTGGCGGACCGCACGCAAAATGCCATACGCCGTGCCGCTGACGCTTGCCTTGCTGCTGGTGCTTTCAGCCTCT
Organism: Planctomycetota bacterium; assembly: GCA_016235145.1. Lineage (GTDB taxonomy): Bacteria > Planctomycetota > Phycisphaerae > UBA1845 > Fen-1342 > JACRLV01. The sequence goes on from JACRLV010000083.1 coordinate 33,161, forward strand.
GCGACCGCTCAGTTCGCGCTCGAGGCGCGCTGGACGCAACCCAGCTATCGGGGAACCTATCGCGTGGTAAGCGCCCCTGACGGCGAGCACTTCTACTCGTTTGAACGTGGGATCGTGCTCCGGCGCACCGACAATCTTCAAGTCGAGCGGACGCTCCGTGCGCGCGTCGATCGACCGAAGGCAGTCGCGGTGTCTCTCGACCGTTCCACCGCCGCCCTGCAAACGAACAACATGGAATCGAGGGTCGAGTTGTACAACCTCGGTGACGGTTCGTTTCGACGGTACGTGTTTCCGGGACACTACTACCAGACCATGGCCCTCTCGCCGGACGGCGCCGCGCTCGCGACCTCCCATTCGGGGGGACCAGCGCAGGTCGCATCGGTGTATGTGACGTCAACCACAACGGGAGAAAGGCTCGCGGAGCTGGGCTATGACACGGGATTGCCCATCGCCGTCAGCTTTTCGAACGGCGGCGACCATGTCGCTGCGCTTGATTATGATGGCCGGGTGCGGGTTTGGAATTGGCGCACCGCCGAATTGGTCCGCTCCTTGGAAGCTCCGTTCCGAAAGTTCTACACCTCGCACGGTCTCGAATTTACGCCCGACGACCAGCGGATTGTGATCGCCGGCGATCCAATTCGCGTCTGGCGCTGGTGGGATGGCGGCGTCGAGCTCACGCTGCAAACCGATCCGCCGCTGGTGCACCGCGTGGCGGTTTCCGCCGACGGGGCCATCGTCGCAGGCATTCCCTACAGCGGTCCGGCGCGGGTCGAGACGAGAATTCCGCTTTGGAGCCTGGAAACGGGGGAGCTTCTGGGAAGCCTCACCGAACCTGTGGAATCAGTGGGCAGCGCGGCCTTCTGCGCGGATGGCGCGCTGATTCTCGGGGGCGTTCGACTCGGTGCCTGGGACTATCTCGGGCAGACCTTGTTGCATTCGCTGGACACGCCCCGGTCGGCCGTCTCATCGCTGAGCTGGTCGCCTGACGGCGTCCGAGTCGCCGCAACCTCGCGCTATACCGATCGGCGTTTGACGGTGTTCGACCACGGTTCGGGCGAAACGGCGTGGGGCCGGATCGCGCACCAGAGCGCGGTCGGCGGCGCGTCGTTCTCGCCAGACGGGTTGGTTCTCGCGACTTGTGGAAGTCGAATCGCGAGCGGAAGCCCGCACGGCGAGATATGCCTTTGGGATTCGAGCGACGGCTCGCCGCTCGCCAACTGGGGCGGGAACTCCTTCCCGACGTTCACGGTCGGTCCTGTCTTCTCGCCGGACGGAACGGTCATGCTTGTCGGGGACCTCTATTCGCGGCTCTTTCGGGTTCAGGACTGCCAGTTCATTCGTTCGATCCCGAGCGCCCTCGCGGGGGCGATCTTCTCGCCGGACGGGCAAACCGTCGCGTCGTACGCGCGTCGGAGCGGCCAGGCAACGGCATATCTTCGGCTTACGCGTGTATCCGATGACGCGTTGGTTCGCGTGTTTCCGGATCGGCCGGCCGGCGGCTTTCCGCTGGCGATGACGTCGAACGGAGATCGGTTGATCGCGTCGGACGGCGCGAACCGAATCCAGGTTTGGAATGTTGCTGACGCGGAACTCGTCAGCGAGTTTTCCGCGGACGGCGTGGTGTCGCAGCGGGCCGCAGCCCTCACACGCGACGACGCCTACCTCATCGTCGGCCAGACCATCTACGCGGATTATACCCACGGAATCGTCCGCGCTTGGCGGATCCGGGACGGGACTTTTGTCGGCGAGTTTACGACGGACTCGCATGGCGCGCCGGCGCTCTCGTTGTCGCCCGACGGAGCCACGCTTGTTATCGGGGACGAAGACGCAAATGTGTCCGGCTACGCCGTCCCGCGCCTTCCGCCTGCCGACCTCGATGGCGACGGCGACGTCGATCTCACCGATCTCCTGTCGCTGCTGCGCTCGTTTGGCGCGTGCGTGGGAGTTCCGTCGTACGAACCGATGGCGGATTTCGATCGCAACGGATGCGTGGATCTCCGGGATTTGTCGGCGTTGTTGAGCATCTGGGGCGCGTAGGCGCTCCGACCGCGAGTCGGGGCTGTCGCCCAATCCTGCTCCGATGAGCGGAGCGGCCTGGTCGCTTGAAGAACTTCCGCGTCGTCCGCGCAATGTACTCGCGACCATCGATCGCCTGGTGCGGGCGCGGCCGACGGAGAACGCAGGATCGTACAACCGCGCGGCGATGGAGCCGGCGCCCGGACCCCTTGCCCGCCCTCGCCGCGCGTCTCCAATACTTTTCCGCCGCCCGCAGTGCCGCGCTGCGCGATGCAGCGCGGCGCTCACCTTGGGTGTTCGATTCTCAGATTACGGATTCTTCGTCGGCGTGACGTGGGGTTTTCGACGCTTGTCGACTTCGACCGCCGTCGCCCCCCTACCGACGATATCGCGCAAAGAACCGCAACATGACTTCCGTT
>JACRLV010000227.1 GCA_016235145.1 Planctomycetota bacterium
CCCAGCCGCCGCGCGGCTTCATCGACGCTTTCGCCGCCCTGATTCACCTGCCGCGCGGCTTCTGGGTCGTCGTCTTGACGTTTGTATTTGAGGCTATGGCGTATTTCGCTGCGCTCACCCTGATGAGCGAGTTCTTGTCGCAGGATCTCAAATGGGGCGATGAGGATGCGAGCCGAGCCGTTTCGTTTTTCACCGCGCTGGTGACGCTGTTCATGCTGGGCGCGGGAAGCTATGCCGAGTCGTTCGGCCTGCGGCGAGCGCTGTTGGCGGCGATGGTGCTGTGCGCTTTGGGGAGGCTGATTTACGCGATCGGACCCGGTGCGGTTCCGATCGGGCCGGGATCGGCGGCGCTCACGGCGATCGTCATCCTGCTTTCGCTGCTGATCATTGCGCTGGGCGAGGCGGTTCTTCAGCCCGTGTGCTACTCCGGCGTCAAGCAATTCACCGACGAGCGCACCAGCTCGATGGGATATGGCCTGATCTACGCGCTGATGAACGGCGGAATCGTCGTCGGCGCGGCGATTTCCTCGTACCTGCGGCCGAGCGTGCAAAAAGTGCTGTCATTCCGCGCGATCGCCGCCACGCAACCGACCACACAACCCGACGACGCGACGAAGGCCGCCTTGGGAGACTCAATCACGGGCTGGTTTGCGAGTTTTTCGCCGACCGGCATTCAGGCGGTCAACTGGGTTTGCTTCGGCATCAGCGTGCTGACGCTGGTCTTCGTTTTCATGTTCTTCACTCGCCGGCAGGAGGCCCGCCGCGTGCGGCCGGACGCGGCGGAGGCGATCCGCAAATCCGACACGCGGCCGCTGGGAGCGCGGCTCCGCAGCTACTTCGCGGATGGACCGTTCAGCAACGTCCGGTTCATATTCTTCATCTTCATGCTGCTGCCGGTGCGGACTCTGTTCGCCCACCAATGGCTGACGCTTCCGCAATATGTGCTGCGCGCGTATTCGCAGGAGGTCGCGGACAAGATGGAGTGGATCGCCAACGCGATCAACCCGGCGATCATTTTCGTCGGCGTGCCGGTGCTGACGGCGCTGACTCGCCGCGCGAACGTTTACACGATGATGATCATCGGCACGCTGGTCTCGGCGGCGCCGACGTTTCTGCTGTGCAGCGGGCCGAACCTCTGGCTGCTCATCACGTACATCGTGATCTTCTCGATCGGCGAGGCGCTCTGGTCGGCGCGGTTTCTGGAATATGCATCGGAACTGGCGCCCGAGGGCCGCATCGCACAGTACATGGGCCTGGCGAACATCCCGTGGCTGCTCGCGAAGGCGACAACCGGGCTTTATTCCGGCGTGCTCCTCGCCCGCTATTGTCCGCCGAACACGCCCGTCGAGCAGCTTCACACCGGGACGCTCTGGTTCATCTACGGCTGCGTCGCAATGGCCAGCCCGATCGGGCTGATTCTGGCGCGAAGATGGGTGATCAAGGGGTTGCACACGCGGCCGGCGGCGTGAGAGTGGAACCGCTCGCCGACTGAGTTGGGTCGCCGTGGAGGTTTCGTGCCGGGAGGTCAGCGACGTCCTGTAGGGCGGGACTGGTTGAATTGAGACGGCGGATTGAGCGGTGCAACCGCGTCAGTCGTCCACGCATTCGACTTGCCCCAGGGCTGTTTCCGGATCTTGAGTCACTGCGTCGGCATACGCCCGCGCCGCTTTGAGACTTTCTGAGAGATACGCCGGTGAGCAGACTATCAGCACTGCGAACATGAGTGCGCACGTCGCGGCGAGCAGGGTAACACACACGACAGGCCCAGGTGCGACGGGAAGTGTCAACAGGGTCCCCCAGAAAGGACACCACGAAATCACGAAACCGATGCGGTATTGTCGCACACGGCCGATGGCGAATTTGTCCTCGGCCAGCACCGCCAGCTTTTCAATGACGCGCGCCATTGAATAAAAGAACACGCCGCCCGAAATTCCGTACGGCGACGCCAGCATCGCAATTCCCGCCGGCATCGATCCGAAACCCGAAGCGAAACCGATCGCCAGCGATACCGCCAGACCCAGCATGGAGATTGCGAGCGTAATCCTCGCCACAACGCAGTCAGAAACGCCGCTTTGGGGCGAGGCGGTCAGGGCTGGGTTGCGGGAGGAGAGTTTCCAAAGTCCGATGGAGACCGAGGCCGCGAGGACGGCGCAGCCAAGAACGGGAAGGTAGACGAAGCGGCCCCCACGATCGAAGCTCGCTGCGATCGAACCCAGGGACACTGTCGCGAGCAGGACGATCAGTGCGGCGACCAACCACCGCATGCCTGAGGAGATGTTCTTCAGCCACGTCGGATCCGCGACTGCCAGCGTGCGTTCGAGAAACGCAGTCCAGACCGGGCCGCCGCATTCAGGGCAATTGCCGCGAGTGCCCAGTCCGCGCAGGTTGTATCCGCAGCGCTGGCAGGGCAGATCGCGGTCGCCGACGCACTCGGGGATTCGGATGCGCTCGATCAGTTCATGGAGCGCGGCCTCGTTCGGATCGTCATTTCGATCTGATCGCATACCGGCGGGCGGGTGCGGTGCTTTCCGCGGAAGTTCCATTGTGAGAGTTTACGACGCGGCCCGAGCGCGTTTCCATTCGATTTGCGGCGCCGGTTTCCAACCGGTCTCCTGATCGCGAGAACGGACAGGAGAAGAGACCGGTTGGAAACCGGCCCCACAATCTGATCCATGGTCCGACATCGACTCGTTATTCCACAAGTTAGCGCGCTCTCCCGAACACGGACTCACTGTCCTACTTCGCCGGTGCGCTCGCCGCCGGC
>JACRLV010000228.1 GCA_016235145.1 Planctomycetota bacterium
GCAACCTCGAAAATCGCTGAAAATACCGCCCAGTTTCAATCGCGTTCGCAGACCGCCGCGAACTGGAATGGGAGTCGGCACGATACCCGCACGCGGTGCGGCGTCAATCGGGCCGCTTGGGCTCGCGCGCCGGCGGCTCGGGCGGATCGTCGTCGAACAGCATGCGGACGGCGGGCGTTTCGAGGCCGTCGAACTCGCCGCGGCGGCCCGCCCAGATGAAGGCCCCCACCGCGACCGCGGCGATGAAGAGTGCAACCGGCAGCAGGATGTAGATCACGGACACTGTGCCGCCCTCGCATCCGGCGTACTCGTCGGCTCGCGACCGCCGTTGATGATATTCCCGCGAGCGGAGATCGGACTGCGCGGAAAGCTGCGCTGCCCGAACGCCAGGCCGATGACGGTGAACGAGCTGATCGGCATGAGAATCGCGGCGATCAGCGGGCTGATCAAGCCGGTCACCGCGAGCGACGCGGCGAACGCGTTGTACAAGAGTGAGGTCACGAGCGCGATTCGGATCATCCGCATCATGCCGCGTGCGGCGTGAATCAGCTCGACGATTCCGGCCAGCCCGGGCCGATTGAGATAGACATCCGCCGCCGCCAGGCTCGCTTCGGCGCCGCCGTGGACGGCGATGCCGACGGTGGCGGCAGTGAGCGCCGCGGCGTCGTTCACGCCGTCGCCGACCATGACGACGGGACTGGTTCGCACAAGCTGCTCAATTTCGGCGAGCTTGGCCTCGGGGGTCGCACCGCCGACGGCATGCTCGACCGGGATTGCGATTCGACGGGCTGCGGCGGCCACTACGTCCGGGTGGTCGCCGGACAGCACACGCACTTTCCAGCCGAGGCGGCCAAGTCTTGCGATCGCAACGGGCGCATCCTCGCGCACGCGATCGCCGAGGCCCGCACACGCGGCGAGTGCGCCGTCGACGGCGACGCAGACGGGCGTGAGGCCCGCGGCGAGGATCGAATCGAGCGACGCACGCAATTCCGGCGGGATGACGACGTCGGCGGACTGAAGATACGCCGGCGAACCGATCACAACGCGGTGGCCGCCCACGAGTCCGCGAACGCCGCCGCCCAGTTGCTGCTCGATTTCCTCGGCAACAAGGCCAGCGGAATTCGGAAAGGCGTCGACGAACGCACGGGCGATCGGGTGATTCACGCTGCGTTCGAGCGCGGCGACGAGCGGCTTGACGTGCTCAGGCCCTTCCCAGCGGACCAGGGCCGTGCGGCCGGTGGTGATTGTGCCGGTCTTGTCGAGCACGATCGTGCCCGGTACCGCGAGTTTCTCAAGCGCATCGCCGCCCTTGATCAGGATTCTCCGCCGGGCGCCGCGCCCGATCGCGACCGTGACCGCCAGGGGAGTCGCGAGCCCCAGCGCGCACGGGCATGTGACGATCAGCAGCGCAGCCGCGTTGTCCGCGGCCCGCGCTGGCTGACGCTGCAACCAGTATGCGAGCGTGACGAGCGACAGCGCCACGGCGGCCACGACGAACCAGCCGGCGATGCGATCCGTGAAACGCACGATCGGCGGGCGCGCGCGGGCACAATGCTCGACCAGTTCCATGAGCTTGCCGACCCGCGTGTCGGCGCCCGCCGCCTGGGTGATGATCTCCAGCCGGCCGCTCAGGCTGATCGTTCCGGCGGCGACTCGATCACCGGCTGCGGCTCCGCGCTGCTGGCGATATTGAATCCACCGCCCCACCAGCAGCAGGAACACGAGCACGGTGAGCGAATCGAAGTAGATTTCGCCCAGCGAGAATACCGTGTTGATCACGCCGGCGATCGCACCGACGCCCAGGCCGATCGCAATCGGCAGATCCAGGTGCGGCGTCCGCGTCCGCAGCGCCGCCCACGCACCTCGAAAAAACAGCGACCCCGGCCAGGCGAGCGCGAGCAACCCGATCGCCATGCTGAGCCAGCGAAAAAACGTCTGCAATTCAGCGGAAAGGCCGCCGCTGACGCTGCCGCTATAGAGCGCCAGAGCCAGGAGCATCGCATTTCCCGTGCAGGCGCCCGCGACGGCGATGCGCCCGAGGAAGCGGCGCTCGTCCACTCTGCGCAGATTGCGCGTGCGGACGTCGCGGGCCGGGTGCGGCGGATAGCCGAGCGAGTCGAGCGTGCGGGCGATCGCGGACGTGCGAATCCGCATCGGATCCCACGTGATTCGCACGAGCGATTTGGGCAGATCGAGCAACGACTCGACCACCCCCGCCGCGACTACCGGCAGTTTCTCCACCAACCAGACGCAGGCGGCGCAATGCACGCCTTGCAGAAAGAACTCAGTGCTGAAAAGGCCGCCCTGGACGGGCCGGACATAGAGCTGCTGGAATGTCGGATCGTCGAATTCGTCGTAGCGGCGGCCGGTTGTCGCGGCGGGAACGAGCTCGCTGTCCGCGGCGCTCGCCCGAACCCGATAGTACTGCTCCAGGCCGCAGGAATGCAGAACGCCCCAGACCGAACGGCAGCCGTTGCAGCAGAACTGGCGCTCAGCCCCGGATTCAATCAGCCCGCTGGGCACGGGCAGGCCGCAGTGGGCGCACGCCGGCGATGCGTGGCCGCTCGCCTCGTCGCGGGCCGCTTGGGACGCCCCCACCGCCGCCGCGCTCATTTGCCTTCCTCACGACAGCACGGCATTTCCTTCGTCGGCAGTTCCGCGGCTTTCGAGATGGCATCCTGCACGCTCGCCGGCCGCGTCGCGACGCTGTGCAGCGCCATCGCCGGCGTGTGCAGACGGCCGAAGACGGTCAGCAATCCGACGACGATCAGCGCGAGCGAGGTGATCAACGGAATTCGGCGGCGCAGCGAGCCGGTCAGCGCTTGCAATCCCGCACCGAGCGTCACGAGGACCGGCAACGTCCCGACCCAAAAGACGGCCATCGTGAGAGCGGCGAGCGCGGGGCTGCCGGTTCCGGAGGCGGTAATGACGAACGCGTAGAGCCAACCGCAGGGCAGCAATGTCGTCAGCAGCCCGAAAGCTCCGGCCCGCGGCCAGGCCGGCAATGCCGCGATGCGCTGATGGGCCGATGCAAGCAGCTTTTCGAGGCCGATCGGCGCTCGCCATCGCAGCCCGCTCCAGCCGCCCAAACGCGCCAACGCCACGCCGCCCATGACGACCATCATCACGCCCGCCAGGACCGCTGCCGCCCGCTGAATGCCGACGAGCGAACCGCCGAGGTTCAGCGCCGCGCCGACAAGTCCGGCGATAAGCCCGAAAACCAGATATGTGAACAGCCGACCGCAGTGATAGGCGACGTGATTGGCGAACCGGCCCGGCAGCAGCCGCCGGCTGGCGGTTACCTGTGGCGACGCCTCGCCGCACCCGCCCACGGCCAGGGCCACGAACGGCCCGCACATGCCGGCGCAGTGCAGGCTGCCGAGCAGGCTGGCGGTCAGAACCGTAAGAACAAGCGTCAGCACCGGCCACCGATCATGGTACGTACGTCGACTCGACGAAGGTGAAGCGTTCGTCGCCGCGCTGGACCGTGAAACGCAACTCCCAAACGCCGCTGCGGCGCATCTCCGGGTTCATGCCGTACACGCCCGGGGCGGCGGCGGTGAGCGAGACGTTCTGTCGTCGCGCGGCGAACGCGTGGTGAAACATTTCGACGTTCACGGCGGCGGACTCGATCGGTTTCTGCTGCGCGTCGCGGAGCCGCAGCGTCACATTTCGGCAACCGACGGCGTCGGGGCGCGGCGCGACTTCGACTTCGTACTTCCAGCCGAGCCGTTCGTTGAGTTCCCGCTGTCGGGCGGTATCGTCCCAGTGAATTGCCTTTTCGTAGTAATCCGGCTCAACCGCGAAATGCGGGTCGTTTTGCGAGAGGTAGATCGTCGCGCCGGTCACGGCGAACTGACCCACCAGCAAAGCCACCACGAGCATCGGCCAGAATCGGCCGCTTTTCGGCGGCGGATTGTCGCGCCGCGGCGAGCGGCCGGGGTCGTTGTCGTTCTGAATCAACGTCATCATGCTGAGCGGCCTCTTTCCCCGACGCTATTTGCCGGTCGCCGTCGGCCCAAGGAGCTGACACCCGACGATCTGCGAAAACTCGCCTCCGTCGCTGATGCGCACGCGAGCCCGCGCCTTGCCCGACTGAAACGCAGCCAACGGCGCGACGATCATGACGCCGTCGGTGCGTTGCTGACCGCCGGCGACCTCGAGCGGATTCTCGACGGACGTCAGCCGCGCATCGGCCGGCTCAACAATCTCCAGCCGATAAGCCGCGGGTTTGTCGGTGCGGTTGCAGATCTTCAGTCGAAAGGCGTTGGCTACCTCGCCGCCTTCGAGGGTTGTATAGGGCGCGCCAAGCCCGCGCAGCAGGGTGATGTCCGCCGGGCTCTTCGTAATCAGCAGGACGCTGAAGATCGTCACGAGAGCGGCGAGAATCAGCGGGTAGAGAATCACCCGCGGCCGCAGCAGCTTGCTGCGCTCGGCGGCGAAACCGGCCTCGGAGCTGTACCGGATCAACCCGCGCGGCCGCTTGATCTTGTCCATGACGGCGTCGCAGGCGTCGATGCATTGCGCGCAACCGACGCACTCGAGTTGCAGCCCATTGCGGATATCGATCCCGGTGGGGCACGTAACGACGCAGAGACCGCAATCAACGCAATCGCCGGCCTCCGCGAGCGGCAGCGGCGTGGCGCCGGTGCGGGCGCGCCGGGGCTCTCCCCGGGCCGTGTCGTAGCCGATGATCAGCGAATGTCGATCGAGCAAGACGGATTGCAGCCGTCCATAAGGGCAGGCGACGATGCAGGTCTGCTCGCGGAACCAGGCGAAGTTGACGAGCATCAGGCCGGTCACGCTTGCCATGATCAGGAACGAAGTGGGATGCTCCAGCGGGCTTCGCCGCACCCACACGGAAAGCTCGCTCACGCCGACGAAATACGCCAGAAACAAGTTCGCCAGCAGAAACGACGCGACGAGGTAGACCAGGTACTTGGCCGCGATTCGCCATGCGGCAGGCGTGCGGGCGGGTCGGCCGAAGCGAGTCGGCGGGCCGTCAAAAAAACGCTCGATCGGCCGGTAGAGAAACTCCATGTATACGGTTTGCGGGCAAGCCCAACCGCACCAGATGCGTCCCGCCAGCGCGGTGACCAGAAAGACCGTCAGGACAGAACCGATCAAGAACAGGACGAGCAGGACGGTGTCCGTCGCCAGGAGCGTGAGTCCGAAGAAAGTGAACTGTCGGTGGGCAATGTCCAGCAGCATTGCCGGCTTGCCGTTGATCGTCACGAACGGCAACGCGACGAAAACGGCGATCAGCACCGACTGGAAGCGGCCGTAGGGGCAGACCACGACGCAGGTCTGCTCGCGGAACCAGGCGAAGTTGCGCCAGGTGATCCCGGTGCTCCCCATCGCCCAGGCGAAGGTCTCGAGGTGGCCCGCCGGGCCAGGAGGAACCGGCCCGCGGACACGATTGGCCGCAGCCAGCGACGGGTTCCGTCGCGATTGAGCGTGGAGAGCACCCTGTCGGGTGCGTCGAGTAAGGTCTGACTCACTGTACCGCCGATCCTCTCCGTCGAACGCGTTGGGACCGAAGACGATCCCCTCGGAGTCTATTCACGCTCGGGACGGAGACATCCCCCTGCTACTTCTTTTGCGCTGCCGGCGCCGGCGCGCTGGCCGCCGGCGTTTCGACTTTCGGCCACGGCGGGATCACCACGCCCTCCGGCGCACCGCGCGGGCTGGGCAGGTTTTTTCCGCGCAGCGTCGCCACGTATGAGGCCGCGAGTACGATTTCGTTCGGATGCAGCCCGCGTGTTTTCCAAGCGGGCATGGCGTTGTTGTTCGCACCGTCGGCGATGACCCGGGCGAGGTCGCCGGGCGTCTTTACGTTCTTGTAATGATCATCGGTCAGATTGACGCCGCCGCCGACCATCCCCGCGCCGTCCCGGGCGTGGCAGTTGGCGCAATTGGCGCTGAAGACCGCTGCACCCACCGCGAGCCAATCCGGCTGAACGGTGTATTTCATGACGGTTTCCGTATCGCCGGTGAGCTTCAGGTCGCCGAACATCAAGCGCGCGTTCGCGGCCTGCTCCTGTGTGTAGGCCTCCTCAATGTTCCAGCCGATGCGCCCGAAGTGATAGAGCAGCGTGTAGGGGAAGCACAACAGGATGGTCGCCCAGAACAGCCAGTTCCACCATCCGGGCGTCGGGTTGTCGTATTCCTGAATTCCGTCATATTCATGGTCGGTAAGCCGATCCACCGATTGCGTGCCCATCAGCGCGCCCTTTCTTCGTCTTCAAGCGGCAAATTCGCCCAACTGTCGGTTTGCGCCCGGTCCGTCCGCCAGGTGCGGAGCACGATCAGGGCGAACACGCCGACAAAGATCACCAGTGCGATCTGGGTATAGATCGACAGGTGCATGTTGCTCATGATGTCGGTCAAACTCATCGTTCTGCTCCGCCGGCAGCCGAGGGCGGCTGCGGTACATCAGAACCCCAAGCGCCAGCGCGCGGGACCGACGTTCGGATCACCCTCACCCCTGCCCTCTCCCGGAGTACCGGGAGAGGGAGTAGGGCCTCGCGCTACGGATTCGCGCTCGCCGCGACCGCCGGTTTGGCTTCCGCTGCCGGTTTGGCTTCCGGCGGCGGCTTGTTGATATCCGTTCCGATGCGCTGCAAGTAAGCGATCAGGGCGATGATCTCCCTGCTTTCGTACTTCTTGCCTTCCGCTTCGCCCTGTTCCACGAGTTCTTGAGCGATCCTGGCGGCCTGTTCCTTGGCGGCTTGCGGCGCTCCGCCGTCGAGGATCGCCCGTTTGTACGGCGAACCAAGCATCGACATCACGTCCACGCGCTTCTGGACTCCGGCAAAATCCACCTCGTTCGTGTACAGATCGGGATACGACGGCATCAATGAATTCGGCGTGCTGGACGCCGGGTCTTTCATGTGCAGGAAATGCCAGTTATGCCCGCGGGCCCCACCCTCGCGGGCCAAATCGGGGCCGATTCGCCGGCTGCCCCATTGGAACGGATGGTCGTACACGCTCTCGCCGGGCTTGCTGTACGGCCCGTAGCGCTTCGTTTCAGCGAAGATCGGCCGGATCATCTGCGAATGGCAGTTGTAGCAGCCCTCGCGGATGTAGATCTCGCGGCCGCAAAGCTCCAGCGGCGTGTACGGCGTGACCGTAGCGATGGTCGGGACATTCGAGCGGATCAGGAACGTCGGGATGATCTCGAACAGCGAGGCCACGATGACGGCGACCGCGGTCCACACGGCGAACGTCAACGGCAGGCGCTCCCAGCGGCGGTGCCAGACCATCTGGCAAAGGCGATCCAGCGTCTGCGCCCAACCGGCGACGACGCGAATGCGCGCGGGAGTCGGCGTGTCAGACCCGGCATACGGCGTCAGGGCGGGCGCCTGCTGCGTCGCCTGCTCATAGCGAGACGGCGCCGACAACCAGGTCATCAGGAAATTGACCGCACAGAGCAGCCCACCTGCCAGGAACATCGCCCCGCCCAGGAAACGGATCCAGTACATCGGGAGCAGCCGCACCACGGTCTCGACGAAATCCGGATACTGGAGCCGGCCCGCGGAATCGAACGCACGCCACATCAAACCCTGCGTGATGCCGGCGGTGTAGATCGCGGAGATATAGAACACGATGCCCAGGGTCGCGAGCCAGAAGTGCCACGTGGCGAGCTTGGGGCTCCAGAGCTTGGTTTGATAGAGCCGCGGCAGCAGCCAGTAGATCATGCCGAACGTCATGAACCCGTTCCAGCCGAGCGCGCCCGCGTGCACATGGGCGATCGTCCAGTCGGTGAAATGGCTGAGAGCGTTGACGCTCTTGATCGAGAGCATCGGCCCTTCGAACGTGGACATGCCGTAGAACGTGATTCCGACGACGAAAAACTTCAGCACCGGATCAGCCGCGACCTTCTGCCACGCTCCACGCAGGGTCAGCAGACCGTTGATCATGCCGCCCCAGCTCGGCATCCACAGCATCAGGGAGAACAGCATGCCAAGCGTGCTGGCCCAGGCCGGCGTCGAGGTGTAATGCAGATGGTGCGGGCCGGCCCAGATGTAAATGAACACCAGCGACCAGAAGTGAATGATGCTCAGCTTGTAACTGAACACCGGGCGCTCGGCCGCCTTGGGCAGGAAGTAGTACATCA
>JACRLV010000229.1 GCA_016235145.1 Planctomycetota bacterium
GGGCCGCCTGCGGGCAGAATCAGCGTCGGCGGAGCGCCGGCGATCAGTTGCGGACCCAGGACGGAGCCCACGATCGCGCTTCCGTCCGCCGTGATGCCGAGCGGAGAGCCGATCTTGGGTAAACCGCGGGTCGGATCGCCGCCATCTCCGGTCGGACCGTAGTACGCCGTCACGTCCGTGCTGCCCTGCGCGACGAGATAGTCATACCAGTCGACCAACGAGTTGCTGGCGGAAGTCCAGATGAAACCGCCGGTCATGAAGCTGCCGCACGTGCTGTAGCGGGCGCTGCCGATGATGGTGTTTCCGTCATCGGACATCCCGGTCGGCGTGATGATCGGCGGCACTCCGCAGGTGGTTACCGAGCCCGGCAGCCAGGTGGCCTCGGATTCGAGACCCGACCCGAGATTCTGCGGCGCGTTCCAAGTCGACGTGCCCGCGTCCCATGTCCACTTGGCCAAATACGTGCTACTGGTATCGTCGACCGCCATCGCGACGATCATCGTCCCGGCCGCATTCATGTGAACCGAGCGGGCGGTGACGCTGAGCGTATACGGGAACCCGCTGCCGTTTACGCCGTTGGGCAGATAGGTCATGACGTACTGACTGGTGCCTGCGTCCCAGCGCCAAACCACGAGCCGGGCGCCATCGGGGTCGGCGGTGGGTGTCGTGGAGACGTTGTGTTCCTGTGCGCCGAGCACAACCAGGCCATCGCTGCTTACCGCAAACGCCGCGCCGGTCCGGCGGCGCCAGGTGTTCGTGGATGTGCGGAACGGCGTGGGCATGATTGTGTACGCGCCCAAGCCGCCGTTCGCCTCGGCGTCCCAGATGAAAGCGCGCCAGTGGAACGTGTTGTCCGAAATCGTCGTGCCTGCGCTGCTGTTATAGCTGGAGATGTAGGCCTGGCCGACGATGAACCGTCCAGTCGAGGAGATTGCGTTCGGCGTGATGAACGTGCCCGTCGAACCGCCGCTGGATCCCGACCCATAGACCATCAGCTCGGGCACGATGGGCAGCCCGCCCATGTCCTGAATCGTGTTGGTCGCCAGGTTCCAGCGAGCCGCACGAAACTCGGTCGCCTGCGGGTTCGTCGTACTCGGCACCAGCGTCGGGTTCATGCTGAACGGCGGCGAGACGTTGGTCGCTGTGTTTCCAAAGACACGCGGCGGAGTGCTGTTGGAAATGATCACGGCGGCGTAGGCGCCGTCGGCGGAGAGATATCCCGCGCCGGTCCCGGTGCCGGCAGCCTCGGCGATGCTGAGCGCGGTCCCGTTGAGGGTCCAGTAGCCAGCGGCTGACGAGGAAATTCCCACGCCGCCCAGGATGTAGCTGCCGGAGGGACCGGGAGCGGCCGAATTCGGTCCGCCACGGCCGAGCGAAATGACCTGCGGTTGCGCCGCGGCGTTGGAAACCACCAGGCCGGCGGCGGCGCCCAGAGCCGTCAGCATGCGACGGAGTGAGCAAAATCTGCTGTCGTGTCGAGGACTCATGAGGATTTACCCTCCTACGTGATGATGCCGTCAACGCTGACGGCGGCTCCTTGGAACGCTGCTTCGCCGAGACAGGTTTGGCGAATTTCCGTCAACATAACACGCTCAAACTCTCTGGTCAAGTGTCAAATGTGACATTATTTTTGATGTCCATTGCGAATCCTCTGCAAACTGTGTACGATCCAGTGCATGGGAAAAACCGCGGAAACCTCGATTCCCGAGCAGGCGTCGGTTGAGAGGGTCCTTTCGGCCTTTCGAAACGTCCGCGCCGCCGTGTCCGAGTTGCTCCAAACCGTCGGCACGGATGCCAACCAAACCCGCGAAACCGCCCGGCTATTGGGACTGAATAGGGGGCTCGCTTGGCGCGTGACCAGGTTGGTTCGATCCAAGGAGTCGCCCACCCTCGTTAGCGACGTGCCGGGTCGGCAGAGCTTGGAGCAACTGCTTGCCGCATGCCGAAAACGCGGCGCGCCGGATTCAATACTCCAAGAGGTTCGCAGGGCCTTTGAAAGTTACGAAGCCGCGGTCGGGTCCTGTTCCGGCGACCGAAAGACCTTGGCCATGATGATGGCCAATCACGACACGGTGGGGGCCTCCAATGGGTTTGAGCGGGCTCGCCGGAGCCTCTTTGATGGCGCCTGTGGGGTCTGGGGCGTGCAGGCGCAGGTTCGGTTCGTCACGGTATTCGTGTTCCCATCCCGCAAAGATCCGAAGATGCTCGACGCCGGGCACATCACGGGTTTTGTCGGACTCCGGCGGCTGTTCAACCGGCCGTGGCCGGTGTGCTATGAGGCGGTCCACAAGCAGACCGGCGAAGCCGCGATTTTTGAGAAGCTGCCGTTGGGCGGGACGGGCGAGACCGAAGGCGAGTTGCAGTTGCTGCCCGGCTTCTGCGATCCGCCGAAGCCGCCGATCGTCGTTTCGCAGGATGGCTCGTTCAAGCGATTCGAGTTGGCGGCCGGCCCGGTGGGCAACCAGGGCCTCACGACCGTCGTGTTCGGCAGCTATCTGAGCCGGCTGTATCCGCGCTATTCAGAAACGCCGGACACGGCGGGGTTCATGGTGTTGATGCAAACCCCGGTCGAGCGATTGATCTTTGACATCTTCGTTCACCGCGACTTGGCGATCCCCGCGCCGCCGGCGGTCCAGTTGCTGGATCGGCTCACCTACACGCACACCAGCGACGAGAGCCAGTTTCCGCGGCAGGCGCTTCCGATTTCCGAAACGCCGCACGTCTTGCCGCGCGGCGCGGCCGGCGCGCTCACGGTGCACGTCCCGTTCTACCTGAAGCTGCTGGCCTTCGCATCGGAGCGCATCGGATGCTCGATCGACCAATTCGACGGCTCGCGTTTTGAGATGGCGTACCCGCCGGTCTCGACCACGCTGAGCAGGCGGTTTGATCTGTACCCGGAGCGATGAGCCGCCACGACGGTTCAATCGCAAGCGGCGAACTTCTGCCAGGACCGTGATGGTCCCGCCGCCTTCTCCCCAATACAATTTGCCGCCATGGAATCCGGATTTGTCGAACACGTGTTGCCCAACGGCCTGCGGATCGTGTGCGAGGTGATGCCGCGCGTCCGCTCGGCCGCCGTCGGATTCCTCGCCCGCACCGGCTCGCGGCACGAAGCCCGCCACGAGCACGGCGTCAGCCACTTTCTCGAGCACATGTGCTTCAAGGGCACGCCGACGCGCGACTGGCGAGCCATCAACGTCGGCTTCGATGAGCTCGGCAGCATCTACAACGCCTTCACCAGCAAGGAACACACGGTCTATTACGGCTGGGTGCCGGCGGAGCGCCTCTCGCCGCAGGTCGAGCTGCTGGCCGACATGATGCGGCCGGCCCTGCCCAAGGACGACTTCGAGACCGACCGCAACGTGATTCTCGAAGAAATCCCCATGGCGGCCGACAGCTTCGACCACCATGTCTGGAACGCGCTGCACGAAATTCTCTTCGCGAATCACTCGTTGGCGCATGAAGTGCTCGGCGAACACGAGACGAACTATCACGCCCGCCGGTACAGCGCGGGCAACGTGATGCTCCTGGCCGCGGGCAATCTCGACCCGCAGGCGTTGTTCGTCGACGCCGGGCGTTGCTGCGGCGATTGGAAGAAAACGCCCGCGAACGGCGCGGCCGGCCATCGCGCAAGTTCGCCGAAGCCGCCCGGCCGGGGTGCGAGTTGCAAACAGCTCAACCAGTTCAAGCAGCAGACGATCCTCGAGATTTTTTCGTCTGTGCCCCAATCGTCGCCGTGGGCGGAGACGATCGAGGTGTTCACGGCTCTCTTCGGCGGGTTGAACTCGCGCTGCTACTGGAACGTCGTCCAAAAGGGCGTTTGCACGCAGGCCGGGGCGGCGTGGCTTGCGTACGAGGACTTCGGCGCGATCGCTCTTTTCGCGAACGGCGAGCCGGACAAGGCGGAAGAAATGCTCGCGGCGGTGCGACAACAGGCTCGCGAAGTCGTGGAGTCGGGCTTCCGGCCGGACGAGGTGCAGCGCGTCAAGAACCGCCGCCGGACGCAGCTCGCGCTGGAGGCGGAAAGTCCGCGCACGCGGCTGATGCAGCTCATCGACGACATTGAGACGCAGGGCCGCCCGCGCACCAGCGACGCGCACCTCGCTGCCGTTGAGGCCGTAACGCCGCAGCGGATCGCTGAGTATTTGAAGGCCTATCCCATCACAGGCGAAGGGCTGCTGCTGTCGTGCGGGCCGCGAGCCTGGCCGTAGTCGGCGAAAATCACGCACTGACGCTTGGAGTTTTGTTGTGCCGCAGGCGCCGCGATGCGGGCGGGATGTCCACGCTCCGCGTTGCGATCGCGCAATACGTAGCGTCGGACCTCCGAGTCCGACGTCGGTTATGGCGGCAATGTCGTCGTCGGACTCGGAGGTCCGACGCTACGGTGGCGACTTCGAATATTTCTC
>JACRLV010000272.1 GCA_016235145.1 Planctomycetota bacterium
CCGCGCCTGCCGCACCTGGCGGAGTGCCTGAACCGGACCACGATGACGTGCCGACTCGAAGCGCTGGGATTTCCGCATGATTCAGATGACGCCGCGCCGCGTGTGCAAGCCCGATTGCTGGCTCACAAGCCCGGCCGCCGAGCCGTGATCCTCTACGAAATCGCCGGCGAAGCTCGCGCCCGCCTCGTTGGGAAGACCTATCGCGACGATCGGGCGATGCGCGTGGTCGAATGGTCCCGACAACTCGCGGCCCAATTCGCCGAGCGCGGCGCGCCGGTTCGAGTCCCCCAGCCGCTCGGCCTGGACCGCGCGCTGAAAATGTCGTTGTCGCGCTGGTGCGGCGGCCGCGGCGAAAACGCCACGAACCGACTGGGGCCGCGCTTTTCAAAAACCGCGGAGATACTTTCTGCTCTGCACGACGCTGTTGTGGGCGGCCTTTCCCCATTCACGGCCGAGGACGAGTGCATGATCGCGGCTCGCTGGAGCAAACTGTTGCGACGATTCGAGGCCCGCAGAGCCGACAGGGCCGAGCGCCTGACCGAGCGACTGATCGCCTGGTCGCGGCGACTCTCACCCGTACCGCCGCGGACGATCCACCGCGACTTCTACGAGAAACAGTTGATCTGGGCGGGCAGGCTGGCGCATCTTCTGGATCTGGACACGCTTTGCGCGGGCGATCCGGCCCTCGACATCGGAAACTTCATGGGGAACATGCTCCTGGATCGGGCGTCCGCGGGACTGTCGATCCGCGAATTGCCCGCGCTCGCCGATGCGTTCGTTGCGGACTACCGCCGGACGGGCGGCGCCGTGGATTCGGAACATGCCGGTTTCTATTGGGCGGCGAGCTTGATCCGCGGCGGCGCGATTCACAGCCTGCGGGATGCTACCCGCGCGCACGTCCGAAGCATGTGGGACATGGCGGAGTCGCTGCTCGACGGCGGCATCCGCGTCAGCCAACCGCGGCAGTCAAAGAAAGGAGCGGGCCGATGAATTCGCATTCGACTCGCAGGGGATTTACGCTGATCGAGCTGCTCGTCGTGATTGCGATCATCACGCTGCTCATCTCCATCATCGTGCCATCGCTGTCCCAGGCGCGGCGCCAGGCGAAGAACACGAAGTGCCTGGCGCAGCTCCGCGACCTCATTCAGGCCACGCACATGTACATCAACGAGCAGCGACGCCTGCCGCCGCTCAACAACGACTTCGAGGAAGGCGCGTGGCAGTACAACTATCTCATCTTCGACGGCCGCGACTATGACCAGTGTTTCGGTCCGCTTGGCCAGCCGGACGGGCCGATCAAATACACGCAGGAACTGTTTTGCCCGGTGCAGGAAAATCCGTTCCACATGTTCAATACGCGCGAGAACCCGTGGCCGGTCGTTCCCAACGCCGATACACGCGCCGGGTATGCGCGCCGCTACGGCCTGACCGGCCTGACGTTGACCGAGTTTCGCACGCCCAAGGCCGTGATGGCGGATCTGATCCACGTCCCGGACGTGATCACGCAGACGGGGCACGTCAGCGGCGTGAACGCGGTGTTCTCCGACGGACACGGCAAGCGGATCAGCTCGCGGAAACACATTGCGGACAATGACCTGGCGACCCCCTTCGACCCGATGGACAATCCGATCGTCGCCGACATCTGGGACGAAATCGAGGAGTTCGGCAACTGACCGCCGCAATGAAAAAGCAACAGACGAAATCCCGGTCCCGGATCATCCCAATCGCAATCGCGACGGTCGCCCTGCTGTCGCTTGGCGCGGCGGGCTATCTATACACCCATCACAAGAGCGCCCCGGAAGAAGCGCCGAACTGGCTCGAGATCAAGCAGGTCCGCTCGGGCGATACCTTGATTCTCAAGCACGGCGAAAAGCTCATGTACCGGGGTATTCAGGCCCCGGCGGAAGGCGAGCCGCTTTTCGACGAAGCGCGGCGGCGAAACGAAGCGTTCGTGGTGGATAAGCAGGTCCGCGCCCGCTTTGAGCAAGATGCGGAGCGGGACAAGAAGGATCGGCTCCTGGCGTATGCGTTCGTCGACAAGCAGCTCGTGAACGCCGAGCTGGTGCGCGAAGGTCTCGCCTACGCCCGGATCACCACGGACACCACGCGATACAACCAGGAGATCCTCGCCCCATCCGCCGCCGCGCAGAAGGCAAAACGCGGCGTATGGTCGCTGCCCGCGCCCGCCGCCGAATCCGAGTACTGGGCCGATCCGAAGTACGGCCTGTTCCACGGCGCGGCTTGCGCCCAGCGCGGCAAAGCCAAGCCCGAGCGTATTCAAACCGTCCGAACCCGGCTGGATGCGTTCGCGCACGGCTGGGCGCCTTGCGGCGAATGCAAGCCCTGACAACGGCGCCTGAGGCACGCGCCCGCGTGATTGGATCGCCCGGGCGAGCGCAATCGTGCGGCTCCGCGCCTGCGCAATTCGATCAGACAGCGCGTGTAGTTTCGGGGCCTTGAACGGCGCTCCGATCGAACCCGATCGACATGCCCGACTCCAAAACCACATCGAATCATTCAACGTCGCAATCTCCGCGCAACGGTGAAATTCGCTGCGCAGCAATCTGGCGATTGAGTGACTCGTTCGCTACAATTACGAGCTGTCGTGTTCTGCTGTCAGCCTCGGCGGCCGGCGGCTTCAGACTGATCGAGTCCGCCGACCACGCCTGAGACTGGCCAAGCAAGAGCCCCTGACACAACTTGGAGGGATCAATCGTGGCCCAGGCATCGGCAGCCCGATCCTGCTCCAGTCGCGGTCGGTATTTCACCCTTGACGAAACGACCGCCTGAACAGGTGCGAAAGCCGAACCTGGCGCCGGACATTCATCTCTGTTTCCACTTAGGAGGCCAAACATGATGCAAGAACGAACAGCTCGCGCATGGAAAGTCGCGCTCGCGACGCTCGTCTGCTGGGGAGGTTCATGCGCCTTGGCCCAGGAAGAGGCCGGGAATGACGGAATCGCCCGTCCAGCCCGGCCGGCGTCCGTTATTCCGCCGGGACTCGACGACTCACTGGCGCCGATTCAGCCGCTGCAACCCGCTCCAGACCTGCCGGACGTGCGCGACTGTGCGACCGACCCGACGCCGACCGGCGAATCGCTGATGCTCTGGGAGCAACTGTCCGCACTCGGCCCGGATCTACGTGCCAACGCGGTGATCGAGCTTGAGCTGGGCACCGCCGCGACGCCCGCTCAGCGGGAGAGCGCAGCCGAAATCAGCAGACTCTGGAACCAGGGCGACTACGACGGAGCGATCGCGGTTCTTCAGGTCCTCGAAAACTCCGGCGCTGCCCCCGCGGTCGGAATCGCGTGGCGCGAGCCGCTCCCGCCAGCCAGGACACGAATGGCGGACGTGCGGATCGGCGGCACGCGCGCCGATGCGGGGACGATGAACATTGACTTCGACGCGCAGAACGGCCGTCTGTTCATGGTGGTCCGTTGGGGCACCACCACGGGAACCAGCGCCTGGACGATGAACACATCAACCGATGGCGGCGTTACGTGGGCGGAGACGTATGTTTTCGGCAGCTCCGTCGGCCTGCTCGACGCGGATTGC
>JACRLV010000273.1 GCA_016235145.1 Planctomycetota bacterium
GGGATTCGTGACGCCATAGACGCCCGCGGCGGCGGCAATTGCAATTCCAAAGTGCCGCGTGGAGCGCGGTGTTCGACGGGAGAGCAGCCCATTCGCGACGAGCGTGGTCAGGGCAGCGGCGCCGGTGAGCACCATGCCGCACGCGCCGCCCGCCGCGGCGCCGAGCGCGAGCGCTCGACGGTTGCCGTTTTCGCCGATTCGTCGCAGCGCCAAGTCGATCGTCAGCAGGCAAAAGAACACGGCGGGCAAGTGCGGCTTGGCTTCAAGCGATCCGCAGATGAACACGGGTGCAAACGCCGTCAGCACCAGGGCGATCCAGCCGGCTCGTCGGCCGCCGGCGCGGGCCGCGATCCGAAACACAAGAGGAAGCGATGCCGCTCCAAACGCCAGCGTGACAAGCCGCGCGACGATGTAGAACGCGGCGAAGAGACCCGGATTCGTGAGATAGACGCCCAGGTTGCTTGTGACTGTCACGAGACCGAGCCCGGCTGCCGCACCGAGGCTCGTACCCACCAAATAGACAAACGCGCCGCCGTACTGAAACAGGCGCGGGTCGAAGTCGCGCTCGCGCGGCTTCATCCGCTGCAACGCCCGAAAAGTGATCATCTCGTCGGGTTGATGGGAATAGAGCCGATAGCGCGTGAGAATCTGTGCCCGGGCGGCGTCGTCGACGGTGAGGTCGATGATCTCGTCGCGATGAGCGAGCGGATCCATGTCGGTATCCGCACCGGCGTCGCGCTCGCTCAGGCGCGCGATTGCGGCGGTTGGCTGGTAGCGTTCAGGCGGCCAGGCCTGTCCGTCGAAAAGCAGCGCGTCGTAGCGCGCCGAGGGCAACCCCCACGGCACAAGCGGGAGCATCGCCAGCCCCCAAGCCAGAGCAACATGCCACGGACGCAGCCAGCGGCGGGCGCGCCTCTCGACGGCGATGGAAGTCGGACTCTTCACGTTCGGGTCACGCGCAGGCAAACGTCCAACGCTCCGAGAATTCCCAGCACGAGGCCCACGACGCCGTTAACGGTGAAAAACGCGAGATTGACGCGGCGCAGATCGTTCGGGTGGACGATCGCATTCTCGACCACGAGCAGAATCGCCGCCGCAGCAGCGCCGCAATAGTAAAGCACCCCGAGCCCGCCGGTGATTCCGACGCCAACCAGCGCGACGACCGTCACCGCGTGCAGCGCTCTTGCGGCCCACAACGCGGGACCGACGCCGATCCGCGCCGGCAGGCTGTACAGGCCCGCGCCGCGGTCGAAATCAACGTCCTGGCAGGCATAGATGATGTCAAAACCCGCGATCCAGCAGGCGACCGCACACATGAGCAGCCAGGCGGGGGCGCCGAGCGTCGCCGGCGAAATCGCGATCCACGCCGCGACCGGCGCCATGGCGATCACGATTCCCAACACCAGGTGCGAAAAACGCGTGAAACGTTTCGTGTACGAATAGAAGCAGAGCAGCATGACGACCGGGGCGCTCAGGCGCAGCGGCCACGGGTTCTTCAGAAACCAGGCGAACGCCGCGCATCCGAGAAGAAACACCAGCACCCCTGCGGCGAAAAAAGCCCACGCCGCGCGGATGCTGATGCGGCCCTGCGGGATGGCCCGCTGGGCGGTGCGCGCGTTGCGGGCGTCGATCGCGGCGTCAACGATGCGATTGAAGGTCATCGCCGTGCTGCGGGCGGCGACCATGCAGACAACGATCAGCCCGATCTGAAGCCAGCTCGGAAACGTGGGCGGAACGGCGGACGCAGCCGCCATGAACGTCGCCAGCACTGCGTAGGGAAGTGCGAAGATCGAGTGGCTGAACTTGATCATCTCGCCCCAGGTGCTGACCGTGGCGGCGAGCGACGGGCGCGCGGGGACGGATTCGATAAAGCTCAAGGCGCGTCTCCGCTTTCGCCGTCGCGCCGGCTTCGCGACGGCCGGTGCTCGTCCGGATTCCAGCGGGTGCGGAGGGCGTGCGGAATGCCGAGCTGATCAAGCACGCGGCCGACGACGAAATCGATCAGATCGTCGACCGATTGCGGCCGCATATAAAAACCGGGAGACGCGGGGCACACCACCGCACCGGCGCGGGTGAGTTTCAGCATGTTTTCAAGCTCGATCGCGCCGAGGGGCATCTCGCGCGGCACGAGCACGAGGCGGCGATGTTCCTTGAGCGTGACCAGGGCCGCACGAAGCATGAGATTGTCCGCCAATCCGTTTGCAACGGATGCGAGCGTGTGCGCGCTGCACGGGCAAATGACCATGCCATCGGTCAAGAACGACCCGCTTGCGATTTTCGCTCCGACTTGTCGAAAGTTGTAAAGCGTCACGTTCTCCGCGTTGCGCCCAAGGAGCGCCTCGACGCCGACGGAGGTGATCCCCAGCTCGTCTGCGATCACCTCGCGAGCCGGCGGGCTGACGACCAGGTGGATGTGCGCGTCCGCGCGCGACAGGCAGTCGAGCAACCTGCGGGCGTACGGCGCTCCGCTCGCACCCGAAATGGCCATCACGATCTGCTTCACTTGGGCTGCCCTCCGGAAATGGGTTCCATCGCCCGCAGACGCCGGGCGGCCTCGTCCGCCCAGGACGTTCGCGGAAATGTGCGAACCACCTCCCGCAAGCGGTCCATTCCGACGCGGCGATAATCGGTGGTTTCCGTGGCGGGCGTCGGAATTTCCAACTCGGCCAGGGAAAAGAGCGCCTGGGCCCGCGCGTCCTGAAGCGGCAGCGCGAGCAGCGCTTCCTCAAGCAGCGCCGCACGTTCACTCGCCTCGGGCGCGGCGCAGACCCAGAGCACGGCGAGATTGTCCCAGAGCGATGAATCGTGGTACGTCGCCGCAAGCCGTGCAAGCCCCTCGCGGTAGCGCGCCCGGCGCGGGTCGAGACCGGCGAGTTCGGTCAGCGGCTGGTTTCCATGAATGGGATCGTCGCGATTTTCGCGGATCAGCTCCTCCAGCCGGCGGGCTTCGAGCAGGTAGGGGGCGGGGTCGTAATCCAGGCCGGCCTCGACCGGCAGCGGCTGAAGCAGGGTCGTCTGGGCCGGGCGCGACGCCGCTCCGCTCGATACTCCTGGCATGCTGTGAAGTTGGGCGAGCGTCTGGGCGGCGGCGTTCGTCTCGCCGCGCCGAAGGTGAAGTTGCGCCAGGCGCAGCCCCGCGGCGGCGACGAGCGGCGACGATGGATACATCGTGAATAGCGCGGACCAGTACGGCTCCGACTGCACGTGCGGAAAGTCGGCGTATAGCTCGCGGCGCGGCTCGGCCGAGATCATCGCCCGAGTCGTTGCGAAATCGCTCGAATGCGTCGTGCGCGGTTGCCCGCTGGGAGAGGAACTCGGTTTGAAGCTGTCCGACAATGATTCGCCGCAGGGGGGTGGCTTCGCCGGTCAAGGCGCCGATCAGCTCGGGCCCGAAGCGCGCGAACGCCTCATCGTCCCAGCTAAGCCGTCGGAGCATCTCGCGCAATGCCGGCTTCGCGTCGACGACCGGAGCGAACCGCTGTGATGCGGGTCCGTATTCCGCTTCCAGCACGCGGAAGAGCAGCTCGTCCGCGCCGATCCGTACATGAAACAGCACGACCGGCGTCGCGAACATCACCGCCAGCACGGGCGCGACCGCGTGCGGCCGGAGGTTCGTGGCGCGCGAGATGAGCAACACCATCGCGATCATCGCGCAGGCGGCGAGAATCGACAGCACCCAGGGAGCGGACATCAGGGCCCGCTGCTTCGGCGAGGCCTGGTCGAGCTGCTCGATCCCGCCGCGGGTGGCCAAATAGAGATACGCGAGCACCGGCAGCATGCCCATCAAAGCGGAGCCGTAGCGGAAATTGAGCCGGAAGGGCCGCGCGGCGGCGAGCAGGCAACTCGCCATCAGCGTGCCTGCCAGCCACGGCATGTGCCCGAACACGGCCACCGCGGCGACAAACGGAACGGCGGACGGCAGTCGATACAGAATCGCCACGGAGATGGGAACGGCGAAGACCGAAGCCAGCAGCAGGC
The DNA here is from genome assembly GCA_016235145.1 of Planctomycetota bacterium. GTDB lineage: Bacteria > Planctomycetota > Phycisphaerae > UBA1845 > Fen-1342 > JACRLV01. The sequence goes on from JACRLV010000273.1 coordinate 3,979, forward strand.
CGAGCACGATCGCGTGGACGGGAGTGCGCGTGACGTCGATCGGGAAGAGCACGAAATCGTTGAGGTTCGGCGATCCCTGGGTCCAGAAATTCAACGGGGCAAAGTAGCTCTCCCAGGTGAAATCGAAGAGCCGCGCGCTGTGCAGCCAGTGCGTGAAGACGCAAAGACCGCAGTAAAGCGAGAAATTCAGCGCGAGCAGCAGAATCGTCGAGCGAATCCGGCGAACGGCGATCGCCCGGGCCCAGACGTCGTTGTAGAGCGGCGGGGCGGGAATTGGGCTATGTTGAGGAGCAATCTTAGGCTGCGGCAATGCGCCCGCCGAAGCAATGGCTGTCCCGCTGTCGCCTGCCGTCACGCTCATCTCCGCACCGATGCGCCGATGTTATTCTCCAGGAACACACCTGGAAACCGCCCAGACGGCTGATTTCAAACTCGAAGTGCGTCGCGCGGGATCCGAATTCCCAGGCTTCCTCACAGGCATCGAAGGTCACTTCGGCGCGGGCGCCCCGGCCGCAGCGCGCGCCCTGCCGGCGGCCAGAAGCAGGCTAGCCGCCAGAGCCGCGCCGAGCGCCGACCAGACGCCGGTCATTCGTGCGCGCGCCTCCCGCCCCTTGCCGGCGACCTGTTCGACGAGGGTCGGCGCCGCCCGCAGCGTGTCGCGCAGCGGGGCGGGTCGCGCGGCATCGATCTCGCGCAATCGGGATTCAAGCCGCTGAGCGGTGAGGCCCTTGACGGCCGCGTCGGCCAGCAGCGCGCGGGCGTCTTGCGTCCTGCCCTGCATCGCCCGCAGGGCGCCGAGCTGTTGTTTGAGCTGCTCGCTGAGGTCTTCGCGCTGTCGCTCCAATTCGCGAACGCGCTTTTCACCGGCGGCGATCTGCTCGTCGCGGGCCCCCTTGGCGGCGCGGTCGGCCTCTTCCTGCAAGGTGCGGCGGATCAGCTGCTCGCGCTCGGAAATTCTGCCGCGCACGCCGCGAAGCTGCCGGTCGAGCGCGTCGAGCTTCACATTCACTTCGAGGTCCAGCGAAGTCGCCGCCTTCGCCAGTTCGCGCGTGTGGTCGTTGAGCGTGCTGACATTGCCGCGGAGCATCGAGAGGATGACCTGCGCGCGCGTGCCTACGTCGCCCTTGCCGGCGATCGACTCGACGTGCGCCGCGAGCTTGACCAGAAGCGAGCGGGCGGCGCTGACGAAATTCCGCGAACCGTCCGTCGTTTCCGCCTGCACGCGGACGAGCTCTTCGGCCTGCTCCGCCGGGCGAAGCCGTTCCAGGCCCGCCTTTAGGTCGTTCCAGGAGCGGGCGAACTCCGCATGATCGGCGTCGGCCTGTTCCAGGTCCGCAGCCGCCCGCTCCAGCGCCGCGCGGATGTCGGCCGGCGGTTGCAGATCGCGCTGCTCGACGACCGCCGCCGTCGTGGCTCGGACTCGCTCGCGCAGCTCCGCGGCCACATCGAGAATCGGGAGCATCGACAAGGCCAGTTCCAATTGGTATTTCTCCGCGATCGACGCGAATTCCCGCTGGTCTTCCACCAGGATCGAATCCTGCTTTATCGCCTGCAAGAGCGCCTCGTCCGAGACGGTTCCCCGTGGGGCTTCCACCGCGCGTTGCGCCGCCAGCGCACCGCGCTCTTCGCCGAGCCGATCGGAGACCGCATAAAACGACTTCTGGATTTCCTCAAACGCCGCGTTGGCCTTCTCCCATTCATCCAGGCCCGCGCCCGCCTTCGCCTTGTCGTTCGCCTCCGCCAGCACGCGTCGTGCCTCGGTTAGCTCGCCTTCCAGGGCCGCGCGGCGCTGGGTCCACTCCGCGACCGCCGGCTGGTTGAGCTGTTCGGGCGACATCTCCGCGGCGTAGCCGGCGTACGCCGAGGCCGCCGCCGTCGCCAGTTGATGCGCCTGCTCCGCCGACTCAGCGGTCGCGACGATCGCCAGGCTTGGCGGCGCAGCGAGCGTCGAATACGAAAGCCGGCCGTCGGCGATCGCAGCGCGGTACGCATCGGCTGCCGTGGCGACGTCGAGCCGCGATTCGATGGTCCCCGGTCGCGCGAGCTCGCGCAGATGCTCCGCCGCGGCGGCGGAAGCGGCGACGCGCGTCGCTTCGATCTGGATCGCGGCGGTTGCGCGGAATCGCGTCGGTTCGAGCCGAATCCAAAGGGCGCCTCCGGAGAAATAGGCGAGGAAGGCCGCAGTCGGAATGAAGGCCCAGACCCATTTCGGCCCGCGGCGGCGAGATGCCTGCTCGGCCTTCGCTTTCGCCTGGACCAGTTCGTCCCGCTCGCGCGCCAGGCGGATGCGCTCGGCTTCCAGCTTGTCGCGCTCGCTGCTGAGCGTGTCGCGCTCGACCTCGGCCCGCAGCGTGCTCTGACTGAGCTCCGTCTCATGCGCGATCAGTTTCTCACGCAACGAGGCGATGTCGGCCTGCGATTCGCGTACGCGGCGTTCGGTCTGCTCCGCTTCGTCGTGCAGCCGTTGCACCGCGGCCTGGCGCTGGAAGAGTTCGGTTTGCACAAGCTCCAGCTCGGTCTCGCGCGACAACAGGTCGCCGTGCCGCGCCGCGAGTTCCGACTGCCCCGCGGTCATCGCGGCTTCGCGGTTCTCCAATTCGCCGCGGCGCTCCAGCAGGCGCGAGCGATCGCGTTCGACCTCCTCCTGCCGCTTGGCCAGATCGCCTTCGCGCGAGGCAAGCTCCGCACGGACGCGCTCGAGGCGGGCTTGCTTGCGGCGCAGGTCTTCGTCGCGCTGGTCGATTTCCGCCTGGGACGGACCGGCGGCGGGTTTTTCGCGGGTGGATTTTGCGTCTTGCTCCAACTCGCGGGCGTAGGCCTCGAGATATTGATATTGGCGATCGAGCTCCTGCTCGCGCCGCGCGATCGACGCTTCACGCGCTGTGATCGTGGTGAGCCGCTGCTTGATCTCGCGCAGCAATTCGCGGGCCGGAATCGGCGCTGGGAGCGGGCCGCTGGCCGATGCTGCCGCGCCCTTCTCGGGTGGCGCAGCTTCGGCGTTCGGCCGGTGGCCGCCGCCCTGCGTGGATTGTGTTGTGTCGCTCATCCGAGCCAGCTCGTCCCACGTACCCGGGTTGCCGTCAGGCTAGACGAACGTCCGCGACAAACCGGCGAGAATTGTACGGGCGAAATCGGCAGGTTGCATCGCAACTGAAACCTGCACTGCCACGCGGGTCTGGCTGCGTTTTCAATGTGGGGCCTGCGTCCGGCCGGTCAATTCCTTGAGATCGGGCCGCATCGGGCAGAAACAGGCCAGAGGCCTGCCCCACAGAACTGGAGATTTGGCAGGGTCGTCACGCGGAAGGCACGTCAGCGATGCGTGTTGCGCCCGGCTCGCCGCTTCGCAAGCAGTGATGCCAAAACGTCGACGATCGCTGCGGCGTGGCGCGATTTGTCCGCGGTTGGAAGACGAGTCCACTTTCCGCCCGCGATGAGCAACTGCACTTCGCTGACTTTCGCGCCGATCGCCGCCGGTGTGTTCAGCACGATTGCGTCCAACTTCTTTCGGCAAAGCTTGGATCTCGCGTTGGCCCGGCCGTTGCGGTCTTCGAGTGCGAAACCGATGACGACTTGGCCTGGCCGCCGCCCGCATGCCAGCGCCGCGAGGATGTCTTCGGTCGGAAGCAGTGCGAGGCAGAGGCGCTTGCCGGTTTTCTTGTGCTTGGTGCGAAAGGCCGCCTTCGGGCGGTAGTCGGCGACCGCCGCCGCCATGACGAGGGCGTCGCACCCTGGCCACACTTTTCGGCACGCGTCCGCCATCTCTTGAGCCGAAACGACCGCGACGGCCCGCACGCCCGGCGGCGTCCCAAGCGCAACGGGCCCGTGTACAAGCGTGACCTTTGCCTCGCGCTGTGCAGCCTCGGCGGCGATTCGAAATCCCATTTGCCCCGATGAATCATTGGAGAGGTACCGCACCGGATCGATGTACTCGCGGGTGGGCCCCGCGGTGACGAGAACGCGCATTCCTGCCAGTGGTTTGGTCACGGCTGTTCGATGCGTACGGCGGGCGGTGCGCTTCACCTCCGGGCCCTTCGGCGGGGCTTCGTCAGTCGGGCGATGATCGCCTTCAGAATTTCCTCGGGTTCCGCCATACGGCCCTGTCCCACGGCACGGCAGGCCTGCCAGCCGGAGTTCGGGCCGACGAACAGGCAGCCGGCTGAACGGAGAAATTCGACGTTGTGCTGCGTTGCGGCGTGCAGCCACATGCGCTCATTCATCGCCGGCGCCAGCAGCACCGGGCAGGCCGCGCCCAACAGCGTCGCGCTGATCAGGTCGTCTGCGATTCCCGCCGCCAGCTTGGCCATTATGTTCGCCGTAGCCGGCGCGACGACGATCAATTCGGCATTTTCGCCAAGGCTTAGATGTTCGACCGGACCGCCGCTTTCGCCGCGCCAGAGGCTGCACCGAACCGGACGGCCGGACAAGGCTTGAAACGTGAGGGGCGCAATAAACCGCCGGGCGGCGCTCGTCATGGCGACGGAGACGCCGCAGCCCTTTTGTACGAGCGCGGACACGAGGGCAGCGGATTTGTACGCCGCAATTCCCCCGCAGACGCAGAGGAGCAGTTCGCTCCCGGCGAGGGGCGGGCGGCCGGAATCAGACGCGGCTGGCGGTTTCGGGCGCATCCAGACCGGTGGCCTTGTAATCGATGCCCACTTTGCCTTGAAGGATCTCTTCGATCACGACTTCCATCTCGCTCTTGCCGGCGGCGTCCACCATCGGTCGCGCGCCCTGAAGCAGCTCGAGCCAGCGTTTCTGAATCAGCGAGGTCAGGCGGAAGCGGCCGCCGACCTTGTTGATGATGTCGTCGCTCTTGAGCGGATCAATCATGACTTTACGGTCTCCGACTCCAGGATCTCGATCACCTTCTGAACCGAATCTTCTAGTATATCATTCGTGATGATGTATGGATAGACCCCACCCCGGATGGCGAACGCGATTTCACCGTCAGCCTCGGCCAGCCGCTTTTGTTGGAGCGATTCGGATTCCGTCTTTCGCCCGGCCAGGCGGGCCTTCAGGGTGTCCATTGTGGGCGGCAGAACGAAGACCCGGATCGATTCCGGCAGCCGCTGCGCGACCTGAGCCCCGCCCTGAACGTCGATCTCCAGAATAATCGTGGCGCCTTCGGCGATCGCCCGCTCGACCGGCTCCCGCGGCGTGCCATACTTGCGGCCGAGATACTCGGCGTTTTCCAGCAGCTGATCGGATTGCCGCAGCCGCTCGAACTCGGCGTCGTCGATGTAGTGGTATGCCTGCCCATCCACCTCGTCGCCGCGGCGGGGGCGCGTGGTGACAGACACCGACCAGCGGGAATTCGGGAGCCGTTCCAAGAGGGCCTTGCAGATCGACGTCTTTCCGGCGCCGGACGGCCCGCTGATCACCAGCAGCTTCCCTCGGGGCTTTGATTGCATGACGACGATTATCTATGGGGGCGCGGATTCGTCCACATCCCACGAGCAGCGGGTAGGCGGCGCCGTTCGGCTTGCGGCGGTGGGGCGGTACTATTCCGCTATCGTCAGGCCGTTCGAACGGGCGGCGTCGCCGTCGTGGGTGAACGAGAATGAAACGAGCGCAAATTTCCCGCAGACGTCTGCTGGGTGCGTGCATCGCCGGGGGCGTCGCGCCATTGGTTCTGCCGCGCCGGCTACTGGCGGGCGGCGGCCTGCCTCCTTCCGAGCGCATTCAACTGGCGATCATCGGGTTGAAGAAGATGGGCGGGGCGCACGTTTCGACGCTGGTGCGCTCGCAGCAATGCAGAATCGTCGCGGTGTGCGACGTGGATCGAAACGCGCGCGACGCCGCTCAAAAGGTGGTCGATCGCGCCTACGGACAGGCTGCGGGCACGTGCCCCGCGTTCAACGAGTACGAGCGGGTATTGGAGAGGAGGGACGTCGACGCCGTGCTCGTCGCCGTCCCGGATCATTGGCACGCGCTGATCACCATCGCCGCCTGCGAGGCGGGGAAAGACGTCTATTGCGAGAAGCCGCTTTCGCTGACGATCGCGGAAGGCCGGGCGATGACGCGCGCCGCCCGCCGGCACGCCCGCATCGTCCAGACCGGCACGCAGCAACGCAGCAGCCGTGAATTTCGCCACGCGTGCGAGTTGATCCGCAATGGCCTGATCGGCGAGATCAAGAGCGTACACGTCGAGGTCGGGCCGCCTTCGCAGGATGAGTGCCTCGCGCCGCAGCCGACGCCGGATTGGCTCGATTACGACCGCTGGCTCGGGCCGGCGCCCTGGGCTCCTTATAATGAAACACGCATCGGCTCGAATTTCTTCAACGGCTGGCGGCGGCTGCGCGATTATTCCGGCGGAAAGATGACCGACTGGGGGGCGCACCATTTTGACATCGTGCAATGGGCGCTCGGGATGGACGAATCCGGGCCGGTGGAGATCATCCCGCCGCTGGCGCGGCCGCAGACGCGGCCCGTGCCGAAGATCATCGATGGGACGGGAGCTTCGCCGGACGAACCGTCTTGGGGCCTGCGTTACCGATACGCGGGCGGCGTGGAAGTGGTGAAGGACGGCACGAACGGCATCCGCTTCGTCGGAAGCGAAGGCGAGATCGAAGTGAATCGCGGATTTCTGCGCACCACGCCGGAGCACCTGAAGAACTACCGGTTCCGCCCAAATCAGATGCGGCTCGCGGCGAGCGATAACCATCATCAGAACTGGTTTGACAGCGTTCGCTCGCGGCGACGGCCGATCAGCGACGTCGAAATCGGCCATCGTTCGGCGAGCGTCTGCCACCTCGGCAACATCGCGTTGTGGCTGAATCGGCCGCTGCGATGGGATCCGGCGGCGGAGCAATTCATGGGCGACGAGACCGCCAACCGGTGGCTGGCCCGCTCGCGGCGGGCGGGGTTCGAATTACCGGCGGGTTGAGGATTGGGCGGCGGTCGCTTTGGTCTTTGTGTGGCAGGCCTCCGGTCCGTCTCTTGCGAGAAGCGGGTTGCTTTTATCGAAGAGATCGGGCAGAGCCCGGCCCCACATTGGTGCAGCGGGGATGCGGATGATCGACTACGAACGGTTGGGCAGCTTCTATCTCGGGAAATCATACGACCTGCGGTCCGCGGCGCGCCGCGACGAGCTGGTGCTTTACGACTCCAAGGATCTCGTCACGCACGCGGTCTGCGTCGGAATGACCGGCAGCGGAAAAACGGGGCTGTGTACGGTCTTGCTGGAAGAGGCGGCGATCGACGGCATTCCGGCGATCGTGATCGATCCCAAGGGCGATCTGCCGAACCTGATGCTCACATTTCCGGCCCTGCGCGGCGAGGACTTCGCACCGTGGGTGAACGAGACGGACGCACAAACGACCGGCGTTTCCGTCTCGCAATTCGCACAGCAGCAGGCCGAGCTGTGGAAGAAGGGGCTGGCGGATTGGCATCAGGATGCGGCCCGCATCCAGCGTCTGCGCGACGCCGCCGAATTCACGCTGTACACGCCGGGAAGCAACGCCGGCGTGTCGGTGTCGATCCTCAAGTCGCTCGAAGCGCCGCCCGCGCATGTCCGCGATGACAGCGAGCTCTTCCGCGAACGCATCGCGACGACGGTCAGCGGTCTGCTGAGCCTGATGGGCGTGCAGGCCGACCCGCTCCGCAGCCGTGAGCACATCCTGCTTTCCAACATCTTCAACGCGGCGTGGGAGAACGAGCAGAATCTCGACCTGGCCGGCGTGATCCAGCGGATACAGAAGCCGCCGTTCTCGCGCGTGGGCGTGCTGGAGCTGGAGGCTTTCTATCCGTCGACCGAGCGGTTCGAGCTGGCGATGCAGATCAACAACCTGCTCGCCGCCCCGGGTTTTTCGCGCTGGCTCGAAGGCGCGCCGCTGGACATCGGCGCGATGCTCTATACGCCGGCCGGCAAGCCGCGAATCGCCATCTTCTCGATCGCCCACTTGAGCGACGCCGAGCGGATGTTCTTCGTTTCGCTGCTGCTCACGCAGACACTGGGCTGGGTGCGCGCCCAAAGCGGAACGACCAGCCTCCGCGCCCTGCTCTACATGGATGAAATCGCGGGCTATTTCCCGCCCGTCGCGAACCCGCCGTCGAAAACGCCGCTGTTGACGCTCATGAAGCAGGCGCGGGCGCAAGGATTGGGCGTCGTGCTCGCGACGCAGAACCCGGTCGATTTGGACTACAAGGGGCTGGCGAACGCGGGCACCTGGTTCATCGGGCGGCTTCAGACGGAACAGGACAAGAGCCGCGTGCTCGACGGGCTCGAAGGCGCCTCGTCAACCGCCGGAGCGCAGTTCGACCGAGCGGCGATCGAGCAGATGCTGTCCGCGCTCGGCAAGCGCGTCTTCCTCATGAACAACGTGCACGACTCGGGCCCGCAGATATTCGAGACCCGCTGGGCGCTCTCCTATCTCCGCGGGCCGCTGACGCGCACGCAGATCAAGACGCTGATGGACGCGAAATGCGCCGCGACGCCGACGCCCGCGGCGACGGCGAGTACCGCGCCGGTCGCTTCTTCCCAGACGGGGAGCAGAACGGCGCTCCCCGGCGTCAGCGCCGCCTCGACCGGCGACAGTGCTTCGCGCCCCATTCTGCCGCCGGAAATCCCGCAGTATTTCCTGCCGCTCAGCGGGCAGCCGGCTGCCGGTTTTCGGCTTCACTATCAGCCTATGTTGCTGGGCAGCGCGACGATTTACTACAGCGACGCGAAGCTGGGCGTGGATTGCGAGCAGCGGCTGACGCGGCTGGCCGGGCTGGCGGCCGGCCCTGTTTCGGTCGTGTGGGAGGAGGCGGAGTCGAGCGAGTTGGCGGATGAGGATCTGGAGCACGATCCGCGGGACGGCGCGACTTATGCGCCGCTGCCGACGGACGCCGCGAAACCGAAGTCGTTCGACGCATGGAAAAAGGCGTTTGTGGACGCCTTGTACAGGACGGAGCGGCTCAACCTCTGTTGCAGCGGCCTCGACGAAACATCGCGGCCCGGCGAAAGCGAGAAGGACTTTCGCCTGCGGATGGTGCAGTTGGCCCGCGAGCAGCGTGACGCTTTCGCCCAGAAACTCCGCACAAAATACGCTTCCAAGCTCCAGACGCTCCAGGACCGCATCCGCCGCGCGCAGCAACAGGTGGAAGCGCAGCAAGCTCAAGCCAGCCAAAGCAAGCTCAGCTCGGTGCTGTCGTTCGGGTCGGCGGTGCTGTCCGCGGTGATCGGGCTCAAGTCCTCACGCGCGGGCAACGTCACCCGCGCTGCCGGCGCCGTACGCAGCGCCGGGCGTGCCGTCAAGGAGGGCGGCGACGTGAAGCGGGCCGAAGAGAATGTGGACGCACTTCAGGCCCAACTGGCGGAGCTCGAAGCGCAGATTCGGGAAGAGGCGGACGCGTTCGGGGCGCGGATTGATCCGGCTCTTGAAAAATTCGAGACGCTTCAGGTCAAGCCCAAGAAAGCCAACATTGCGGTTCGCGCGGTCGTGTTGGCATGGGCGCCGCATTGGCGCTCTCCGACAGGCGCGACGTCGCGGGGCTGGGGCTAATCTCCCTCTCCCGGTACTCCGGGAGAGGGATGGGGTGAGGGTGCATTTTCCGCACCCCAAGCGCCCGCGCGCGGGGCCGCACTCATCGTCGGACACGGAGGTCCGACGCTACCCGTCGCCGCGCTACGATGCCGCTCGCTGGCGCCTGCCGGGCTGATTCGGCGCCCTGACAGCGTCCACAACTGGTCCAATTGCGCGGCGACTTCGCATCGCGTCCTGCATTGGCGCCTCTCCACCACCAGCTATCGGAACCCGCTTCGCCGCGCAGAATTTGCCTTGCCAAGAAAAATCCCGCCGCGCGCTTGACCTGCGATTGTGCTGTTTTGAATCCTCCAATGTCTCGGGGTCAGGGACCAGCGTGAGGTAGGAATGCAGATCGGGGCTTTGAGCGGCAGCAGCGTGAGCGCCATCCTCGGAGGCATCGGGGGGGATGCCTCCGCAGGATTCGCGGGGCTGCTTTCGGGGAGCCTCGGCGGGGCCGCCGCGGGGACCGGGACGACTGCGTCGTTCGGGCCCGCGGCGCTGCTCTCCATGACGCCCGCCACGTCCGATCCGCTGAGCGCTCCGACCAATGCGATCATCGCCGCGGCGTACGGCGGCGGCACGATCAGCGCCCCGCGTCCTCCCAAGCTCGTCGAGCTCGAGAAACAGACTGTTGCACAGGCGCAGAGCTTGCTCGCCGGCGGTGAGACGGGCGCCGCCCGTACGCTGCTGGCGGACTATCTCGCCAGGAATCCTGTCAGCGGCGCGGTCGTCTTCCTGCAAGGCCAGACCGAGCAGGCGACCGGAAACTACGAAGAAGCCGAGGCCTTCTACCAGAAGGCGGCGAGCATCGCGCCCTCGCTGAACGCCGAGCTCGACGTCGAGAATGTGCGTGCGCTCCGCAAGGACGACAGCGTGGTTCTGGCCCGCGCACGGCGGTTGATGGCCGCGGAGGATACGCGCGACGCCGGGCTGAGCCTGCTGACGACACTGACCCGCCGCAGTCCGCGCAACACCGAAGCGCGCGTGCTTCTGGCCGAGACGTACATGGCCGCCCACAGCGCGGTGAAGGGGCTCTTCCACTATTCGCAAGCGCTTGGTTCCGCAAATTCGGCGGAGCTGGCCGAACTCGAAAGGCGTTTTCAAGTCATGGCGGCGCAATCGCCGCAAGACGCCGTCACGCAGAATCTGCTCGGCCGGGCCCAGTTGAAACTCGGAAAACTGGACGAGGCGGTGGAAACGCTCCACCGGGCTTCGCAGCTCTCCGAAGGATCGAGCGCGTATGTCGGCGACGAGGCTGCGGCGATTGTTGCGGTCGGCCGCCGCCACCTGGAGCGGGGCAACACGGCCGAGGCAATTCAGCAGTTTGAGCAGGCTTATCTCCTCGCTCCGGGCGAGGCGACGGTCAAGCTCGCGCGGGCGGAAGGCTATCTGGCGCGCGCCGAGCGACGCGTCCAACAGGGCGACCTGACCTCGGCGACCAACGATTACGAGAGAGCGGCGCGGGACGCGCGGGCTCCGGGCGGCGCCGATCTGCTGAAGCGGATCGCGCAGGGAGCATACGGCGTCGGGCGGCGGCTTGAGGCGCGGCGCGTGGCGAGCGGGAGCGACGTGGGCGCCGAGGTCGTTGCATTCCAGGCCGCATACGACATCGACCCGGAAAACCAGACCTATCGCCGCAAGCTCGCGGAAACGCGATACACACTTGGGCAAGAGCAATTGGCGGATGCGGATTTCGCCGCCGCGGCCGGCTCATTCCGCCGAGCGTACGAGCTGTACAAGAACAACAGCACCTACAAAGCGGCGGCGATCGACGCCTATCGCCGCGACGGCGACACGAAGCTGGCGGATTACAAGCACGACGCGGCGATCTCGGCGTATCGGCTCGCCTATCAGCTCGACACGAGCGACTCGACCAGCAAAACCAAGCTCGCGACCGCATACAACACGGCGGGGCTCTTCTATCGCGATTTGAACGAGCGCAGCCGGGCCGCGGGCTATTTCCGCGAGGCCCTGCACCTCTATCCGGACAACTCCGAGTACCAAAGCAACTACGATTCGGTCTATCCGTAGCGTCGGACCTCCGAGTCCGACGACGTATTTCGGCTCCGTTCCCTGATCGGGGCGAATGAAACGCGAAGTTCCCGCAGGGAAAACGGCTTCCGCTTTCGCGATTAACCGAAAAACGCGATCGGCCTCACACCTCCAGCAGCATTCGCGACGGATTCTCGACGCACTCCTTGACCCGCTTCAGGAACGTGACGCTCTCGCGCCCGTCGATCAGGCGGTGATCGTAGGTGAGGGCGACGTACATCATCGGGCGAATGACCACCTGGCCGTCGCGCGCGACCGGCCGATCCTGAATTGCATGCATGCCCAGAATCGCCGTCTGCGGCGGATTTACGATCGGCGTGCTCATCAGCGAGCCGAAGACGCCGCCGTTGCTGATGGTGAAGGTGCCGCCCTGAAGCTCTTCGATGCCGATCTTGTTTTCCTTCGCCCGCCGGCCGAAGTCGCCGACGACGGTTTCGATCTGCGCCAGGCTCATCCGGTCCGCGTTGCGAATCACCGGCACGACGAGTCCCTTTTGAGCCTGCACGGCGATGCTGATGTCGTAGTAGTCCTTGTACACAATTGAGTCGCCGCGGATCTCGCCGTTGGCCGCCGGGATCAACTTGAGCGCGTCGATCGCGGCTTTCACGAAGAACGACATGAAGCCGAGCCGCACGCCGTACTTCCTCTCAAACGCCTCGCCGAATTCCTTGCGCATCGCCATCACGTTCGACATGTCGATTTCGTTGAACGTGGTCAGCAGCGCCATGGTCTGCTTCGATTGAACGAGCCGCTCCGCGATACGCTTGCGAATCGGCGTCATCGGGACGATTTCTTCGTGTCGATCGCCTCCGGCAGGCGGCTCGAAGGCCGGCGGGGCTGCGGGCAGCGAGGTCGGCGAGGGCGCGGCGGCGGTTCGCAAGACGTCCTCTTTCAGCAATCGCCCGCCTGGGCCGGTTGCGGCGACCTCGCCGGCGGATAGGCCGCGCTGCGCCAGCTCGCGCTGCGCCGCGGGCATGACGAATGTTGCGGCGGCGGGTTTCGGCGGCGCAGTGGGCGCCTTCGCGATCGTCGTGGCCGCGGCCGTAGCCGTCGCGCCGGCTGCGCCGCTGTTTGTCGGCGTCGCCGCGCCGGCGGCGGATTCTTCCATGTATCCGACAACCTCGCCGATCGCCGCCGTTTCGCCCTGCTTCTTCAGCGTTTTCCTGATCACGCCGCCGACGGGGGCGGGCAGTTCGATCGTCGCCTTGTCGGTCTCGATTTCCAGGACGGTCTGATCGCGCTGAACCGGCTCGCCCTCGGCGATCAGCCAGGGGCCGAGCGTGACCTGCGTGATGGACTCGCCGCAATCCGGAATAATCAACTCAACTTGCACGGAGTTCCCTCATTCGGAGCCAGAACAACACCCGCCGGAGTTTAGCCGACGTTGAGGGCGCGGGCGAGTTCGCCGTGCGATTCGGCGTTTAGCGGGTG
>JACRLV010000274.1 GCA_016235145.1 Planctomycetota bacterium
AGATCGATCGACGCTGGATCGCCGGCGAGCTTCATCAGCAGGCATACCTCTCCTGGCGGCGCCTAAATGCGTCCTCGCCGCCTTCGAGCAGGTTCACAATTGAATCCCGGCACTCATCCACGTTCCCCTCAACGGCCTTCCGCGCGTGGACGCCATCGGAGTCGAGCACGAAAACCCGCTCGGCGTCCCCAAGCACCGGGATGTTCGGGTTGTGCGTCACGAAGATCAACTGCCGCTGAGTCTTGACCCTTCGGATGCTCTCGACAACCGACTCGCAGACGAACCGGTTGTCCAGGTTGTCCTCGGGCTGATCGACGAGAAGCGGATTATCGCTGTCGAGCAGCAGGATGGGCAGGACGGCCGTGCATTTCTGGCCGGTGGATAGGGCGGACGACGGCTTGTACGTGCCGCCGTCCCGGAGTTCGATGCGGGGCCGGTCGGCGAGTTCCACCGTCTCGAGGGTAAACAGCGACTCGGTATTCTTCAGGGCGTCGACCACCTTCCTGGCCTGGTCGTCGTTGATTTCGGACCGCTGCACGAGCGCATCGCTGTCGCCGCGGCGGATAAGAGCAACCAATTCGGCGGGAGCGATTCGCTCAACGATTTTCTGCGCGACGATCCCGTGCTTCATGCCGTAGCCGCGCAGAGCCTCCTCCAGCAGGGCGCGGTATTGTGTGAGGTGCCCTGACTGCTCGATAGTGACTCGGATCGTGGGCATCAGAGCCGTATTGATCCGCCGCGCGATCGCAGACCGCGCTGCGTAACGCTTATCCCGAAGCTCTGACAGCCGATGCAGCAACTGAGTACGCTCGCGCTGCAACGACGTCTGTTTCTCGATGAGGACGTCGCGTTGACGCTGCTTGGCCAGCAGGTCGTTCTTCATGCGCTCGAGATTGGACCGCTCGGCTGCCTGCCCGCGAAGCGCGCCGTCTTTCGCGATCAGTTCCTGGTAGGCTGCCTCCTGCTGCGCCTGCACCCCGTGAAGCGCTGTCCCAGCGTCACCGAGCGCCGACTGCATCTGCGCCAGGCGCGCGCGAGCCTGGCGCAGTAGATCGTCGATCTCCGCGCCGCCGTCGAGCAACGTTTGTCGCACAGCGCTGAGTGACTGCCCGTTGGCGCCGGCCAGCACATCGCGGCTCATCCACTGCGCGGTGCGGCTGGCCACTTGCCCCTGCAATGCCCCGACCTGCTCGTCGTAGTCCTGCAAGAACTGCCAAAGCCCATCCATCGCTTGTGTTTCGCGCTGGCGCGTCGATTTGGCCTGCTGCGCTTTCGTGACGATTTCCGCGTTGCGGCCGACGATCGGACCGAGCGCCTTGAGCTTCTCGTCGATCCCCGGCAGGCCTGCGATCTCGTCGTTCAGCGCAGCGATCTGGTCCTGCAGCGGCATCAGCGTGGTCGCGTTCGTCGCCAACCGAGACGTAAGCGTGCGCAGCTCGGCTGTAATCTGCGCGGTTTGGGCGGCCTCGAAGTTGTCAATCAGCGACAGCTGTGAAAGCGCCTGGTTCGCGATCCGCTCGACCTCGTTCTGGCTGTAGATGTCGGCCCGGAAGATGCCGCCCGAGCGCAGCGAAATCTCCGTCGCGGCCCCGTCCGCCGTGACGACGACTGGATCGTCATGCCAAGCCCGCATGACCTTATAGGTCAGCCCCTCGCGCGTCTCGATGATCAGCTCCACGGTGCCGTCCCCGAGGTTCGTGCGCATGAGGGCCTCGATGCGCTGCCGCTCGCCATCCTCTCCCGGCGGAAGGGCATCCAGCGCGTACCGGACCATTTCGAGGATGGTCGTTTTGCCCGTCCCCCTGGCGCCGATGAGACAATTGAGGCCAGCCGAAAGGTCGAGGGTCATGCCGTCGAGGAAGCCGCCGACAACGCGAAGCGCTATCAGCCGATGCCCGCCGGGACTCGCGGATGGCGGCCTTTGAGCGGCCGGTGTTGCAACTAGTCGCGTCATCTCCGATCTCCCTGATGTAGTGCGCAGAGAAACCGTGCTGCGCCGTTGCGGCGCGCGAGGAACTGCTCGACGGTTTGTCCTGCGGCGTCAAACGCGCCCGGCGACCCCAATCCGTGGGGAGCAATTCCTTGGCCGCGCCGGGCAGGCTTGGCTGGCATCGGCAGACGCCCCGGCCGATCTGAGAGTTAGCATAATGTTCGGGCGACTCTCTGTCAAGCTTTTTTTCGGCGCTCGGCATCGTATCGACCCACCGATTCGCCCCGCCTACCGGAAGTGGTGGAGCTTTCGTAAGATGCGTGGAATTCGTTTGAGTCGAGTCGGCGACGCCCTTCGTTCTTGTGCCGTAGTGCGGCTCGAATGGGGCGGTCGCGCAGGTGATCAACGTGGCCAAGTCGCCCGAGGAAAAGGCCCGCGAGAAAATCGACGGGCAGCTGCGCGCCGCCGGCTGGGTCATCCAGGACCGTGATGACGCCGACGTGAGCGCTGCGCGCGGCGTCGCCATCCGCGAATTCCCGCTGGTCGGCGGCGACGAAGCCGATTACCTGCTCTACGTCGACGGAAAAGCGATCGGAACCGTCGAAGCCAAGCCTGAGGGCACCACACTGACGGGCGTCGAAACGCAGTCGTCCGGCTACGTCGACCGCCTGCCCGCCAACCTGCCGGCATATCGCCGCCCGCTGCCGTTCAGCTACGAGAGCACCGGCGTCGAAACTCGTTTCACGAATCGGCTCGACCCAAACTACCGCAGCCGCGAGGTTTTCACGTTTCATCGGCCAGACACGCTGCTCGAACGGGTGCAGCAGCCTGCGCAGATTCGAGACCGCCTGAGGCAGATGCCTGCGCTGTCCCCGGGCGCACTGTGGGCGGTGCAGCAACAGGCAATCGCCAATCTCGAGCGCTCCTTCGCGCAGGGCCGCCCGCGGGCGCTCATCCAGATGAGCACCGGCTCGGGCAAGACGTTCACCGCGGTCAACTTCACCTACCGCCTCATCAAGCATGCCGATGCACGGCGCGTGCTATTCCTCGTGGATCGCGGGAACCTCGGCCGCCAGACGTTGACCGAGTTCCAGCAGTTCGTCACGCCGGACGACGGCCGCAAGTTCACGGAGTTGTACAACGTCCAACACCTCCAGGGCGGCACGATCGACCGCGTCAGCCGCGTTTGCATCAGCACGATCCAGCGGCTCTACGCGATTCTGCGCGGCGAAGAACTCGACCCGGAGCTTGAGGAGGGGTCGTTCTTCCAGCAGAGTCCGTTCCAGAAGCAGCCGCCGCCGGTCGAATACAACCCGCTCGTGCCGATTGAAACGTTCGATTTCATCGTCACCGATGAATGTCATCGCTCGATCTACAACCTCTGGCGGCAAGTGCTGGAGTATTTCGACGCATCCATCATCGGTCTGACCGCGACGCCGTCCGCCCAGACGATCGGCTTCTTCGACCGCAATCTCGTCATGCAGTACACGCACGATCAGGCCGTCGCCGACGGCGTCAATGTCAATTTCGACGTGTATCGCATCCGCACGCGCATCAGCGAGCAGGGCTCAGCGGTCGAGCGCGGCTATTACGTGGACAAGCGCGACCGCGAAACCCGCGCCAAGCGATGGGAGCAGCTCGACGAAGACCTGATCTATGACGCCAAGGTGCTAGATCGGGATGTCGTCTCGCCCGACCAGATCCGCACCGTCATCCGCGCATTCAAGGACGCCCTCTTCACCGAGTTGTTCCCCGGCCGAACACACGTTCCGAAAACGCTGATTTTCGCCAAAGACGATTCGCACGCCGACGACATCGTCCAGATCGTGCGCGAGGAGTTCGACAAGGGGAACGAGTTCGCCCAGAAGATCACATACCGCACGACCGGCAAGAAGCCCGAAGACCTGATCGCCGAGTTTCGCCGCTCCTATTTCCCGCGCATCGCGGTCACGGTGGACATGATTGCGACCGGCACCGATATCAAGCCGCTCGAGGTCGTGTTCTTCATGCGCTCGGTCAAGAGCCGGCTGTTCTTCGAGCAGATGAAGGGCCGCGGCGTGCGCGTCATCAACGCGACCGACTTTCAGGCCGTCACGCCCGACGGCACGAAGGACCATTTCGTCATCGTCGACGCCGTCGGCGTGTGCGAGGCCTGCAAGACCGACACGCAGTCGCTGGAGCGCAAGCGGCACGTCTCGTTCGAGAAGCTGCTCGAAACGATCGCCTTCGGCAGCACCGATGAGGACGTCATCTCGTCCGTCGCCGGCCGGCTGGCCCGGCTCGACCAGCGCCTCAGCGACGAGCAGCGCTCCCAAATCGCCGAAGTGACTGGCGGCCAGTCGCTCACGGATGTCGTCAACGGCCTGGTCGCCGCGCTCGACGCCGACACCCAGGTCGCGCAGGCCAAAACGCAGTTCAGCACAGAACAGCCGACCGACGAGCAGGTGCAGCAGGCGGCGCAGCAGATGCTGGCCGCCGCGGCGCAGCCCCTCCGCAAGGCCCGCGTTCGCAGCACGCTGGTGGACATCAAGCGCTCCTTCGAGCAGACCATCGACACCGTCAGCCAGGATGAGATTCTAGAGGCCGGCTTCAGCGCCGCCGCCCGCGACAAGGCCCAGAGCAAACTGGCCGACTTCCGCAAGTGGCTCGACGACAACAAGGACCGCATCACCGCGCTCCAGGTGCTCTACAGCGTGCCCTACCAGCGCCGGCTCACCTATGCCGAGATCAAGGAACTGGCCGAGGCGATCAGCAAGCCGCCGCTGGGACTCACCACGTCGCGCCTGTGGCAGGCCTATCAGGCGCTGGAGCAGTCGAAAGTCCGCGGCGGCGGCGGCCAGCAGCTCACCGACATCATCTCGGTGGTGCGTTTCGCGCTCCAGCAGGACGCCGAGCTGCGGCCGTTCGCCGAGGGCGTGAGCGAGCGTTTCGCGCGCTGGATGGCGGCGCAGCAGGCGGCCGGGCGGCGCTTCAGCCCCGAGCAGGTCCGCTGGCTGGAGCGGATGCGCGACCACATCGCCGCCAGCCTGTCGATCACGCCGGAGGATTTCGAGTACACGCCGTTCAACGAGGATGGCGGCCTGGGCAAGGCGATGCAGCTCTTCGGCGCGGATTTCCGCAAGCTCCTCGACGAGCTGAATGAGGAGCTGGCGGCCTAGATGTTGGAGTTCAGATTATGTCGAAGTCCATCTCTGAATCGGATGCTCTGGCGTTACTCGCAAGGGTCAACTGTGCCCAGACCGAGGATATGACAAAGACTGCGGGCCGAGTCGCGACCGTCGACAGTGTTGCGGTGTCGATCTACCCGCTTGAACCCACACAGCACAAGGCTCCTCACTTTCACGCGAGATTCAACGAAGAGGAGGAAGCGGTTTACGCGATCGAAAGTGGTGAGGTCTTGGCAGGCCAGCTAAAGCGGAGCCGCAACCAGGCTGTTCTTGAGTGGAGATCGACTCGCGTCGAGCAGCTGCTGGAGGCATGGCAGATGGCGCAGCGTGGAGAGCAGCCAATCAAGATTGCAGCGTCTCTCGGAAATGAGTCGGGCCAACCGTCACCGGCGATCGCAACATTGTCGGGTGTGGCGCAAATCGTGATGATGGAAATCGACGGCTTCATGAGAGGCATCGGTCAAATCGCGCAGAATCAGAACTTGGGATCATCAACGCAGATAGATGGCGCATGCAAGTGCATTGGCGAACAAGTGTTTGACCTCATGGCGCGGATATGTGACATGGCGCGATCGCGGGCGTCATTGAATGAGGGGCTCCCATCATGAGTCTTGCGAGCGGCAGCCTGCCGCCGGGATGGATTGAGGCCAGAATCGACGCGCTTGTCTCCGTCAACCCACGTCTTGAGCGCGACGGCATCCCCGACAACCGGCTTGTTTCGTTCGTGCCGATGGCGTCTGTCGCTGAAGAGTCGGGCCAGATGGACGTGTCGCGATCCCGGCCCTACTCCGAAGTCAGGAAGGGCTACACGCCGTTCCTCGCCGGCGATGTGATCATGGCGAAAATCACTCCCTGCATGGAGAACGGCAAGATCGCGGTGGTTCCTGAGTTGATCGGCGGCGCGGGATTTGGGTCCACGGAATTTCATGTGCTGCGGCCATGCGACGGCATCGAGGCTCGATGGCTATTCTACTTTCTGCTTCAGCCATCCTTCCGTCGCGCTGCGCGAATGCGGATGGGCGGCTCTGCGGGCCAACTGCGCGTCCCGGCTGATTTTCTCGCCGAATCACGAGTCCCCGTCGCCCCGCTCCCCGAACAGCGCCGCGTCGTCGCCGAGACCGAGAAGCAGTTTTCGCGGCTGGATGCGGGAGTGGCGGCGCTGCGGCGGGTCGCGGCGAACCTGAAGCGCTACAAGGCGGCCGTGCTGAAGGCGGCCTGCGACGGGTCGCTCACCGCCGACTGGCGGGCCGCCCACCCGGACGCCGAGCCGGCGGGCGTGCTGCTGCGGCGCATCCTCACCGAGCGCCGCCGCCGCTGGGAGCAGGCCGAGCTGGCCCGCATGCTCGCCCGCGGCAAGCCGCCCAAAGACGACCGCTGGAAGGCCCGCTACGAGGAGCCGCAGGGACCGAACCCCGCCGACCGGCCGCCGCTGCCGAAGACGTGGACGTGGGCGACGGTGGAGCAGATTTCGGCGCTCCTTCAGTACGGCTCGTCGGCGAAGTGCTCGACGGAGGGTGACGTCCCGGTGTTTCGGATGGGCAACCTCACGAATGACGGACGAATCGATACCGAGAACCTGAAGTACCTACCAGCGAACCACGACGAGTTTCCAGCATTGCTACTTTCCCCTGGAGATGTGCTGTTCAACCGCACGAATAGCGCGGAACTGGTCGGCAAGTCGGCCGTCTACCGTGGCGAGCCCGAGCAGTGCTCGTTCGCTTCATATTTGATCCGGGTGCGATTGATGGACGGCGCGGAGCCGGTGTACGTCGCCGCATGCCTCAACTCTTCGCTGGGGCGCAATTGGGTGAAGAGTGTCGTTTCACAGCAGGTAGGACAGGCAAACGTCAACGGCACGAAGCTGGCCGCATTCTCGCTACCTCTTCCGCCGCTTGATGAACAGGTCGAAATCGCTGGACGTATTGACGATTCGTTCAGCGTGGCCGAGCACGTGGTCGGGACGATCGACGCAGCCAATCGCCGGGCATCGCGGCTCCGCCAAGCCATCCTCCGCGACGCCTTCGACGGCAAGCTGGTGCCACAGGACCCGATGGACGAGCCGGCGGCGGCGCTGCTCGAACGTATCCGCGCAAGTCAGCGTTCGCCCCTGAGGCGGAAACGCGTACGCACGAGCGTTCGGAGGAGCGCCAGCCATGCCTAGCGCTCCGCGCGGCCAGGACGCCCAGATTGTCGATTTGTTCTTGTGCCATAATGGGGCTGACAAGGACTGGGTTCGACAGCTTGCGGAGCAGGTTGAGTCCGAGACCTTTGATGGTAGCCCTGGGGGTCGGCGGTTGCGCGTGTTTTTCGACGAGTGGGACATTGACGTAGGCGACAACGTCATCGTACGACTGAACGACGGGCTTAGGCGAGCGCGGTGCGTTGGGATCGTGCTGTCGCCGGACATGCTGGCGGCCCCGTGGCCGACGCTGGAGTGGACCGACATTGTCGCTGGCGACCCGATTAATCAGCGCAGCCGGCTGATTCCGATCTTTCTTCGCGACGGAACCGAAAAAGGCGGGCAGCGCATCGAGCTTCCAGCACCATTCAAAGCTCTGCACTGGCTTGACTTCCGACAGGTGAGACAGTACCGGAGCTCGTATCAGCGGCTTATCCGTAAGCTCCGAGACAAGCCGCCCGCGCGCGGGCGAGCGCGACGTCCACTCGCTTCTCTCCAGGACCCCGCGACGCCAATTGGCGCGATCGAGCCGGAAAGCGCGGCCGCGCCAGATCGGATCAACGAGGCGATCCTCGGCAACCTGCTCCCTGTGGAGTCGTATCCGACAACGATCTGGAACGCTCCCACGGAAGCACGGAAGCCTGAGGACGTGTTCACCAAGGTCGAAAACCCTCCCGCGTTTGAATTGAAGGCGGAGCGACTTCTCACATTCGCCGACCTGTCAGCGCCTCAGAATCCGTTCGCGGCGATCGTTGACAATCGAGGCGTTGCGTCATCCGCGATACAGGACTGGCGCGACGATCCTGATCACCTGCGATGGTTCATGTCCTTGCTCAATCGCTGCTTGCATCAGCACTTGCGACGACTGTTCCTGAAACGCGACGAGAGAGGTCGGTACTTCTTTCTCTCGGATCGCGGACGTTCGCGCAAGATCAGGAATTCTGACGACCCAGCGCGCGAGGTCGCTGCGAAGAAGACGAATCCGGCGACCGGGGCCGAGTTTTGGGTTCACCAAGCGGCTTGGCTGCGATTCCAATCACTCGGCGACTCACTGTATCTGCTCATCGACCCGTGCTATGTGTTTACTGCGGACGGTGAGCGGCCGCTACAAGGGAGCGTAGTAGGGCCGCTTTCGATGCAGTGGACGGGCAAAGAACGCAACGCGGCAATTCTGCGTCACATTGTCTTCTGGTCCCGCACGCTGGGGCGAGGCTCGACAAAGCTCGAGATTCAGACTGGCGCCGCACCGATCGTGCTCTCGGGAATCCCCGCGTTGGCTCGCGTGAGTCGTGGAATCGAGTTCGATCACATTGCCGTTGGTTCGTTGCTTCATCAGGTGGAAGACGAGCTTGGCAAGGCAGCGGCAAATATTGTCTGGATTGAGCAAGCCGAGGAAGCAGACCTTGATGAAGAAGAAGCCGCGGAGTAGGCCCAGTCGCGCGCGGTCGAGGCCGCGCCCGAGAACCGTGATCACGCGCGGTGCGCTGCTCATGCAGCGATTGATCACGGATGCGACGCCGTCCTTCTCCGCTTCGCACATCGACGAGCCAAAGCTCATCTTCGCTGGCGATCGTCGGACGGAAGATCCAAAGACCGGGATCACACTGTTCGGCCCCCGCCAGCTTGACCAGCTCTCTCGCCAGGCGATACGCATCGGAATTGTCGGCACGGGGGAAACGATCCAACTGCTGAAGAACTGGATTAGTACGGCCGAAGGACGAATTTCTGCCGGTCGGAATAAGGCAGGTACGGCATACGACCCCGTGTTGGCGCCCGACTTTCCAGGCTTCTCATCCGACTCCCCGTTTCGGTGCGCCTTGGAATGCGATGAGAGCCTATGCGAGACTCTGCCGCTCAAGGACGTGGAACAGGCGGTCGAAGCAGCCACGTTCTCGTCCCGCGTGCGAGCGGTAGTGGAGTTGGTTTCGGAGCGGTTGGAAGCGCTCGCGGACCGCGAGCCGTCGCCTGACGTCGTGATCTGTGCAATGCCCGAGATGGTCGAACGTGCCTGCGGACCACAGGGTCGGCGGGGCGTGTTTCGGTCCGTGGCCCTCACGCCACGCCAACGGGCAGACAACCGATTGAAGCGCCAGGCAGCGCGAGCCGGACAGATGTTGTTGGCCTTTTCCAGCGCTGACGAAGAGTCAGAGCAGGAGGAACATCGGGATTTTCACAATGCACTCAAAGTGCATGCCATGAAATCCCAACTACCAACGCAGCTAATCTGGGAAAGCACACTGAGCGGAACACGCGATACGCAGGATCCTGCGAGCATCGCTTGGAACTTCTTCACCGCTCTTTTCTATAAAGCAGGGAATGTCCCCTGGGAGCTCGATTTCAGCACGCCAGGGACGTGCTTCGTTGGCGTCACGTTCTACCGGGAGCGCCCGGGACCCGCCGCGCTCACGCGCGTGAGCCTGGCGCAGGTTTTTGCGGAAACGGGAGACGGCCTCGTGCTTCGCGGGGAACCTGTGGAATGGGACCGGGACCGCGATCGCAAGCCACACCTCTCGGGGCCCGCGGCTCAGAAGTTGCTTGAGCACGCGATCCAGCAGTACGAGAAGCACTTCAGTAAGCCCCGGCGCGTGGTCGTCCATAAGACGTCGCGATACTGGCCAGAGGAGTTGGCAGGGTTCAAGGCCGGCCTCGGCGATGTGCAGTCGTTCGATTTTCTGACTTTGGAACGGCGCGGCATTCGCTTCCTTCGCATGGGTCACGAGCCACCGCTTCGTGGGACGGTTGTGCAGCTCGCGCGGCGCAATTACCTGTTGTACACGCGGGGATACGTGCCTTACCTGCGTTCCTACCCGGGGATGCGCGTTCCGAACCCGATTGAGATCGCCGAGCACCACGGCGATTCAGCGGCTGACAAGGTCTGTTCTGAGATCCTGGCCTTGACGAAACTGAACTGGAACAACTGTGGGTTTTCGAGCCGCGATCCGATCACGATCGCCTTTTCCCGACAGGTCGGGCGCATACTGACGGAACTACCAGCCGTGGGCATCGATACTCCACTCACGAAATACAAGTACTACATGTAAAGGCGGTGCGAGATGGGCAACCACTCCCAGCAGATCGTCCAGAAGCTCTGGAACTACTGCAACGTCCTGCGCGACGACGGCCTGAGCTATCAGGACTACCTGGAGCAGCTCACGTACCTGTTGTTCCTGAAGATGGCCGACGAGCGCGCAGCGCTCTATCCCGACCGTCCGACCGGGATTCCGGCGGAATACGCGTGGCCGAAGCTGAAATCCTTGGACGGCGATGAGCTCGATCGACATTACCGCAAGACGCTCGATGAGCTCGGCAAGCGGCCGGGCATGCTGGGCGTCATCTTTCGCAAGGCGCAGAACAAGATTCAGAACCCCGCGAACCTGCGGCGGCTCGTCGCCGACCTGATCGACCGCGAGAGCTGGCTCACGCTCGATGCCGACGTGAAGGGCGACGCCTACGAAGGGCTGCTCCAGAAAAACGCCGAGGACGTGAAGGGCGGCGCAGGACAGTATTTCACGCCCCGCCCGCTTATCCGGGCGATCGTCGATTGCGTCCGCCCCGGGCCGAAGGACAGGATTTGCGACCCTGCATGCGGCACGGGCGGCTTCTTGCTGGCGGCCTACGAGTTCGTTTCGCACCACCATCGGCTTGATAAGGAGCAGAAGCGCCGGCTGAAGCACGATGCGCTGCGAGGCTGGGAGATTGTGGATGCGACGGCACGCCTCTGCGTCATGAATCTCTACCTGCACGGCATCGATCCTGATGACTGCCCGGTCCGCGTGGCTGACTCGCTGGCGAGCGATTCCGGCGAGCGATTCTCGCTAGTTCTGACGAATCCGCCGTTC
>JACRLV010000275.1 GCA_016235145.1 Planctomycetota bacterium
ACCGGCGGCCGGGGCGAGCGGGATCTCCCGTGGTATGAAATCCCCGATTTTCGCCCGACCTCCGGCGACATGCGTACGCTCTGGGATCCCGCCCGGGCCGCCTGGGCGATCGACCTGGCGCGGGCTCGGGCGCATCGCCTGAAAGCGGCTGCCCGCGATTTGTACTGGCGTTGGGTCGATTCGTGGATGCAGTCCTGTCCGCCGTTCCGCGGCAGCCAGTGGAAATGCGGCCAGGAAGCGGCGGTCCGGCTGATCGCGCTGACCATCGGCTTTTGGGCGCTGCAAGAAGAGAGCGCGGCCGCCGGCATTTCACCCTCTCCCGTTACTCCAGGAGAGGGCAGGGTGAGGGCATGGCTCGCGCTGGCACGCATCGCCTACATCACCGGCACGCGCATCGTCCATCACATCAGCTACGCGGTCTCGCAAAAGAACAACCACGCTCTTTCCGAGGCGGTCGGCCTGATGCTCGCTTCGCACCTGTTCCCCGAGTTTCGCGACGCGCCGCAGTGGCGGACGATCGGCCGGCGCGTGCTCACGCAGGCAATGCGGCGGCAGATTTACCCCGACGGCAGCTACGTTCAGCACTCGATGAACTATCACCGCGTGATGCTGAACGTGTGCACGCTCGGGTTGCGGCTCGCGGAATTGGCCGAGCAGCCGCTGGAGCACGATCTGTACGAGCGCCTCGGGGCGGCCGCCGAATTCGCTTTTCAAATGATGGAGCCGCGCAGCGGTCAGTTGCCGAACTATGGCAACAACGACGGAGCCCTGGTGCTGCCGCTGAGCGAATGCGACTTCACGGACTTTCGGCCGGCAATTCAATCGGCGTATTTCGCGGCCAATCGCAAGCGTCTGCTGCCGCCCGGGCCGTGGGACGAAGAGACGGTCTGGCTTTTCGGCGCGTCGCCGCCATCGATGCCGTGCGGCGATGAACTGACCTCCTCCGCATTCAGTCATGGCGGCTACTACACGCTGCGGGCCGAAGAAAGCTGGGCGATGGTGCGCTGCCACGCCTATCGCGACCGCCAGACGCAGCTCGACACGCTGCACGTGGACTTGTGGTGGCGCGGACAGAACGTGCTTTGCGACAGCGGCACGTATCAGTATTACACGCCGGGCAACCCCGCGCTCGAGCGATATTTCAAATGTGTCTCAGGGCACAACGTGGTGGAGCTGGACGGCCGCGACCCCGCCGAGCTTGCGTCGCGCTTCCTCTGGCTGCCGTGGTCGCGGGCTCGCGAGCTGCGTTTTGCGGCCGGCGAGCAATCGCTGTGCTTCGAAGGGGAAAGCGCCGATTATGATCGGGGCGGGCGAGGCGTATTGTGGCGGCGTACGGTCGACTGCCTGCCGCTCGGCACCTGGCTGATCGTGGACGATCTGCTCGGAAGCGGCGACCACGGCGTGATCTTGCGATGGCACATGCTCGATGCACCGTACACGCTCGATGAGGCGAACGGCGCCTGTCGGCTGCAAACCGCCGGGGGCGAGTTTGTCGTCGCGGTCGCGACCGGCGATCCGAGCCCGACACGCGCGCTCGCCGTCGTGCGCAATGTGGTTTCGGTGGAGAAGGTGCAAGGCGTCGCGTCGCGTTATTACGGACATCTTACGCCGGCCCCGACTCTGGAATTGTCCGTGTGGGAGAATCTGCCATTGCGGATTGTCACGACGGCGGGTCCGGCCACCGCCGCAGCGCGCCGGTTGGAAAAAACGCCGGACGGGGAAACATGGCAGGTTACTGATCGCGGCGAAGAAGCACGAATCCGGCTCGGCCCGTGCGAGCGCGGCGCGGCGCAGACCTTTCTAGGCGGTATTTGATTGAGCGCGGGGCGAATCTGGCTGCTGGGATTTCTCGTCGCCGGAATCCTCTACGGCGCGACGGCCGACTACGGCCCGCAGTGGCAGGATTCCGGCTGGCAGCAATGGCGGATTCTCACTGGCGAGATCGACCACCCCGCCGGCCTGGTCGTCACGCATCCGCTGCAATTCTGGCTCGGGCGGGCGGCGTTGCATCTGCCTTTCGGCGATCCCTCGGGGCGCACGACGATCGTCAGCGTCTTCGCCGGCGCTGTCGCGATTGCGAATCTCGCCGCGCTTGGCTGGATGGTCACGCGCCGCCGCTCGGCCGCGATCCTGCCGGCGGTCGCGCTGATGTTCTCGCACACCTTCTGGCAGCACGCCACACACACTGAGTCGTATACGCTGGTGGCGGCCCTGCTCACGCTGGAGTGGATTTGCCTGGCGCAGCGCTGCCTGGGCGGGTCGCGCTGGTGGCTCGTCGCGGCAACGGCGGCGAACGGCCTCGGCGTGGCGAATCACCTGCTCGCCGGGCTCTCGACGCCGATCCTCGCAAGCGTGTGGATATGGGAGTTGCGAAAACAGCCCGATGGCGGCCGCGGACCACATTCCTGTATTTCGCAACTGCTTTTCGCGAAGCTGGGATGGCTGGTCTGCTCTCTGCCGTACTCGGCTCTTGTCATTTCACGCGGGTTGAGCAGCGGGGACTGGGGAGCGACGCTGTATTCTGCGGTATTCGGCGAATTCGAGCATTTCGTGCGAAACACGCACGTGTCGCCGCGCATGCTGCTGCTCACGGTCGGATTCCTGGTCTACAACCTGCCGAACCTGACGATTCCGCTCGGGCTGCACGCGGTTTTTCGCCGAACCGCCGCTCCGCCTGCGCTGGTGCGAATTCTGATCGCTTACCTGTTGATTCACGCGGTCTTTGCATTTCGGTATTCAATCACGGATCAGTTCACGTTCCTGTTTCCGACGTACTTCGCGCTGGGAGCGCTGGCTTCGATCGGATTGGCGGATATTCAGCAGAAGTGGGATCGGGCGCGACGGGATGCTCCCGCTGCCGCACCGTCGCCGAGCGGCCTGGCGCGGCTTGTGACGGTGCTTGCCGTCGTCAGCTCGCTTTGGCCGCCGCTGCTGTACGAGTTCGCCTACCGCGTGCTCTCATCCCGCGACGCCCTCGGATCGATGATCGCGAAAAAGCCCTATCGCGACGGTTACGCGGCGATGCTGCTTCCCCTGGGCGATCGCGGCGGCTATGTGCAGAAGACCAACTCCGTGGCCTTTTCGCTTGCCGGCAGGGACGGCGTGATCCTGGTCGGCGACGAAATGTTCGAACATGCTCTGCGATTGCATCAGCGCCAGACGCCGGCGTTTTCGGGAGTGCAGCTCGTATTCTTGAACGAAGTCCGCGCGACGAACGGATGGGAGAGCCTTCGCCGGCGGCTGGCGGAGTGGCTGGCCGAGGGCAAGACGATCGTCCTCACGCCGCGCGACCGCACCCATCCCACGATCGAGCCGCTGAACGCCCGCTGGACACAAAGCGGAGATCTGTACAAGCTGGACGCGCTGGAGGAATGAGGATGTCAGAACCTCGGGAGAATATGTACCGCAGCCGCCCTCGGCTGCTCTGTCGATTGGCCGCAGCCGCCCTCGGCTGCTCTACTGCAGCAGTCGTGATGCGGGCCGGAGCCCCACGCTCCCCGTTTGGGCCCCGCGCGCTGGCGCTTGGGGTTCTGAAATCCGGTCGGCCGCGCCTGGCTGCTTTTGTGCATTCTGCGTTTTTCATTCTGCATTGGCCATTTTCTATTCGCCATTCGCCATTTGTAATTGGATATTCCTGAATGCACCTCGCCTACATCCATCAGGTCAACGAGCCGTACTCGAACAAGATGGGCTTCTACCAGCGCATTCGCGCGTTTATCAACTTCGCCTCAACCGCCCGCGGCGTCGTCGAGGCGCTCAAGCCCGATCTGGTCTTCGCCACCTCCACGCCGCTGACCGTCGGCCTGCCCGGCATGAGAGCCGCCCGGCGGCTCGGCGTGCCGTTCGTGTTTGAGGTGCGCGACCTCTGGCCGGAGCTGCCGATCACGCTCGGCATCATCAAGAACCCGCTGCTCAAGTGGTATACGCGGCGGATGGAACGCCGCATCTATCATGCCGCGACGCGGATCATCGCGCTCGCCCCGGGCATCAAGGACGGCATCGTCCGCACCGGCTACCCCGCCGACCGCGTCGCCATGATCCCGAACGCCTGCGACCTCGACCTGTTCAAGCCCGACACGACGCCGCTCGATGACGCCCGGTTCGGCGAGCCCGGCGATTTTCGCCTGGTCTTTACGGGCGCGCACGGCCTGGCGAACGGGCTCGACGCGGTGCTGGATGCGGCGGCGGAGTTGAAGCGGCGCGGCGAAAAGGGGATTCGCTTCGTCTTTATCGGGCAGGGCCGCGAACGCGATCGGCTCATTGAGCGTAGTAAACTGGAAGGCACCGAGGCGATGATCACATGGTTGGCGTTCATGCCGAAGAATGAGCTGGCCGCGCTCCAGCCGCGCATGGACGCCGGTATGATGATCCTCAAGAACGTGCCGAATTTCTATTATGGCACGTCGCCGAACAAGTTCTTCGACTACATCGCGGCGGGGCTGCCCGTGCTGAACAACTATCCCGGCTGGGTGGCGGACATGCTCGGCGAGTTTCAATGCGGCAAGGCTGTGCCGCCGGACGATCCCAAGGCGTTCGCCGATGCGTGCGTCTGGCTGCGCGACCACCGGGCCGAGGCGGAGCAGATGGGGCTGCGCGGCCGCAAGCTGGCGGAAGCGCGGTTTGACCGACAGGATTTGGGAAAGCAGTTTGTGAAAGTGATGGAGGAGTCGGTCGGTCAGCAGCCGGCTCGGGGATGAACGATGACGGCGCCTGATCCAACTCGCGCGCAGATCCGCCGCATGAAGCCTGATGAGGCCGCCGCCGTCGCACGCTATCACGCCGAAGGCATCCCGTCAGGCGTGCTGGCGGAGCTTGGCGTCGATTTCATGACCGATCTTTATCGGGCCATCGACAAGAGCCCTTACGGGTTCGTTTTCGTCGCGCTCGATTCCAGCGAGACCGTGCGCGGGTTTGTATGCGGAACGACGCGGCTCGGGGCCGTGATGCGCGGCGTGTTGCTGCGACGGGGCTGGAAATTCGCCGGCTATCTGCGGCGGTGGGCGTTTTCGGGCGGCTTACTCGGCCGGGCGTTCGAGGCCGTGTTTTATCCGTCCAAGATGAAAGCCGATCTACCGGAAGCGGAGCTGCTTTCGGTCGTCGTCGATTCGGAGTTTCGGGGCAGCGGCGCGGCGGGCGGTCTGATGGACGCGCTGATGGGCGAATTCCGCGCCCGCGGCGTGCGGCAGGTCAAGGTCATGGTCGGGGCCAGGCTCGATCGGGCCAATGCCTACTATGTGAAACATGGGTTTCGCCTCGCTGCGCAAATCTCGACGCATGGGCAGCCGGCGAACGTCTATGTGACGGACATCGCGTGAAGAAGCGATCGTAGCGTCGGACCTCCGAGTCCGACGATGCATTCGCGGAAGCAAGAGCCGTCGGACTCGGAGGTCCGACGCGACGATAATTCTGCACCGCGGCGCCGACGCTACGATGAGCGCGTTTCGGCAATTTCGCGCAGACCGTGAGGGCCTTCCGTGAGTTCGCCACGTCCGCTGAACGCCATCTCGGTCGACGTGGAGGACTGGCTACAGGCCGTGGTCGACTCCCGGCTGCCGCTCAGCGAGCGCTTCTGCGCCAACACGCACAAAGTGCTCGACGCCTTCGCCCGCCGCAACGTGAAGGGGACTTTCTTCGTGCTCGGTCTGGCTGCCGAGAAGGCGCCGGGGCTGGTGCGCGAAATCCAGGCGGCCGGACACGAGGTGCAGAGCCACGGCTACGGCCACGAAATCGTCAACAAGATCACGCCCGATCGCTTCAAAGCCGACGTCGAGCGATCCAGGAAACTGCTCGAAGACCTCACCGGCCAGGCGATCACGGCGTATCGCGCGCCGGCGTTTTCGATCACGCGCGCGAATCTCTGGGCGCTCGACGTGCTCGTCGAGGCCGGCGTCACCTGCGACTCGTCGGTGTTTCCGATCCGTCTGCCGCGCTATGGCATCGACGGCGCGCCCTGGCATCCCCACCGGCTGCGCGCCCCCAACGGCGGCCTGCTGACCGAAGTGCCGGTCGCGACCTACCGTTTCGCCGGTCGGCGCGTGCCGCTCGGCGGCGGCGGGTATTTCCGCCTGTTCCCGTATTTCGTGATCCGCAACTGCATCCGCCAGCTCAACGCCGCGGGCCACTCGGGCACGATCTACATGCACCCCTACGAATACAACCCGGACGAGCTAAGCGAGATCGAGTACCCGATTTCGTGGAGAACGCGGCTGCACCAGGGGCTGGGGCGACGCGGCTTCCCGGGCAAGGTCGATCGCCTGATGCGCGAATTCCGCTTCGGCCGCATGTGCGACGTCATCGCCGAGGCGGGTGAGCTTCCCATCTTCGAGCACGCGCCGGGACCGGCGGATGGGATAGCGCGTCCGGAAAATGCCGGGACCGAGTTTGTAGCGTCGGACCTCCGAGTCCGACGGTGAGTTTGGCTGCGTTCGCCGTCGGACTCGGAGGTCCGAC
>JACRLV010000109.1 GCA_016235145.1 Planctomycetota bacterium
AAACACGCGATGGCGTGTAACAGCGGCACGTCCGGCCTGCACCTGATCTGGAAATCGCTGGGCATCGGCCGCGGCGACGAGGTGATTACGACTCCGTTCTCGTTCATCGCGTCCAGCAACAGCATTCTGTTCGAGGGGGCGAAGGCGGTGTTCGTGGACATCGATCCGGACACCTGGCAGATCGACGCGGCCCGCATCGAATCGGCGATCACGCCGCGGACGAAGGCGCTCCTGCCGGTGGATGTGTTCGGATCGGTTCCCGACATGGATGCGGTGCTTGCGATCGGCAGACGCCGCGGGTTGCGGGTGGTGGAAGACTCGTGCGAGGCGCTCGGCACGACCTACCGCGGGCGGCCGGCGGGGTCGCTCGCCGATGCGGGGGTCTTCGGCTTTTACCCCAACAAGCAGATCACGACCGGCGAAGGCGGCATGGTCGTGACGAATGACGATCAGCTCGCGGCTCTCGCGCGATCCTATCGCAGCCAGGGGCGCGATCCGGAAGCCGGCTGGCTCGAGCACGCCCGCATCGGCTTCAACTACCGCCTGCCGGACATCAACTGTGCGATCGGCATCGTGCAGATGCAGCGGCTGAACGAGATCATTACGAAGCGCACGCGGGTTGCCGAGTGGTACCTGGCGCGGCTGCGCGACGAGCGCCGCGTGACGACCCAGCGAATCCCACAAGAGGTGAAGATCAACCCATTCGTGATGGTCGTGCGGCTGGCGGACGCATACACGCAGACGCAGCGCGACGCGATCATCAAGAAGTTGCAGGCGGACGGCATCGGCTGCCGCAACTA
Source organism: Planctomycetota bacterium (assembly GCA_016235145.1). GTDB lineage: Bacteria > Planctomycetota > Phycisphaerae > UBA1845 > Fen-1342 > JACRLV01. Next base: position 801 of record JACRLV010000109.1, read on the forward strand.
CTTCACGCCGATCCACCTTCAGCCGTTCTACCAGGAAACGGGCTTCCGCGCCGGGCAGTTCCCGATCACCGAGGCGCTCTCGGCCCGCACGATCTCGCTGCCGTTTCACAATCACCTGAGCGAAGGCGACGTGGATCGGGTGGTCAAGTCGCTCCAGCGCCTGCTTTGAGTGATTGGCGGGAATCCGGCGACACAATTCGCTCACGCGGCAGCAGCGCCGCGAATGTGGCCGCCAGAGCCGCCACGCTCGCGACCGCCAATGCGACGGTCGTGGAGCGCACCGACGCATTCTCAAGCCGCACCCAAGAAAACGACAGCATCTCGCAAGTCGCGACGATCAGCACGAGCACCAGCGCCGCGCTCCAATGCGCCGGCCGCACCGCCGCCATCGCGATCAGGAACGGAATGCAGTAGTAGATGTACCGCTCGTGCACCATCGTCGGCAGCACGAACGCCGCCAGGCACGTCGCCGCGCTGACCGCCGTCAGCGACTGCGGCCGCCAGGCCCATTTTCTTGCTGCCAGCGCCCCGAATGTGAGGATCGCAGCGCCGAGCAGGAGCTTTCCGAAAAGGACGCGGGAGACGCCCCACGTGGTTTGCGTCGCATCCAGGGCGTCGCGCGTCCAACCGCTTCCGGCCCGGTGCAGCCACCACACGTTGAACGCATTGAGCGTCGTACGCTGATATTCGCCCGCGCCGAGCGTCGCGACGTAGCTGCGGCGAAACCAGCGCAGCGGCCCTTCGGCATGGTTTGCGTCGTTGATCATGAACGGGCCGGCGATCACCAGCACGGCGGCGACGACTCCGGCGGCCGTCCGCCAGAGCGCCAGCGCCTTCGCCCAACTGCCGCCGCTTTCCAATCGCCGGGCCAAAAAGTAGTAGGCGACGACAGGCGCGAGCAGGATCGCCTGCGGCTTGGTGAGCAAGGACGCCCCCCAGAACAGCCCCGCCAGCGTCAGACGCCCGGTCAGCAGGGCCCAGACGGTCCAGACCATCCACGCGGAAATCCACGAATCGGTCTGGTTCCAAAACGCAGAATCGAGCACGACCGGCGGCGCGACGAAGGCGATTCCGAAAGCAATCGCTTCCGCAACGCCCCAACGCCGGCGGCCGCGCATCGCCGCCACAAGCGCCGCGACGCCGAGCGCCAGCGGCACATCCGCGATCATGGCGGGCGTGGCTTGCGCGAGCCGCGACATCGGCGTCTCGATGACGCGCGACGTGACGCTTGCTCCGCCGAGACCGGAGTCTAGCGGCAATTGCAGCGTCTTCTCGTTTGAATCGAGCAGCGTCCACAATCCGCCTTGGAGCCAGAACACGTACGCGCTCAGCGGCGGATAGTTGCACGCGTGCGGGGCGCGCTGCGGAATCTCCACGACCTGCCCCGTCGGCGTCTGCATCCGCTCGATGATCCACGCACCCGCGGCAAGGTCATAAAGGCGCTGTGGGCCGTGCTGCCACGCGAATGCCGACCATGCCATGTTGTCGCGATGATCCGGCTTGTACGAATGGAGCGGCGCCGCGGCGACTGCCAGGCCACGAACCAGAACGCCGAGCACAACGCTCGCGACGAGAATCAGCAACACGCGCCGTCCGTCGGCGTCCGGCGACTTCATATTCACCCCGCTTTGCGGGGAGATTAGAACGCACCGGTCGCCTGATTGTCGAGCGCTCATCGCACGGATGGCGCCAGGGCAGCCGCGTCTCGCCGGACGCAGGAGGCGATCGTTGCGCGACCGCCTCCGGTCGAATTGGAGTCATGACGTTCGACTATCTACGCCGGCGAGTCGTCGGCCGCTACAGATCGTGCGGACGTCGTTCTCTGAAAACCGCGCCAATCGCGCTCAACTTCCAAACGCGGCCAGCAGGTTCGCCAGATCCTGGAGCTCGACGCATCCGTTGCCGTCGATATCCGCGGCGGCGTTGTAGGTTGGGTCGCCGGCGCAGCTTCCGAAGGCTGCGAGCAGGAACGCGAGATCCTGAAGATCGACGTCTCCGTCGGCGTCGATGTCGCCGGCGCGCGTGCGGATTCGCAACACCACGCCGGTCGTTCCGAAGGGTACGCCGGTGCCGTTGGCCATCACGTAGATTTCGCCGGCGGCATCGCGGCCGAAGCCCAGCAGCGAGCGGCCGAATCCGGCTTGCCCAACAAGCTGAAACTCGCGGATTGCGTCGCTCGCATCGAGATAGAACAAGCGGCCGTCGTTGGTGAATGTGCGGGCGAAATCGCCGAAGACGTAACGCCCGCGAAGGCTCGGAATTCTGTCGCCGCGATAGACGAAGCCGCCGATCGCCGAAATGCCCTCGTTGTGGTCGTACTGTGCCACCGGCTCGATCAGGCCGAAGGGCACGTCCAGCGGCTGATCGGTGACGTAGCTCGGCTGGTTGCCGTTGAAGACGAAGTAGAACGAGCCTTCTTTGGCGCGCCAGCCGTAGTTGCCTCCGGCCACGATTCGATCGACCTCTTCGATCTGGTTCTGCCCAACGTCGCCGGCGTAGCAAACGCCCGTGGCCGAATCGAACGAGAAGCGGAACGGGTTGCGCAGGCCGTAGGCGAAAATCTCATCGAGCCCGGCGGTGTTGACAAAGGGATTGTCGGCCGGAATTCCGTAGTGACCGTTGGCTGAATTGGATCCGTCCACGTCGATGCGGAGAATCTTGCCCAGCACGCTGTTGATGTTCTGGCCGTTTCCTTCGCAGCCGTGCCCGACGAGGGGGACGCCGAGCGAGACGCCGTCGTCGCGGTCGTCGCGCCCGCCGCCGTCGCCGGTCGAAATGAAGAGCATCCCGTCCGGGCCAAATTCGATGGCGCCGCCGTTGTGGTTGAATTGCGGCTTGTCGAATCGCAGAAGTTCCCGCCGCGTGGTCGGATCGACCGTCGCGGCCGGGTCGGCCGGGTCGAGCACGCGCCATTCCGCGATGACCGACTGGCAATTCGGCGTCGTGCCGGCGGGCATGGTGGTGAAGTCCGGCGTCGCGGAGACGGGTTCCGACGTGAACGTATAGAGCTTGCCGTTTGCAGAATAGTCCGGGTGGAATGCGACGCCGAGCAGTCCGCGCTCGTCAAAGGTGTTCGGGCCGCCGATGCCGAGCGAAACCAGGCGAGCCGAAACATCGAGGAAGACCCGTTTTGTTCCGGCGGCGACATCCACCGCCCACAGAATTCCATTCTGGTCCGTGACCGCAATCTGCTCAACATGTCCGGGTATCGGAGCGCCCCAGTTCGGCGCCGTCATTCCGGTCGCGACGGCGTCAAAGGTGATGTGAAAGTCGCCCGGCGGAATCGCGGCGGGAATCGGGTCGTTTACCCGCGCGGGCATTACGCCTCCGCGAATCTCTCCGCCGGGCAGTGCGGTCGAATGAACGTTTACATACCAGCGTCCGGCCCGCACGTCGTCCGCCTGAGTTGGAGTCAGGGTCTGCGAGCCGCTGATCGGACTGCCCAGCGGCAGGGCAATGACCGGCGCGGCCGAGGAGCACGCATCGGCCGCGCCGTGAAAGTGCGCCGCCGTCTGCGCCGAGCCAAGACCTGCGAAGGTGATATTCCACGAAAACAGGCTGGTTGCGGTGTCGAGTGATGCGGTGCCGGCGCCGGTTGCGGTGGATCCGCTGGGCGGCAATTCCTGGAAACCGTCGAGCGTGATGGTGAACGATATCACCTCGCCGCGCGCGATGAACAGCGAGGACAACAGCGCCAATGCGGTCGCGATGCGGACCATGATTTTCTCCCCGATGAATTCCACGTTTCAGAATGACGGATTCGACGCCCCCACGGCAGCGCGGCAGACCGCATGCGTCGCGTGCGGCGGTCTTTCGCGGTCCGCGCGCCAAGCTCCCCAGCACACCCGACTCGGGTGATGGGCGCGGACGAAACGAGTTGACGATCACGATGATTCGTGGCCCGTCGGCCGCAGCGCCGCAGGGTCTGCCGAGCGCGTGCCGTTCAGGATGACATGTCGGCAGGCCGTCGCGCGATTGCGGAAATCACAAATCGACGCCCGGGGAGACGGCGATGCAGTCAGGCTGGCGTGCGCTGCTATGTGCGAAGCGATTGTTCCCGCTCGCCGATCATCTCCACGCACTCGACGCCCGGCGTGCCGGCGAGCGCGGCGACGACGGCCCGGTGCTGGCGGTGAAAATGGCAGAAGCGGACGCGAACGACGCCTTTGTTTTCGCCGTCGGATTCGAACCGAGTGCAATCGTCGCTGAGCTGGTGCTCATCGAGCACATGTTGGATTCGCCAGCGCGTGCGGCCATTTGTGGCCTCGAAACGCACCAGGATTTCGGACCAGCGGCACTTGCCGCACAGCACAGCCTCGATGCGCTCCTCCATGCGCAATGTCATGAAGGTCAGCAAGGTAAAGAACAAGCCGGCGACGATGTAGCCGGCGCCCAGCGTGACTCCCACCGCCGCCACCACCCAGATCGCGGCCGCGGTCGTGATTCCGATGATGGCGCCGCGACCGTGCAGAATCGCTCCCGCGCCGAGAAAGCCGACGCCGGTGACGACCTGCGCCGCAATGCGGCCGGGGTCCGTATTTTCGTCCGCGAGCAGCACTCCGACTTGCGTGAAAATGCATGCGCCCAGGCAGATCAACATCATGGTGCGCAGGCCGGCGGGCTTCTGTCGTTGCGCCCGTTCCAGGCCGACCAGGGCTCCGCAAAACGTGGCGGCGAGCGTAACGATGACTCCGCAGACCGGCGCGGGAAACGCGTCGTGGACATTCCCGATCCAGGCGGGCCAATGCTCAATCCACATAGACCATAGTCTCCGCGAGGTGATCTTATCTATCGGCAAAGTAACGCCTGGCAGATTGGGCGTCGTGCCCGGCCGCTGGAAAGTGTTCGTCGCAGCCGATGCCGCGGGCGAGCGGCGACGGTTGGGCGCCTCCCGAATGAAACGCGGCCTGCCTGCCATCTTCAGGTTTCGGCCTTGAGGCGCGGGTCTTTTCCGGCTGACCAATGCCAGTCTGAATCGTCTTCCCCCAAAAAAGGAACCGCACACTGGCGGAACCAATGTGCGGCTGAAAACAGTCATCGAACTTGATCGCTTCTGCGGGTTATTCCGCGAGGAGTCGATCGAAGGTCGGGTCGGTCGGGATGTTCAGATCGACGAACGTCGTCCAGAGATTCCGGAAGAAGCCGGCGGTCGGCTGAACCACGAACGTGTTGAAGTCGCCACCGACGGCGGCGGCGCTATCGGCCGTCGAGTCGATAACGGCGGTGCCCACGTTGGTGTAGAAGTTCGTCAGGGCCGCGTTCGAAACGCAGCTGCCCCAACCCCAGCCCGAGCCGCCCCAGGCCCAGAACATCAGCGAACCGCCGAGGCCGATCCGAATCAGAGCCTTTTTCCAATTCGCCATCCGTGAAGTCATGCAATGCTCTCCTCAAAGAAAATCAACTAGATCCCATATTCCAAATCCGCGCGGCGAGCACGGGGCGCCGCCCCGCCGCGCGGAACAAACTCACGTTTAGAACGACACCTGCATCTGCACGCGGAAGACCAGGGCGTCGTCGTTGACGTTCGCCAAGCTCGAGTACGAGTTGGTGATCGGAACTTCGGACGTCTTGACCATGTCCGTCTGGAGCTTGACCTTGTGGCCTTCGATGTAGTAGTTGGCGCCGACGGCGTATTCCCAGGTGCCTTCCTGCTCACCCGAGAGGGCCGAGATGCCGCCTACGCGAGCGACCAGCTCGATCTTGTCTTCCAGGCCGGCGATCGGCAGGAAGTAGCCGGCCTGCACGTACGCGCCGTGCTGGGCGGTGGTCGAATCGTCGCCGGTCAGCAGCCACCAGGGGGCGAACGGACGCCGCCAGGCCGTGCGCGGATCGACGACGCGAACCGCGTACTCGCCCGTCAGCGACAAGCCCATGTACTTCATCGCCAGATCCCACGAGAACTGGTTGATCTGGAGGCCGTTGGTGGTCGTCAGGCCGAAGCCGCCGCGGCCGGGGTTCCAGCCGTTCCATGCGAACGGGATGCGCGTGGTGTTGCGATCGCCGCGGTCCTCGTTGAACGCATAGCTGAAGCCGAAGTCCATCGCGAGCTGCGACTTGTCCTTGCGGAGGTCGCCTTCGCCGGCGAATTCGTCGTCGTTGTTCTCGCCCATGATGTGCCACACGAGGCGGGCCAGCAGGGCGGGGTTGTTGTCGTGCTCGGCCGGATCGGGCGTGATCGTCCGGTTCGCCGGGCTGTTCAGGGAGTTGACGACGTCGATCATGTAGACCAGGCGCTTGTCGAAGAGCTGGCCCCAGAAGCGGACGCCGGTGCTGACGCCCAGGCCGTAGACCGCGTCAAACAGGCCGCGATCGACGAACTGGAGACGCTCCTGGTCCATGAGGAGCTGCGAACGGGTCGAGGCGTTCTGGAATACGCCGGCCTTGACCTGGAACTCATCGGCGAAACGGTAATTTACCCATGCGTAGTGAATGACGACGTCCCATGCGTCCGGAGCGTCGGCCCGCATGGTCAGGTTGTACGTCAAGTCCTTGCTGTAGGCATGACCGCTCAATGCGATGCGCGCCCGCTGAATGTCGAAGCCCGTGCGGTCATCCCGCTCGAAACGCGGCAGCAGATAGCGGTTATCGCTGCGCGTGGCGTAGTGCTGCCAGCGGAACTGCACGGCGCCGTTGAATTTCATCAGGAACTTTTCGTCGCTGCTGCCCAGGTAAAACCCGTTGTCATACCCGGCCTGAAGGGCCGACGGCATGAGCGAACTGCGGAATTCCTGTTCGCTGAGCACCTCCCGGATTTGGCGCTTCATCTCCTCGACGCGCGCCTTGTCCATGTCCTGTCCACCCGCCGCGGCGATCTGGTTTTCCAGCTGAGCGATCTTCGCTTGCTGCGCCTCAAGCAAAGTCTCAAGCCGAGACACCTTCTCGTCGGACACACTTGCCGGAGTACCGTCCGCCGCAGCGATCGCAACCATCGCACCGCCGGCCAGCAGACCGCACATCCACCCTCGACGCACAAATGCCCTCATTCGGTTCTCCTACTGAAGACCGCGAACGGCGCTAGCCTCTTGCGAGCGCCATCGACCCAACCGTCATGTTCACAAGACAACCTCACGTGCTTCGACCTGAAAGCGCGCACGCGAAGCGACAAAGACTGCAACTGTCCCCATGCAAATTCCGTTCCCGACCAGCAAGCCGAGTTTGAAAACAGTAAGACGTGCAATACTAGCAACTTACCGATTCACGTCCAGATCATCGCGGCCCTGCGCCAAACCGTCGAAATCGACGGGAAAACGCCACAAAGACAGAGTTCGAATCGCAAGACTAGATTCAGCAAATAATTGCGTTCACAATTCAACGTTGCCTCGGCAAACACAGTGACGACAATCCGTCTAACGGTTTCCCCAGGTGCGCACCCGGAACCCGAGCGCGCCGGACAGTGACTTCATCTCCTCAAAGATGTCGCCGTACGCGACCGCAATGTGGTTGCTCATGTAGTGCGCCATCACCGTTTCCTGTCGCACTCCCAGGTCCGCAGCCATGAACGGCCACTGCCGCGTGGTCCCCTCCCACCAGGCATCTCGTTTCGCCTCCGGAAGCGGCATAACTTCGCCGCGCCCGACATCCATCCACAGTTCCCCGTTTCCACCTCCCGAACCGTTGAGCCACGCGCGTGCCCACGTGATCTTGCCCGGGCGACTTTCGCCGGCGAAGGTTCCACCCGGAATCGGGAAGTAGCCCGAAGGCTGGCGATACGAATGCACGCCGCGGAGCGAGTCGGGATCGTGGTTGAAGGCGTAGGCACCGCATGAGCCGCTGTTGAGCAGCACCCAGAGGAAACGTCCGTCGTGCGGCGCGCCCCAGCGGACATCGTGGAACATCACCGCCGGGTGCAGCCCTTTGGCCTTCAACAGCCGCTTCATCAGCTCCATGGGCACGAGATTGCCCTGGTCCGCCTCGGTCGATGTGATGATCAGATCGCCGTCGGATTCCGGGCGGCAGACGGAATTCAGCAGACCTTCGCTGAAATCGCTCGGCGGCCGCAGCGGGAGCAGCCCGAGCTGGTACTGCCAGCCGATGCAGTCCGCCTTGAACTCGTGCACAAGATCGAGCACGGCCAGGTAGTCGCGAAGCTGCTCGCGGGTCGCATCTTCGGTGAAATCCGCCGCGTCGCCGGCGATGGAGGCCGGACAGCCTTCGCCGCGCCAATGGAATGTCACGCCTTTTTCTCGAACGAATCGGAAGGCGGCGTCGATCCGCGCGGCGTCGATCCGGCGGCCGCGTTCGATGATCCAGGTCTGGTCCACCTTGTGCTCGGTGAACCCGATTAGGTTCAGCAGGCGGTGGCCGAAATAGCCGTTGATCATGCCCATCGACGTGTCGCCGAGCATGAGGGCGAGGATTCGCCGCCGGCGGATTCCGTCGAGCACCTGCTGGGCCGTCTTGTTTCCGAGCGCGGAAGCGTCGCGATCTTCGCGTACTTGGCCCGCGTCGTAGCGGATTCGCCCGGTCTTGCACCACTCGTCGAGCCGCGCCATGAAGGTCTCGTCGGCGGTCCAGTCCGTCGCGCAGGTCCAAACACGCGAAAATTCGCGGCCGACGCTTTCGAGGCAGGCGCCGGTATTGAGCAGCCCGACGAGCCCGGGCCACTGGCCGGAGAAGTTGCTGGCCAGCAGCAGCGGGTTGTTCTTACCGACCACCCCGTCGGTGGTGTGCGGTCCATAGAACCAGTGGACGCACACGCCGATCAGCGGGTCGTCGATCGGGCCGAGCGTCTCGATCGCTTCGTGCGGCCGGGTAAGAAAATCGCCCGTGCGATAGCTCGTGCGGCCGAGCTTTCGCAGGGCGTTTTCGAGCTGCCGCGTGGCGGACTCGATGCTGGGCCGGGCCCATTCGTTCGGCTTGCCGCGATAATCGCCGGGCCAGAAAAGAGCGACGCGGGAACTCATGGACAGCCTCCGTTGGCACTCGTACCGTCTGAATGTGGGGCGGGCCTCCGGCCGATCTCTTCGATGAGAGCGAGCTACTTATCCGAAGAGACAGGGCGGAGGCCTGCCCCACAAGACTCAAAAGAGACAGGCCGGAGGCCTGCCCCACAAGACTCAAACCTGACCAGCGCCGCTTCCTTCGATTTCATCCGTTCGTGTACGTCTCGCGCGATCGGTCCGCGCTCAAGGCTTGTTCGCGGGCTGATCGTCGAGAATCTTGGCCTTCATCTGCTTGCACTTGGCGCACTTGAAGCGCATGTCGCCGCCCATCTCGTCTTTCGAGACGTTCACCACCTGCTTGGTGCGGAACGCCGTATCGATCTCGGCGGCGTCCATGTGAAACTCTTCGTTGCAGCCTTCGCATTTCAGGTAGACCCAGGTCGATTTGTCGTGCATCTCCGAGCCGGTCGATCCGCTGCGCAAAAGGATCAGCGCCGCAGCCCCCAGCAGCGCGGCGGCGACCAATCCGAGCACGACATTGCGCGACGCCGCACGACGTAACCGATATTTCATTTGAAGAGACCTCGCTTGGAACGCACGCCGCCACCGCAAACCCGGCGCGGCGTCGCGCCACAGACAAGCAAGATCGTACCGGCGGCGGCGCAGATTTCACGCCGCCCGTGCAATCGACCTGGGAATTCAGATTGTGTGGCACGACCGTCTCGCCCGCGAGCGGTCATCGCCGCCTGCCTGCGACTTCATCGACGACACCGACGATCGATTACCCGTGCGCTGTGAAACGTCGTAATCCGAGATTCGCAGCTTCACGGAGCCGGGGTGGCCGTGCATTCCCCGCGCATCGTGCGGCTGGCCAATTCGACCAGTTCCGCGACCTTGAACGGCTTGTGCAGGATCTGTGCGCCTGTGCCCTCGACCAGCCGATTCACTTGTACCGCCCCGCTGATGATGATGGCCGGCGTGGTGTCGCCGGCGTCGCGAATCACGCGCAGGCATTCCCCGCCGTTTCGCCGCGGAAGGTCGTAATCCAGCACCAGTAACCGTAGCGTGCCGCGACGCTCCCGCCAGCGGCGCAGCGCGGCGTCCCCGTCCTCGGCGGTGACGACCGCATATCCCTGCCGTTCGAGTTCGGTCGCGAGCAACGCCCCGACGTACTCGTCGTCATCCACCAGCAGAATCGGTTCGCCGTGTCCGCGGAGAGGCTCAGCCGCCTGTTCTGAATCGGACTCCGATGACACCGCTGGAATCGTCGGCAGCACGACGGTGAACGTGGATCCCTGGCCGGGTTGAGATTGGACCTCGATGTGCCCGCCATGCTCCTTCACGATCCCGTGGACGATCGCGAGCCCCAGCCCCGTGCCCCGGCCGCGCGATTTCATGGTGAAGAATGGGTCGAAGATGCGGGCCTGAACGTCAGGCGTCATGCCGATGCCGGTATCGGCCACGGCGATCGCAACGCTCGCCTCTGCTGCTGCGTCCGCGCCGTCTAGGGGCGGACGCTTCGCCACGCTCAGGCGCAAAGTTCCGCCGTCCGGCATGGCATCATGCGCATTCAGCGCCAAGTTGATGAGCACCTGCCCCAGTTGGACTCGGTCCGCCCGGACCCACAACGGGTCGTCCCGCGGGATCTCGATCTGAAACTCGATCTTCTTCGAGAGCATGCGTTTCAGCAGTTTGGCGGTTTCCGTCACCAGCAAACACACCTGTAGCGGCTCAACGGCGGGCTGCGAACGGCCGCTGAACGTCAGCAGGGACTTGGTCAGCCCCGCGGCCTGCTGGGACACCGACAGGATGCCGTTCAGCGCGGCGATGGCCTGGTGCCCCTCGGGCAACACGCTGCGTCCCATCTCCGCATAGCCGTACAAGGCGGTGATCAGGTTGTTGAAGTCGTGCGCCACGCCGGCGGCGAGCTGGCCCACGGCCTCCAGTTTCTGCGCTTGGCGCAACTGGTTTTCCAGCGCCTGTTCCCGGCTGACGTCGCGCTTGACCGCCACAAAATTGATGATGGCGCCGGTTTCATCGAAAACAGGCGATATGGTGGTCTCCTCGTCATACAGCGTGCCATCCTTGCGGCGGTTCGTGATGAGCCCGGTCCAAGTCTTGCCCGCGGTGATGGTGGCCCACAATCTCCGGTAGAACGCGTCGCCTTGCTTGCCGCTCTTGAGTACGCGTGGGTTCTGGCCGATCGCCTCGGCGCGCGTGTAGCCCGTGGTGCGCTCAAAGGCCGGGTTGACGTACAGGATCGTGCCGGATGGATCCGTGATCACAATGGCCTCGCCCGCCTGCGAGATCGCGGTCACCAGCCGGGCATGGTCCGCCTCGGCGCGTTTGCGCTCCGTGATGTCGCGCACGATGGCCCACATGCTGCTCGGACGGCCTTCCTCGTCTGTCGCCAGAGAGGTCCGCAGCTCCACCGGGAAGATCGTCCCATCTTTCCGTCGATACTCCTTTTCGTACACTTCGGAGTAGCCGCGGGCGATGATCTGTTCGCGGACGATGCGCTCCTCGATAGCGCGCCAGCGCTCGGGGGTCAGCTCCCGAGAGGTCAGGGCGCGCAGTTCCCTGGTCGAATAACCAAGCATCTGACAGTAGATTTCGTTGCACTCGACGATTCGCCCGTCCATATCCGTCCGCACGAACGCGTCGCGCAGGGTCTCGTACAGCATTCGATAGCGCGCCTCGCTGGCTCGCAACGCTTGCTCCGCCTGCTTGCGGTCGGCGATGTCCCAGGCGAGATCGGCGAAGCGCGCGACCACGTCCACGTCGTCGGCCACGTAGTCGGTCGGCTTGTTCCCTACCCCGAGCACGGCCACGATCCTGTCGTTCCGGAAAATCGGCACCACCAGCTCGCGCGTAACCGCCGCGTGGCCCGGCGGCAGGCCCTTCTTGTGCGGCAGCGACGCGTAGTCATTGTGGATCACCGGCCGCCGCTGGCGGATGCAATCCACCCACACGCCGGCTTCGCCGACGTCATAATGGCGGCCTTTGCCCTTCGCACTGCAAAGCTCGCGCAGCGTTCGTGTGGACCAGGCTTGCAGGCTGAGCGTCTGCTCGTCGGGTTCGACGAAGTGGTAAAAGCCGATCCGGCTGCCGGTCAGGGCTTCCAGTTCGTCCAGCGTCGCCACCAGGACTTCTTCCATCGACTGGGACGCGGCAAACTCCATCAGGCGCAAGCGCGCCTGCATCAGGGACTCCGCCCGGCTGCGCTCGGCGACTTCAGCGATCATCCGATGTTTCCGGTCTGACCCGGCCCGGAACTGCTGCCGGGCAGGGCGGGGACATCGTACCGCGACACGTCCGCGCACGCATACGCGTTTGGACTAGGGCTTCCGGATGTTCGTCGCCGTATTCCACGATCGGCAGCCGGAGGGGCTGAGTTTCGTCGATAGTAGGATGCGTTCGGGCCGCCGCGAAAGTGCCCTGGAAATCGAAATCCCTTGCAGCGGCCCGAACGCACCCTACTTTTCTACTTTTCTGTGGGGCGGGCCTCTGGCCTGCCTCTTGCGAGAATCGGCTCGATTTCATCGAAGAGACCGGCCGGAGTCCGGCCCCACGTTCATGCGTCGGCAACGCCCGCGTGGCCTCAAGTCACGCGGCCTTCCAGGCGGAACGGCGCCGGGTCCACGTGCGGCGGCAACGCGCTGACCAATTCGCAAATCAGCCGGCCCGTCGACGGGGCCGCGCTCGTGCCGATCATGTTGTGTCCGGCGGCGAGCCACACGTTGTCGTAGCGCGGCGCAAGATCGATGAACGGCAGCCCGTCCGGCGTCATCGGCCGCCAGCCGTACCAGGGCTCCTCGCCGGTTGGGTCGTAGCCGGAGCGCAAATAGCGTCGGGCGGCGCGCCGGAGCAACTCGAGCCGCTTCGGGCGCAGCTCCGCGTCATATCCGGCGAATTCCATCGTGCTGCCGACACGCAGGGCCGCCGCGAACGGTGTGATCGCCACGCGCGCCGATTCGAAGATCATCGGCGTCCGAATGCACATTTCCGGCCGGCGGACCGTGAGGCTGTACCCTTTGCCGGGCTGGATCGGCAGGCGCACGCCGAGCATCCTGGCCAGCAGCGGCGTCCAGCTTCCGGTCGCGATCACGAGCGCGTCGGCTTCGAGCGGTCCCTGCGTGGTGAGGATGCGCGTCGCACGCCGCGCGGCGCCGTCGATGCCGGTCAATTCGCAGTGTTCGCGTACGGCCACGCCCCGCCGTTTGAGCAGATCGCGCCACGCACTCATCAGTCGTCCGGGGTCGAGGTGCCCATCGCACTCGAACAGCCAGGCGCCGCCCAATCCGTCCACGAGCGCCGGCTCCCGCCGGGTGAGCTCGCCGGCGTCGATCCGCGTGGCTTCAAAGCCGCAATGCCGTCCGATCTCCGCGTTGGTCGCGGCGAATTCCTCCCAATGCTGCTCCTGGTCATACACGACCATGCAGCCGCCGGGCGTCCACTCCGCGTTGAGTCCATCGTCCGTCGCGAGACGCTCGTATTGCCGGCGCGATTCGGTGAGCAGCCCATGAAGTGCTACCGCCGACCGCCAAGCCTGGTCGGCCCGGCAACTCAGCGCGAAACGCGCCAGCCACGAAAACAGGTTCGGATCGAGGCGCGGGCGGATCGTCAGGGGCGCGTTTCCGCGCAGCCGCAAGAGCATCGGCAACGTCGCACGGATCGCGCCGGGCATTGCCAGCGGCAGTACATGGCTGGGGGCGATCAGCCCGCAGTTCCGGGCCGAGCACGCGGCCCCGAATTCGCCGCGGTCGATCACCTCAACCTGCCAGCCCTCCTGAACCAGCCAGTGGGCGCACGCCGCGCCGATGACGCCGCCGCCGACAACGATCACCCGCCCGCGCGTCATCGATTCTCCTCCGGAATTCCCGTCGCGAACGGGTCGTGTGGATCGAGCAGAATCGTCGTCTCGCCGTTGATATACGCTTGGCCGGTGATGGTCGGGATGATGCGCCCGCATTCGAGGCGGTAGCGGGCGCGAAAGACGCTGCCGACGATCGACTCCTGCACCCACTCTTCGCCGGGCGCGAGCTTTCCGTCCGCGGCCAGGCAGGCGACCTTCGCGCTCGTGCCCGTGCCGCAGGGCGAGCGGTCGTAGGCGCCGCCGGGGCAGAGCACGAAGTTGCGGCTGCGCGCGCCCTTCGCTGTCGGCGGGCCGAAGAGCTCTACGTGGTCGATCAGCGCGCCGCCTTCGCCGCGCAGCGTCGATCGGTCGAGCGCGTCGCGGATGTGCTGCGTGAAGGCGGTCAGCTCGCGCACGCGATCGTAACGCAGCGACTGGCCGTGTTCCTGAACGAGAAAGAACCAGTTCCCGCCCCAGGCGACGTCGCCGCGGATCGTCCCGATGCCGGGCACGTCGAGACTCGCAAGCTTCTGAGTGCGATGACACGCGACGTTTTCGACGCTGACGCTTTCGTCGTCGTGCAGCTCGATCGTCACGTCGCCGACCGGCGTCTCGATCCGCGCAGCTCCGGGTCGCAGCCGCCCGAGCCGCCGCAAGGTCGCCGCGACTCCGATCGTGCCGTGCCCGCACATGCCGAGATAGCCGACGTTGTTGAAGAAGATCACGCCGGCGGCCGCGGTCGGGTTGCTCGGCGGGCAGAGCAGGGCGCCGACGAATACGTCCGACCCGCGAGGCTCATTCACTACAGCTCGGCGGACCCAATCGTGGTGCGCGCGGAGTCTGGCGACACGCTCCGCCAGCGGGCCCGTGCCCAGATCCACCGGCGAATCGACGACAACTCGCGTCGGCTCGCCGCCGGTGTGCGAGTCGATAACACGGAACTGCTGGATCGGCGTGTTTTGTGGGTGCAAAGCGAATTCCGGTTGCCCCGCGTTCGAACCCATGTGCCGGCGAATACCGGACGCACATGGCCGAACATTGGGCGGCGCCAGTATCCGTCACGCGGGTTGGACTTTCCAGCCTGTGAGCCGTCCTGGGGTTGCCGTGCTGCGGAGTGGTAGC
>JACRLV010000276.1:0-4471 GCA_016235145.1 Planctomycetota bacterium
GGGCGAGGGCTTTGGTCGTGGGCCGGTCGCCGAAGCGCTAATCGGTGAAATCGACGGCGTGCCGCAGGGGTTCGCCCTCTACTTCTCGAATTTCTCCACCTGGCTCGCAAGACCGGGTATTTACCTGGAGGATCTGTTCGTGCGACCTGCCACCCGCGGACGCGGGCTGGGAAAGGCGCTGCTCGTCGAACTGGCGCGGATCGCGCTGCGCAGGGGATGCGGGCGGCTCGAATGGTCCGTGCTGGATTGGAACGAGCCGGCGATCGGGTTCTACAAAGCGCTGGGCGCGGTTCCCATGAACGAGTGGACGGTGTTCCGGCTGACCGGCGAAAGCCTGGAACGGCTGGGCCGTCCGCGGGGTGGTACGGGCGTCCCGCCCGTTTGACGGCCGAGACGGCCGTACCACCCGAAACCCGGAGGTTGACGAATTACTGGCGCGCGGCGGCTGGAATGACCGGCAGCGGAACGCCGCGCAGGTCGCTAGTCGCCGCGGCGTAGTCATGCCGGTGCGGCAGGCGAACCCGCAGCCGCGAGCGCCCTCGTTTGGCGGTTTTGCTGCGACGTTTCTTGCCTGCACCTGATCGAAAGTAATTTCGCACGAACTCGTCGAGGTGTTCGGGGCACGTGAAGTGCTGCTCCCAGCCGTAGTCGCCGGAGTGGTAATCGCAGTCGCTGGTGGCGTACGAGCGGCAGATTCGCGGCCGCGTCTCGTAAATTCCGCAGCGGAAATCGGGTTGCAGGTGCCGGCAGTTCGTGGGGATGTTGATGTACCACTCACCGGCCTCGACGAAGACCGAGATGTTCTCGTGCAGCAGATACCAGCGGATGTCGTCGAAATCGGCCCGCTCGGTCGGCGTTTCGATGGGCAGCGCGATATAGCGGCAGCAGGTTCCGGTGCAGTGTTCGCACAGAATGCCGGGCATGTCAGGGCTCCGCGTCCAGGAAAATCGGGCGATCGGCCGGGCAGGATCGGACTTCGATCCGCGGCGGCATCCTAAGCGATCGAAATCGGCGTTGCACAAAGCGCCGGCACTTGACGCCTTGGTTTTGTCGACTAACGTGATGGGTTCCCCGAAGGGCGTGTGCCCGAGTGGCTAAAGGGGACGGGCTGTAAACCCGTTGGCTTAACGCCTGCGTAGGTTCGAATCCTACCGCGCCCATTCTTCTCAACCCCTGCGACCCGCGCCGCGACGCGCGGATCGCAGGGGATTTTTCTTGGAAGCTGCGGTGCAAGCGCCGCGGCATGGCCAGATGCGTAGCGGCCGGCGTCTCGCCCGCCGTCGAACGTCGAACCGCCGCGATCGGCGTTAGAATCAGAACCTGAAATCGGTGCGGATCAGACGGGATCGAAAAGGCGCCGGTGCGCTGCTCCTCTCGTCGCCGCGTTCGACATCCCACGCTTCCGGAACGACCATGAATATCAATCGCGTTTCGTGCTGGGTTCTCGCGGCGGCCGCGGGACTGCTCTGTTTGGGCGATCGGGCGTTCGCGGATCCGTCCATTCCGGGCTTTCGCAAGCGGCTCGCGGGCGAAGTCCTCAAATACCACTCGCCCGATCCCGATGTCACCAGCGGCCTGCTGGCGCGCTCGGTCGACGCCGACCACGCGATCGAATGGGAGACTGATCCCGTTCCGGAGAATCTCGCGGGCGAGTTCGTCGATTTCGTCTGGATGTTCGGGCTGGACGTGGAGCCCGCCGGGCATCGCTACGTGCTGAGCGTCAACGGCGAGCCGTGGTTCGAATTTCGCAATCCCGCGACCAGCGACACGCGCGACTGGACCGTCGCCGGACCGCGCGGGGCGACGCTCCGCTTCCGAGCCACGATGATCGACCGCTTCGGCGATTTGATGGGCTACGCGACGCTGCGTGTGCCGCGGGCTGCATTGACGCCGCGCCAGCCGCTGCGGCTGCGCGTCAATGGCGAAACCGCCGGCAGCCGCACGTGGTACATCACCTTTCAGTCCGCGGTCGCCGAGCGGGCCGAGCTGACCAGCCGCCCGGCGCTGCTTCGAGAAACAGCGGGCAATTTCCAGCCGTTGCTGCTGACGATCACGCACCTGGGTTCGCCGGTTGAGGCGATTGTGAGCACGTCGTTCGGAGCGGAAGCGCGTCGCACGCTCGAACTGGGCGGCAACCGCATCGATCTGCGCTTGCCGGAGCTGAGTGCGGAAAAAGACATCGAGGTGATTGTGCGCATCGGCGACCGCGAAATTCAGAAGCTGACCCTGAAAGTCCCGCCCGTCCGGCACTGGACCGTCGATCTGGTTCAACACACGCACACAGACGTCGGCTACACCCGGCCGCAGACTGAAATCCTGCCGGAACACCTGCGGTTCATCGACACCGCGCTCGACTACTGCGACCAGACGGACGCGTTCCCGCCGGACGCCCAGTTTCGCTGGACGTGCGAGGTCTCGTGGCCGGTGCGCGAGTATCTGCGCAGCCGGCCGCGAGAGCAGATTGAGCGGCTGCGCCGGCGGGCGCTCGAAGGGCGAATCGAGCTGACCGGCATGTTTCTCAACATGTCGGAAGTGATGGACGAAGCCGGCTACGCCGCGTTTCTTGAACCGGTGCGGGAGATGCGCGGCCGCGGCCTGCCCGTGACGACGGCGATGCAGGACGACGTGAACGGCTTGGCCTGGTGTTTGGCGGACTATTTTCCGGGAGCCGGCATCGAGTACGTCGTGATGGGCGAGCATGGGCACCGGGCGCTGGTGCCGTTCGATCGCCCGACGCCGTTCTGGTGGGAATCGCCGGCGGGTCAGCGTGTGCTGGCGTTCCGAGCTGATCACTACATGACCGGGAATTTCTGGGGCGTACACACCGGCCGCATCGAGGCAGTCGAAGACGAACTGCTGCGGTATCTATCCGGGCTTGCACGCGCGTCGTATCCGTTGGACCGAGTCGCCGTGCAGCATTCCGGCTATGCGACCGACAATTCGCCGCCCTCGACCGCATCGAGCGAGCTCGTGCGGCGATGGAACGAGAAGTACGCGTGGCCGCACCTGCGATGCTCCGTCGCCCGCGATTTTCCGGAATATGTCAAGAAGGAGCACGGCGCGAATCTGCCCGTGTATCGAAAAGCGTGGCCCGATTGGTGGACGGACGGTTTCGGCTCGGCGGCGCGCGAGTCGGCGGCGGCGCGCGTGACGCAGTCGCACCTCAACGCCGTCGAGAGCCTGTTCGCCATGCAAACTTGCGCCGGCATTGAGCCCGCACCGTGGGCGCCCGCGCAGGCGGCCGGCGTGCGCGACGCCCTGATCTTCTGGGGCGAGCACACAATGGGTTCCGCCGAGAGCATCCGCGAGCCGCTGTGCGAGAACTCGCAGGTGCAATGGGCGGAGAAGGCGGCGTATGCCTGGGACGCGGTGAAACGCGAAGCGACCTTGGGCGAAATGGCGCTCGGACGGCTCCAGGCGGCGATCAAGAGCGGCGAGTCGCCGATCTTGCTCGTGATCAACACGCTCAATTACCCGCGCTCTGAACTGCTGGAACTTTACGCCGACCACCAACTGCTGCCGGTTGACCGGCCGTTTCGCCTGCTCGACGAAAAGGGGCAGGCGTTGCCTATTCAACTCCTGCGAAGCCGCGAGGAAGGCAGCTATTGGGCGATCTGGACGGCCGACGTTTCGGCGTTCGGATGGCGTGAATATCGAGTGGAGATCGACCGCGAAAGCCAACCGCCGCCAGGACCACCTTCACCGAGAAAGACGGACACGATCGAAAACGCCCACTACCGAATCGTTGTCGATGACACGAAAGGCGGGATCCGCGAGCTGACCGACAAGACGACAGGCGCCGCGCTGACCGATCCGACGCCTGAGTGGCTGCTCGGCCAGGTCGTCTACGAAGCGCTCGGCAATCGCGAACAGCTTGAAGGCCGCATGCTCGACAACTACTCGCGGCGGTCGATCTCGGACGTGGTGATCGACGGCGTTGTCGAAGGGCCGATCTGGACGAGCCTGAGCCTGCACGGCGAAATGCCGGGCTGCCAGGGACCGGGCGGCGTGCGGTGCGAATTGCGGCTCTTCCACCCGACGAAGCGGCTGGACCTGCTCTACACAATTCAGAAGCGGCGCGTCTTCGAGCCCGAGGGAATCTATGTCGCGTTTCCATTCGCTCCCGCGGATGGGCGGATCACATACGAGACGCTCGGCGGCATTGTGGACCCAACGACGGACACGATCCCGAAGACGTCGTCGGATTGGCAGGCAGCGCAGGCGTTCGCCGCCATCACCTGGCCGAAAGCCCAGGTCGTGCTATCGAGCCCGGAAATCCCGCTTTTTCAATTCGGCGCGATCAATCTCGGGAAGTTCCAGTCGCAACTGCGGGCCGAAAAGGCCCACGCCTATTCGTGGGTGATGAACAACTACTGGACGACGAATTTCTCCGCCAGCCAGGAAGGCGAATTCCGCTGGAGCTACTCGCTGACCTCGGCGGCGGACACCTCGGCCGGATTCGCGACCCGGT
>JACRLV010000276.1:4548-12387 GCA_016235145.1 Planctomycetota bacterium
CGTTGGAGCACCGATCGCTCTTGCCGCTGGATGTGCCGAACCTGCTGCTCGTCGCCGCCCGACCCGCCACGCACGGCGAAGGCGTTATCCTCAATCTCCGCGAAGTCGATGGGAAGCCGGCTCAACTTTCCACGACCGAATGGCGGATCGGCGGCCGGCCGGTCCGCGTACGTGAAGTTAGCGCCATCGAAGAGGACCGCGGCGGCGAGCTCGATGCGGTCTCGTTTGAGCCGCGCGGGGTGAAGTTCCTTCGATGCGAACCTCGCTGAGCCGACCCGGCAGCCGCCGGAAACGCGAAATCCGGCCCTCCCGGACGTAACCGTTTTCGTGCCAGCCGGTAACATGTTCTGGACATCGTGGCGCCCGGGTGTGAGGCCAGCCGGCTGGTCGGCTGGGAACTTTGCCCGGCGGCGCGCGTCAAACCGGTAGATGAAACAGTCGTGAGCGTTTCCAGCGGCAAGTCCGTACCCAGCGACTCCGAACTGGTGGAACGAACCCAGGCAGGCGACGCCACGGCGTTCGAGTTGTTGGTTCGGAGGTACCAGGATCGCGTGTACAACATGGCTTATCGGATGTGCCGAAATACCGCGGATGCGTTCGATATCACGCAGGACACTTTCGTTCGTGCTCTGCGGGCGCTGCCGCAGTTTCAATTGCGGGCGAATTTCTTCACCTGGCTGTTTCGCATCGGCGTGAATGTGGCCCTGACGCAACGCCGAAAAGAGGCCCGCCGGCACGCTTTCTCGCTCACGCGGCAGGAGACCGGCGGCGACTCCGATCCGCCGGCCTTCGAGCCCGCCGTGGCGGGCGATCCGGCCGGGGCGAGCACGCGGCGTGAATTGTCGGCGCGTATCGAGGAGGCTTTGGAACAGGTCGAGGCCGAGTATCGCACGGCCGTGATTCTGAAAGACGTCGAGGAGCTGGATTATTCGGAAATCGCGGAGATTCTCGATGTTCCGATCGGAACGGTTAAGAGCCGGATCTTTCGCGGGCGCGAGGCCTTGCGTCGGCTGCTGGCCGATTGGCAGGACTGGGGTTCATGATCGAGTTTGATCCGGAAAAACACGGACCCGGCCTTTGCGCCTATCTCGATGGCGAGCTGGACGCCGACGCCGCGCGCGAAATCGAGCGGCTTCTCGACGAATCGGGCGCGGCACGCGGCTACCTCGACGAATTGCGGGCGGTCTCGCGCGGATTGTCGGCCCTGCCGCGAATTGCGGCGCCGGATCGAATCCTCCAGTCTCTGCAAGCAGAGAAGCCGCGCGTCGTTTTCGCGGGGCACGTGCGGCGGCTCAAGCTGCGGATGCTCGACATTTTTCCGCAGACGCTGGCCTTGGCGGCGCTATTGGCTTTCGTATGGGTCGCGGGTCGCCAGTTTCTGCCTCCTGCCAGTTCGCGGGTCGATTCCACAGCGCCGACTCTGGTTGATTCACGCCACGCGCCGCGGGCGCCGACCGAATCGATCGCAACGAATACAACCGAAGACGCCGGCCGCGCAATCGACAAATCGGACAGCCCCACCGTCGCGCGGGTGACAACCGAAGCGCTATCCGCCGCTTCGCCGACCATGCCGATCGCCGCACCGGGATACGAAACCGCCAGCAAGGGCGCTGCCGCGCCCGCCGGCGCGGCTTTCGCTGGCGGCGGTAGAGGAGGCGCCGCCGTTGACGAATCGGCGGAAAAAGCCGAGCCCGTTGCTGTGCGCGGATCTGAAGTGCGGCCGGTTGATCCGGACGCGCCGCCGGTGGTCAACGTCTTCATCGCCACGCGCAGCGGCGAAGAATTCGAAGCCATGAACGCGCTGCTGGCCGACTACGGCGCGAAGGTTCCGCCGGCCGACGGCGTGCAGGAGCGAAAGAGCGGCCCGGCCCAGCGGCAGTTTCATCAGATGGAGCTGCCTTCCGGCGAAATGGAGGGCTTCCTGGCGGCGCTGGAAACGGACGCTCCGCGGCAAGTCAACGTGGAGGTGCGTTTTTCGCCGAAGCAGACGGAGCTGGTGCAACAGATGGTCGGAGCGCCGGCGGCTGACGATGCTCAACGGAACGCGAATCGTGAGCCCGCCAGGAACGCCGACCAGGCGGGACAGCCGGCCGAGGACAGGAAGCCAGAACCTATGGTGCTGGCTGACGTGATGCCCGACCGGTCGCGGAAGGAAGACGATCGGCTGAAGCCGGGCATTAGCGGCGCCGCTCCGGCGCGCGAGGCGACCAAGGCGGGAAAACGCAGCGGTGCTCCCTCGCCGCCCGCGTCGTCGCTGGCACGAAGACCCGGCGGCAAGGATAGCCAACCATCGAAACCGGCTGCCGAGCCGCCAGCCGAATCCCAAGCCGACATCGTCACGGCGAGCCAACCGGAAGAGGAGGCGGCCATGGGAGGCGTTGCGGCCGAGCCGCCGGCAGCGACCTCAGCAGGCGCGAACTCGCGGGCTGCGTCGGCTCCGCAAAATCACTACGGCCGGCAATTCCGTAACGCCGCCGACTGGCTCAGCCGGTCGCAAGCGCAAGCGACGCGCGCGGCGGGCAAGCCGACAGCTCAAAACGTGCTGCTGAACGTGTTCGTCGAACCGCCGCGCCAAGAGCCTCTGACCACGGCGCCCGCCTCGCAACCAAACCGATAGCGGTTCGTCAACCTTATTGGACTTCTGGTTGCTGCCCGAGAACGGGTGCATGTCCGTAATGAGTTTTGTGGGGCGGGCCTCAGGCCTGTCTCCTTGGCAGGGACTTCGCTGCAACACGCGGGCCTGTTTCCGAAGAGACCGGCCGGAGGCCGGCCCCACATTTCTCCCGCACTTCTCCGGGCCGGTGGACCGGTCGGGCGCTATGGTTCCGACGGCGCCTGCGGTTGCTCGTCATGCGGCCGCGGGCGGCGGGGGCGATCGCCGCGCGGACGATCACCGCGCGGTCCGGGCCCGGGTGGGCCGCTGCGGGCCAGGCCGTTGTAAGGAACTTCCACTTCCAGCAATCCCACGGTAACGACCGCGACTTTCTTTTCCGGAATCAGCCGCACAAGCACGCCCGGACGATGGAACCGCTTCACGTAAATCGACTCGCCGTGATGGAGCGACGCGATTTCCTCGTCGGTCATCGGCGGGATCGGCGGCGGCGGGCGCTCGCTCGGCCGCGGTCCGTGCGGACGCTCGGCATGTCGCGGCGGTGCGGGATTGCGCGGCGGCGACGGCCGATTCGGATCGGCGGAAGCCGGCGTGTTCGGCGCTCGCTCGGGCCTGGGCCGCGGCGGCGGCGCCGGGCGAGGCGGCGGCGCGGGCGTCTGCGGCGGCAGCACGTCGCCGAGCGGCACTTCGACGGCAAAGGATCCGACGTCCACCTCCGCCCGCTGGGCGTCGATCCGCAGCCGAACGATCCGACCGTCGCGGTCGAATCCGCGCACGCGGACCGCATCGCCTGGTTGCAGATGCACGACGCGCTGCACCCACTGCTCGAAATCCGCCTGTTTTCGCTCGAACATGGCCCTGGCCGCCTCCGCTTCCGTGTGCCGTTTGTCCGCGTCGAGTCGGGCCGACTCCGCCGCCTCCCGGGCCTGCTCGGCCTGCCGTTTCGCCGTCACCGTGTCCTTCAGCGCCGAGTGCAGCATGCGGTGCGAGCGCGAGACGTTGCCGCGGGCCGCCTGCACCAGCCGCCGCGGCATGCCCAGCCGCTCGGCGATCGCGATCGCGTTGCTCTGGCCCGGCTCGCCGAGCACCAGCCGATACGTCGGCCGCAGCGATTCAATATCGAATTCTACGCAGCCATTCTCCGCGCGGTCGCGTTGAAGCGGAAAGCTCTTCAGGGCGCCGAGGTGCGTCGTCGCGATGCAGCGCGTCTTCAGCCGCAGCAATTCGTCGAGAATCGCCCGGCCGATCGCGGCGCCTTCGTCGGGATCGGTGCCCGCTCCGAGCTCGTCGAGCAAAACGAGCGAGTGCTCGCCGACGCGTTTCAGCATTTCCATCTGCCGCGTCATGTGGGCGCTGAACGTGCTCAGCGATTGCTGGATGTTCTGCTCGTCGCCGATGTCGATGAACACGTCGCGGAAGATGCCGAACGTGCTGCCTTCCTCGACCGGGACCGGCATGCCCGACTGGACCATCAGCGTCAGCAGCCCGACGGTCTTGAGGGTCACGGTTTTTCCGCCGGTGTTCGGACCGGTGATGATCAGCATGTCGAAATCGTCGCCCAGCCGGTAGGAGATCGGCACGACCTCGCCGGCGGTTTCGCCAGCCTCGATGCGCGCGCGAATCAGTTGCAGCAGCAGCGGATGTCTGGCCTGGCGAACGCTGAGCGTCGGCGATTCCACGATCGGCACGCACAGCAGCCGGAACTCCTTGGCCATGCGGACCTTCGCGGCCGCCAGGTCGAGCACGGCGAGCGTGTCCACCGTTTTCAGGATTGCGTCCTGGTTGATGTGGATCTCGTGCGCCAGCTCCCATAGCAGCCGGGAAATTTCCTCCGATTCCTCCGCCCGCAGGTTGGTGATGCGGTTGTTCAACTCGACCGCGCCGGCCGGCTCCACATAGATGGTCGCACCGCTGTCGCTGGCGCGATGCACAATCCCCGGCAACCGGCCGCGATACTCCATCCGCAACGGCAAGACCAGCCGGTCGTTCACGAACGTGTGATTCGGAAACTGAAGCAGCCGCCGAACGCCCGCGTCGTGCAGCAGGCGATCGACCACCCGCGCGATCTCATCATTTGCCTCGCCGATTTCGCGGCGGATGCGCGCGATTTTCGGGCTCGCGTTATCGCGAATCTGCCCACGCTCATCCATCACCATCCGGATCCGGTCCGAAACGGTCCGAAAATCGCCGATCCGCTCGGACAGGTGCCGCAGCTCCGCCATGTCTTCCGGCAATTCCGCCAGATAACGCGAGATCTCGTGCGTGGCCGCCAGCGTATCGCCGATCCGCGCCACCTCATCGACGCTGACGTGCAGCGGCGGCGTGCATTTGCGAATCGCCTCGCGTACGTCGCTGACGCCTCCGAACGGCGGCGGGCCGCGATCTTCCGCCAGCCGGCGAAGCTCCGTGACCTGGCTCAGCCAGCGGCGGATCAGGTCCGGCCGCGTGGCCGGGCGAATCGCCAAGGCCAGCCCCTTGCCGAGCTGCGTCAGCGCATACGCCGCCAGCAGCTCGCGCACGCGGGGAAAATCCAGGCATTCCAGCGAATGAGCGTCCATAAACGGTTGTGATCCTACGCCGCCTGCGGCACAATATCTCCCGGCGACGCTTTCTCGGGTCGACGAGTCCGGACCGGAGAGCGATGGGCGATGTTCCCGCCAGCAGGTGCGGAAAAGCGTATGCGATCAACCGACCGCGGTACAGGTCTGCGCGGACTTGTTTGCGTGTGCATCGTCGGCGTGCTTGCCGGCACCGCCTCAACCGCCAGTGCCCAGCAGTCCACGCCGCGCGTCACCGCGCGAACGGGCGTCACGTCTCGCCAGCCAACGAGCGCCCCCGCCTTTGACCGTACGAAGTGGCTCGCCGAGGTAGACGCGGCCTTGGCGAGCGGGCAGTTCGGCACAGCCCTTCAACGCCTCCGAAGCGCGCCCCCCACCGCCGCCGCCGCACCGGACGCGGCCCTGCGTGCGGCCAGGGCGCACCTCGGACTTGGACAGGCTTTTGGCGACGCGCGGGTTCGAACGGTTGAGGACGGAGCGGTCGGTCGTTTCGACGGAGAGTGGCTGCTGGTGGAGAAACGCCCCGAGGCAGGCAAATTCCTCTGCGCGCCCCGCGATTCCGCGCTGTACCAGATTCGCAGGGCTCTCGACGGCGGGCAGGACTCGCCGGCAACACATGCGCTGCACGCGAGAATCTGGCTGAAGGCCAATCGGCCGACAGTCGCGGCGTCTATTCTGAAAGCCCGCGAAGCCGCCCTGCTCGAGTCGCCCACGGACGAGACGCTCGGCATCTTCGCCGATACCGCGATCGCCCGCGACGCGATCGACGAATTTCTCAACTACTCGCAGCGCCGGGCGGAACTCTCGCCGCAGCGGCGGATTTCGATCTTGCACGACGCCTACCTGGCCGCGTCGCAACACTTCAACGATAAGGGCGACGAACCGCTCTATCGCGCATTCCTGAAACGGGCCGTGGAGCTGAAGCCCGACGACGCGGACGCAGTGCTGCGGCTGGCGGACGCCCTCTGGGCGGCGGATGAGAAGAAGGAAGCCGTGCGCTGGTATCGAAAGACGTTCGAGCTCAACCCATCAAGCCCCGACCGCGAGCGAATCCTCGAGCGAATCGCGGATTGAATCGCGGCGACGCCTCGATGGCGACTGGCTGTAGAGCGCTCTTGCTGTCCAGACTACGCATCGTCGTTGCTCAGCAGGCACGGCGGATTGAGGTTGTGCGGCCGGTCGTTGACGACGCCCACTTCCTGGCCCTCGTCGGCGGACTCGGCGCGAACAACAAGCACCCGCCGGCTCATCACCAGTCCGGCATCGGGTGAAACCGTGTGGCCCGGAAGATACGAGCACAACTCGTACCGGCGGCCGACCGCGACCGATCCATCGCCGATGATTCGCAGCCGCAGGCCTTCCTGCGAAGCATCGAGGCAACGGGCCTGGAAGACGCGCGCGTCGCGGTTGTCGATCAGATAAAGCACGCCGCGCATGGCCTCGCGCAGCTCATGCCGCCGGTCGAGAAGCGCCTGTGCTCCGGGGGAAGCAACTTCAAACTCGCCCATGAACGTGGAGGTCATCGCACGCCTCCGAAAGAAAGGAAATCACCACCCCAGCAACGAATCGAACTCGTCGTCCCGATCGTCTTCGATCCCCAGTTCCTGCATCCAGCGATCCGTTTCTTCGAGGCTCGCCAGCCCGTGGCGTTTCTCAAGCGGCTCCAAGGGCTCGGCTAGCGGCCGCGCCAGGTCTTCGAGCAGCAGTTCCCAGAACGCCGCGGACTTGAGCGGCCGAGCCCGCCGCCGCCTCGCGCTTCGCGCGATCTCCCGGTCGGTGGATACCACGACGAGCCGTCGCGGCGCCGAGCAATCGTGAATTCGCTCGATCAGCACGTCGTCGGCCTTGATCCCGACGCCGCTGTAGCACACCTCGACGTCTGGATCGCCGATCTGCGACGCGATTGCTGCGTCGGGCTCCGCTCCGTCGAAAATGACCGTCACTGTTTCGCCGTAACGCCGAGACCACGCACCGATCCGCTCGCAGAGCTTTGCCCGGCCCGGGGGATGATCGGGCTCCGCATCGCAAGCGGCGAAGAGGAGATTGTTGCCGTCTATCAGAATCGGCACGCACTCGCTCCTAGATAGAGTCTACGTCACGTTGATGTGAAATCAATTCAAACTCGGAATCTGCGCGATATTGCATTTCAGTCAGCGTTTCCTCTCGCGCCGGGCACACGATGCGCCCGCGGGCGTTCGTGACGGCGCTTCATGCACACGATCCGGCCCGCGGCGCCAAACCGGAGGCGTGAGAATCATACCGGCAACTGCCGGCGCGATTGCCAAGCGACGACGGGTCCGGGCCGGGCCAATGAGCCTGTAAATCGTCCAGTGGAGCGGGCCGCTGTGTCCGCTCTCGGCCTGAAAGGGCGGGCAGGGACGCCCGCCCCACTGTATGGATTCGCAGGGTCAATGTGTCGGGCGCCGATCGGATCGGCTGCGCATCGATTCCCGTGGAACATGGATTCGCGACCCCCGAGCCAGACATTCGGCCGAGAACGCCGTTTGATATACTGGTTTCGCTACAGCGGTGCTGTCTCCGGAGGAGAGAATGCGGACTCTTGCAACAATCTCAGCTCTTTTCATAGCGTTGGCTGCGACGGCGGCGGCTCAGGAGCCGATTCACGTCGCGTTTCTCTGGCACATGCACCAGCCCATCTACTCCCCCTAC
>JACRLV010000277.1 GCA_016235145.1 Planctomycetota bacterium
GGCGGCGCGAAAACAAGGGAATCGCCAAGCCGAGCCGATGCGAACCCGAGAACGCCGCCCGGCAGGATGAAGTAGACGCCTGTGAATGCACTCTCCGGTCCCGGCAGAACGTCCGCGGCCAAGTGAGTTCCTGCTGCGGTATGGTCGCTGACCCAGAGTTCGCTTCCGGTCGCGCTTGTGGACGACACAAAGTACGTGAGGCCGGGCGGCTGGTTCTCGAACGGCCGCCCGCCGAGGGCCTCCACCGAGATCAGTCGCGTGTTCGCCGGCGTCAGATCAGACAGCCAGAATCCCCGCCAGTTGTGGTTGCTGGATACAGTTATGCCCAGCTCGCCGCCGAATTCCACCATTGACGTGATCGCGGACGCCGGCGGCGCGCCGCTCCCCAGGTCGACGACAAAGGTACCTTCCGGCGTGCCATTCGAAGACAGCAACTGATCGACGGTCGACGTACCGGTTCGAGCGATGAAGTAGGCCCGCTCACCCACACTCACCAGCGATCTGGGAGACGTCGTTCCCGTGGCGGGGGGATGAGTCAGCGGCACGGTGCCCTCCGGCGTTCCATCGCTGACCCACACTTCGTACGGCTGGCTCGAGGAGCCGGCGATGAACAGCACATGGGTTCCGATCCCGACGCCGAGTGGCCGGAATTGGCTGTAAGCCGGATTGTAAGAACCGGACCCAGGCACCACATCTCGCAGCAAATACGCGCCGCCGGACACCCCATCGATCATGCACGGTTCGGTACCGTGTCCCGCGCCGTCGTTTACGAAGGCGATCAGTCGATTGCCGAGCGGCACCATTGTTGCGAAAAAGTACGACGTCGACGTTGGGCCGGGGTTCAGATCTCCGACCAACCAGGTTCCCGCCTCCGTTCCATCCGTCCGCCAGAACTCATAGCCGGTGTCCGGTCGAGTCGCCAGGAAGTAGCAAAGACCGCCGGCCCTAATCAACGAATTCGGATACGATCCTCCCGGCCCGGGCGAGATGTCCTTGATCAGCCGAGTTGTCTGGGAATCGGGGTCGTACCCGCCCAATTCCGTTCCCTTGCCCTCTATGTCAGCCCGAAACAGAATCGTGCTCCTCAACAGCGACGGGCCATCTGCGAACCGTACGCCGCGCGTCAGCGGAACGGGGTGCGTTCCGCCCGCCGTACCGTCCGTGACCCACAACGCTGATCCCGTTCCGGGCGCGTCGCAGGCGAAATAAGCGAGCCCGTTGTACTCGCAAAACTGCGACCCAACGGAATCCGCTATGGCCCCATCCTGAATGTCCTTCACCAACCTCACCGAATCAATGCCCCACGCCGGCCCCGCGCACAACACAGACACCAAACCAAGCCAGCTCACCTTTCGCATGGTTCTGCTCCCGGCCCGACACCCCGTGACGCAAGCAAAAAAAGGCCCATCCGCCGGCGCGCAAACGCCGGTGGTGGACCCCTTGGCTCGATCATGCGGACCCGTTTCCGCAGTTGCTCCTATTCTAACTCAATCCAATGTGTCCCGCCTGGTGCGACACAGCATCCGCCCCAGGGCTATCGCATCTTAATCCCCCTGGATGAGCACTTTCAGTAGATAGTCGTGATCCCAGCCGCAGCGTAGGCGTTTGCTTTTGATGCCGACTTTTTCGGTTCGTTCCTGTTTCAGCAGGTTCAGCCCGATCCGGCTCAAGCCCGTGCGAATGCGGCGGTGGTCTTCGTCGAAGCCGACGTCCAGGCACCAATGCAGCCCGTTTTCCACGCCCCAGTGGCCGCGGATGTAACCCAGCATGCGCTCCGCATCGAGCGCGGCGATGCTGCTGATGAAATACCGCCGCTCGCGTTGTTCCTGGCCGTCAACGAGCCGCACCGACTCCACGCACGCCGCGCTGGACAAGGCCGCCCACTGGTCCGTCTCCGGCAGGCTGTGAACTCGCGTGGTCATCCAGCAGCGGCGGGTTTCGATGCGGCCGTGGCCTTTTTCCAGGTCTTCAAACATCTGACTCGGGGCGGCGTGCGGGTCGCCGCCGATGATTTCGCCGAAGAGCTCGATCAGCGCGGCTTCGAGTTTCGGCTGATTGCCTTTCACTTGCAGCACGTAATCGGCGTTGCGGCTGACGATCTTCTCGGCGATCGCCGTCTGGCAGCCCAGCGCGTCGGTCGTCACCACCGCGCCTTCGAGGTCGAGCAAATCGAGCAGTTCGGGAATCGCGGTGATTTCGTTGCTCTTGGCGGCGGTGGCCCACTGCCCGAGCACGGTCTGATTCTGCTCGCACCAGGCGCTGACCAGATGCAGCGGCGACTGTTCGGCGGCCTTGTCGAAGCTGGCCCGCAGCGTCTTGCCGTCGATCGCGATCAGCCGCCCGAAGGGTTTTTTCGCCAGGGCGTTCATCCAGGCGATAAAGCAGCGCTCGAAGGCCGCCGGATCGAGCCGGGCGAAAACGCGCCCGAAGGTGTCATGTGAGGCGATGCCGTGGGGCAAATGCAGAAACGTCTCGAACCACTTGCGCTTGGAGCGGGCGAACAACGCCACCTGCACCCAGCCGTCGGCGCCGCAGATGATGGCGCAGATGGCGATGGCGATCAGATCCACCAGTTCGTGTTTTCGGGTTCGTTTCATGCGCGGATCCGGGAGCGAGGCGAACGAGCGCAAAACGCCGGCGCGGACTCCAACCTCCATGTTGCAGACCTCCGAATGGAAGAGTTTTTCCAATTCGGCCGGGCCCGGCCAACGAATTGCAAACACCATACCGAGCACACGCGTCTGGCGCAATACCTAACAACAACCTAATATCTGCGTTGGAATGCTAGAAACCAGAACTTAGATGCAATTGCCCTGCTTCGCGACTTCGTGTCTGGAACGACGGGCCGGAGGCCCATGCTCCCCTTCGTGTTTCCGTGGCGGCTTGGTCTGAATCTCGCTTTTCGCTTTTCGCGTCCCGCTTTTCGATTCTCGATTCTGCCCTCGCTTCGCGGCGGCGGCGATTCGCAATCGACCTTGGCCCGGTTAGAATTCGGTTTCGGCCGCGCGTCGCGGTCGCGACGTACTCGGATGAAGTCGATACGACCCCGGGGGGCTGGGGAACCGAATGAAGCCGGAGAAACTTCTCCTGGCCCTGCTGGCGGTTTTGCCGCTCATGCCGGGATGCGCTACCGTCGCGTATTCCTCCAAGGCACAAAACGGCGTGACGTATTACTGCCCCGGCGCGGGAAACACCGACTTCGGCGACGCCGGGATTCGTGCGGGCCTGGAGGCCGCCGGCTACAAGGGCGAGGTCGCGGCGTACATCTGGACGATCTCGTTCAACGTCGCGCTGGATCAGACGCTCCGTTTCAACGCCAAGGGCAAAGGCGAGAATCTCGCGCGGCTGATCGAGCAGTTCATGGACAAGCACCCGGGTGTGCCGGTCAACATCGTGGGCCTGTCGGCGGGAACCGGCGTCGGCATCTGGGCGCTTGAGAACCTCAAGGAAGGCTACAGCGTCGAAAACGTCGTGCTGCTCGGCTCCAGCCTGTGGTATCGCTACGACGTCGGCAAGGCCGCGCGTCACGTCAAGGGCAAGATCTACGTCTATTTCTCGCCGAACGACGCCATCCTGGCGGGTCCGATGAAGATCTTCGGGACGATCGACGGCGTTTTTGGCGAAGAAGGTGCCGGCTCGGTCGGTCTTCAGAGCAAGGGCGGCGCTGATCGGATCGTCAACATCCGCTGGCGGCCTGAGTGGGAGAAATACGGCTACTACGGCGGACACACGGACGGCACGTCCTCGGCATTCGTAAAGGCCGTGCTTTCGCACCACCTTCTCACGCCGGCGGGCGCAGATGCGAAAACGCGCGATGCAGCCGCCGCCACTGCTCCGGCGACAACTCCTCCGGCCGCTGCGTCGGGGTCGCGTCGCAGTCAGTGAGAGTTTTTTCCAGCGCCGCGGGCTCGACGTCCATCCAGATTCGTCTCAGCATTTTGCGGCGCTGCTGAAAGCCGGCGTTCACGAATCGCGAGAAATCCGCCGCTTCCGCTCCGCTCGCGCCACTGCCGCGAAGGGGGCGGATGTCGAGCATGACCGAGTCCACCTTTGGCGCGGGCCAGAAGACGGTTGGCGGCAGGTGCGCGACAACGCGGACGGAGGCGAAGGTCTGCATGATGACGGAAACGGGGCCATAGTCCGGGCTGCGCGGCGCCGCGAGGATACGCTCGCCGACCTCCCGCTGAATGGTGCAAACCATGCGTTCCATGGGTGTATCGAGGGCCAGCAGGTCGAGCAGCAGGGGCGTGGCGATCTGGTAAGGCAGATTCGCGACGAGTTTGCGAGCCCCGCCGTTGTCAGGCTCCAGGGCTTGGAGTCGGCTGATCAACTCTGGATTGATTCGGTGCTTGCTAGCGAGCGTATCGGCGGCGACGAGTGTGAAGCGAACGGAATCGGCGAATCGAGCCCGCAGGAGGGATTGCAGTCCCGTGTCGATCTCGACCGCCAGCACGCGCGGCCCCGCATCGAGCAATAATTCGGTCAGCGAGCCTGTACCGGGGCCCACTTCTAGGATAACATCAGCGGGACGTAACTCCGCCTTCTCGACCAGTTTCCGCATGAGATTCAGGTCGACGAGGAAATTCTGGCCGTACCGGTGGCGTGGTGCCAGCCCTTGGGTCGCGAGCAAGGCGCGGATTTCTGACAGGGTCTGACCAGGCATGCCGTCATGTTATCGAGCTTTGCGCGGCCGCGGGGATTCCGCGCCTGCCCGGTGGGAGCTTTGTCGCGATGAGCGAAGGACGAAAAAAGAGGTTGACGGACTACGCCAGTTGCGCCGGCTGAGCCGGCAAGCTGCCGCAGGCCAGCATGGCGTACGTGCTACGTCACCTCGAACCACCGAAACATCCGAACCTGCTCGTCGGAACGGACACATTCGACGACGCGGGCGTGTTCGCGCTTTCAGATGACCTTGCCCTGGTTCAGACGACTGACTTTTTCCCTCCCCTGGTGGACGATCCGTACGACTTCGGCCGGATCGCCGCCGCCAACGCGCTCAGTGACGTGTACGCGATGGGGGGGACGCCGCTGACCTGTCTCAATATTGTCTGTTTTCCGGATAAAGAACTTGATTCACAGGTGCTGGTGGACATCTTGCGCGGCGGGGCCGACGTGGCCAAACAGGCCGGGGCGGTCATCGTCGGCGGGCACAGCATCCGGGACGCGGAAATCAAGTACGGGATGGCGGTGACCGGCACGGTCCATCCGAAGCGGATTTTGACGAACGCCGGCGCGAAGTCCGGGGACGTCCTCGTATTGACCAAGCCAATTGGCACGGGGGCTTTATGCAATGCCGCAAAGCAGGGTAGGATTGATCGGGATGGGATGTCTCAAGCGGTTCGGGTGATGGCGGCCCTGAATCGTCCCGGTCGCGACGCGGCGATCCGGGTAGGGGTGAATGGCTGTACGGACATCACCGGTTTTGGGTTGGTCGGGCATGCGTTCGAAATGGCGGAGGCCGCGGGGGTTGTGATTGAAATTCACGCGGCTGCGGTTCCGCTGCTGGATCGCGCGCTGGAGTTTTCACGCCTGGGCATCGCGACGCGGACCAGCAAGGGCACGGGCGAGTACTTGGGGAGCCGGCTATGCGTTGATCCGGCCGTTGAACCCGCGTTCGCCGCCCTGTTGCTCGACGCCCAGACGTCCGGCGGGTTGCTGCTGAGCGTCCCGGAAGCGCGTGCGGGCGATCTGTTGCGCGCGTTACAAGACGAGCATGCCGAGGCTGGCGCGGTGGTTGGACGCGTACTTTATTCAGGAAATGCTGAAATCCGCTTGACGCGGTAAGACGAGCGCTCTACGAAGGCTATTGGCGATGCGATGGGTGTCGCTCTGCCTGGGGTCCAAATTGAGGAATGTGCGATGACACAACGAAAACGGCCTGACATTGTCAGCATGCACTTGTCTGACGAGGCCAAGCAGATGCTGGATGACGTGTGTGAAGTGCGCGGGATGACGATCAAGACGCTGTTGGGGAAGCTCATCGTCTGGTTCAATCAGCTTGATCGAACCGAGCAGTCGATCGTACTCGGCCAGGTCGAGTCAAGCGACGTTCGCGGATTGGCGGAGATGGTGCTGACCCGGCAGGACCAGAAGGGTCGCAAGCCCGTCAAGCTCGCGCGCTGAAGTGCCGCGCCGCATTCGACGAAACGGCGCACGGATGCGAGTCCGTGCGCCGATTCGCTTCTTGATGCTGTTACAATTTGCGGTTCAGATCGCAGTTCGCACGTCGCGCTCGCCTTCGGGC
>JACRLV010000221.1 GCA_016235145.1 Planctomycetota bacterium
AAAGGAGCGTTCTTTCTTGGAAAAAACGCAACAAACCACCCGAGTTGGTTTACGGCGTTGCGTGCCACCCTCGATCGAGCATTTCTTGTTGGGCTGCGGGCAACGCCCGCACTGAGGGCGCGGATTCGAGGGCCTGACATAATCTTGATCTACACCCGACGCCGGGCGTCGCCTCGTCATTCATGCCCAACCCCCGCGGCCGGCGTAGAGTTCAGGGCGCAGTTACGGGCCGCGTTCCAAGTCCTGCTTCTCCACCTCGACGGGCGCGCCGCGCTGCTGGACCCAGCGGTCGTTGCAGCGAAGTCTCCGCCTGCCCAACGGGCCGACGATCTGCTCAGGATTGTGACGCTTCCGCTGCCTCGAGAGCTTCCGTGGCGGTCACCCCGGCCCGCTCGGGTTCGCCGTCCAAACGGTGAACTGGAAGGCGTTGTCAACCAGCGTTCCGGACAGATTCCACATGTTGACGCGGAAGCTCGCGCCTGAATCGGCTACTCCGGTTAACCGCGGCGAGTTGGTCACCGGCGTGATCGTCACAGTAAAGGTGTTGTTGCTGTAGGTCTCACCCGCGATCGTGATGTCGTACTCCCCGGGCACCGTGTGAGTCACGGTGAAGTTGCCGGTGCCGCCGTTGATCGCGCCGGTCGCCGAGATGCTGCCGTAGGCGATCGGTATCGCCGCACTTGGAGCGGCAGTCGTGTATTCGCGGTAGACGAAGCCCTTCGTGTTGATCGCGCCGTTGGGCCCGGAGAGGTCAACGTCGAACGAATTGCCCAGCCCGGCGTTAGCCGACCTGACCCCGACCCCATCAGGGCTGGTACACTCACCCAGTATTCCGGTTGTCACGCCGCTGGCGGCGGAAGCTGTGCCGCGTACGCCCGTACCGCTCGTGCTGTTGCTCATCCCGAATACGCCGTAGGTCGTCCCCGATCCGGCGGCCGCAAAGCCAAACACGCCGAGCCCGGTCGTGCTGAAGCTCTCGAAACGACCGCCGTAGCTGGCTCCGCTGGCGCTGGTGGCCAACCCGAACACGCCGCGGCCATTCGAGCTGGCGCTCTCGAACCGCCCGCCGCAGGTGAGGCCCGTCGCGGCGCCGGCTTCGCCGAACACCCCGGATCCGCTCGTGCTGGAGCTCTCGAAGCGGCCGCCGTAAGTGGCGCCGCTGGTGGTGGAAGCCACGCCGCGTACGCCCGTACCGCTCGTGCTGTTGCTCATCCCGAATACGCCGTAGGTCGTCCCAGACCCGGCGGCCGCGAAGCCAAACACGCCGATCCCGGTCGTGCTGAAGCTCTCGAAGCGACCGCCGTAGCTGGCTCCGCTGGCGCTGGTGGCCAACCCGAAGACGCCGCGGCCATTCGAGCTGGCGCTCTCGAACCGCCCGCCGCAGGTGAGGCCCGTCGCGGCGGGGGCTTCGCCGAACACCCCGGATCCGGAGGTGCTCTCACTTCGACCCAACAAACCATATGTGGTCAGACTGTTAGCGCCGCTGGCGAGGCCGTACACGGCTGCGGCCCCATCGGTCGTCGCGGTGTTTTCACCGCGAATGATGTGCGTCGTGCTCGAGCCGCTCAGCGTGAGCGGCACGGGAATCGACTGGAGGAACGCCGTGGAGTCCAGCCCGTCGAGCTTGTCGGCGGTCAGAGCGAACAGCGCATTCGGCGTGCCCGTCAGCGCCTGACGCGGGGCGAGCGTGACGAACCCCGCCGGGTTGGCGCAGTCCAGGCCCGTGTCTGTTCGCACCTCGATCTCAAGAAAACGCTCCTGTCCGGCGAACTGGGCGCCGAAGTCGAGCGCCAGGGTAAACAGGCCGTCGGTCACGCTCACGTCGTTGACACAGACGCTCGAGCTGATCTGCGTGCCGCCCGCCGCCGCGTCGTACAGCCGGAAACGCAGATCGTGAAGCCCGCTGGCCGGACTGCCGCCGTCCTTGAGCCGGCCCTGATACGTGAAGGCCGTGCCCAGCGACGTCTGCGCACCGGCCGAGGCCGCGCAGAACATCAGGAACGCGAGCGTGAATTGGGATGTCGAAATCGTCTTGATCATGGCCACACTCCACGAACGGGGACAGGACGACCAAATGCTGTCGAGGCAGCCGCCTGACGGCATGCGATCTCTCGCGGCGAAGCACGTGTATCGTCGGCCCGGACGCCCGCTACCCGAACACGCACATTGTACCTTGCGACCGCCCGAATCCGACAGGAAACTCGGGAAATCTCAATCCGCCCGGGTGTCAACGTCCGCAGCGGTGGCGAGGAGCCCTCGCAGGACCGTTTCTAGCCCAGGCCAGTCGCCCCGAGTCTCGTCGAGGAAGAGCCCGCCAATCGTCATGGGGGGCTGTTTTCTTTTGGCGCCAGCTGACGCCACGCGCGGCGCTCTTCGCGCGACGTCCGATCAGCGACATGAGTCCATTGCGAAGCGTTTGCAGTCGCCTCGCGATCACAGGCAATGTCCCCGCACGTAATTACGCTCTGGTCATTCCGAGTCATGGCGTCGCGCCTCCTTTCGGGCGAACCCTCACTCGATTGTGCTCATCAATCACGCCCGCGGCGGATTTGCTCTCGACCGCAGGTGGCCGCAGTGAGTCGGGCAGGTCGCGGCCGTATGCGACCTGCCGTTTTTGTGGATCGTGAGAGGCGGCAGATTTTGTGCGGCCCGAAGCTGTCCACTCCGTTTCTTCCACTCCGTTCCGGTCACGGGCACACCGCGCCGAAGCCGGCGAGCAGGATCCCCAGATCGGCCAGACCGACCGTTTCATCGCCGTCGAGGTTTCCGTCGCTGCGCGGCGGGCTGTCGGTGCGGCCGAAGTTGCTCAGCAGGATTGCGAGGTCGGAGATGTCGACTTCGCCGTCGCAATCGAGGTCGGCCAGGTAGTCGCAAACGCTCAGCGTGGCGGCGTCGCTCTCGACGGAACCGAAGTCGTTGCTGACGATGCAGTCGTAGCTTCCCTCGTCGGATTCGGTCGTGTTCACGATGACCAGCGTCGCGGCGGTCGCGCCGGAGATGTGATTCGGTTCATCGACGAGGACGCTGGTGTCCTTGCGCCATTGGTAGGTCAGCAGACCGGCCCCCACCGCGTTCAGAGTGAAACTCGCGGAGCCTCCCGCGCAGATGGTTTGTGCGTCAGGTTGAGTGATGATGAATGGCGGTCCATCTGCCAGACCCAGCTCCCAAGTCTGGCCGCTGAAGCCGCGTGTCTCCCCCCCGAAAAGGACGGTCACGCCGCGGGCTGCGTCGTAGGCCATCGCGTGGTCTTGCCGTGGCGTGGGGCCGCTAACCGTGCGCTGACTCCAGGCGGTCCCATTCCACTCCCAAGTCTCGCTGTTGTAGCTGCCTGTGTAGCCCCCAAAGAGGACGGTCACGCCGCGGGACGCATCGTAGTCCATCGCGTGCTTGCGCCGTGGCGTGGGGCCGCTAACCGTGCGCTGGCTCCAGGTGGTTCCATTCCATTCCCAAGTCTCGTCGTCTTCGCCGCCTGCGAAGCCCCCAAAAAGTACGGTCACGCCGCGGGCCGCATCGTAGGCCATCGCGTGGCCAAACCGCGGCGAGGGCCCGCTCACGGTCCGCCGGGTCCAACCGCTCCCGCCCCATTCCCAGGTTTCGCTATTGCGAACGCTGCCCTCCCAGCCCCCAAAAAGGACGGTGACGCCGCGGGCCGTGTCGTAGGCCATCGCGTGGCCGTATCGCCGCGAAGGGCCACTAACCGCCCGCTGCGTCCACGCAGTTCCATTCCACTCCCAGGTTTCGCCGTTAGCGCTACTGCCTGCGTAGCCTCCGAAAAGAACGGTCACGCCGCGGGCCGTGTCGTACGCCATCGCGTGGGAGCTCCGCGGCGAAGGCCCGCTTATCGACCGCTGCGTCCAAGCAGTTCCGTTCCATTCCCAAGTATCGCCGATACGGCCGCTGCCGCTGTAGCCCCCGAAAAGCACGGTCACCCCGCGAGCCGCGTCGTAGGCCATCGCGTGGCGGTAACGTGCGGATGGGCCGCTGACCACCCGTTGCGTCCACTCGACGGGTTGCGCCCGCGCCGGCGATGGCGAAAGCATGCACAACCCAAGCACCGCGAGCAGCGCCGCGCGGATCGGCGCTAGCGGGCGCCACCCGCCGCGCTCTGCGCGCGACGTCCGATCGGCGACGTGGGTCCGTTGCGGGGCCTTCGCAGTCGCCTCGCGCTCGTGGTCGATGTCGCCGCTTGTAGTCACGCTCTGGTCATTCCGAGTCATGGCGTCGCGCCTCCCTTAGGGTAAACCCTCACCCGATCGTGGCAAGAAATTACGCGCGCGGAGGAGTCTGTCTCGACCGCGGGCGGCCCCGTGTGCGCAAGTTCGCGCAGCCGCTGAGCGAAATGCCGCGGCTGTCGCGTAATTGTCGTCCCGTGCCAAACTGCTCGGGCCCCGGCGGTTCAAGATGCCTTCGCGCCGTATCCCTTTGCAATACCTAGAGTTCGAGAGCCGGTCCTAACGATCCAACCGACTCCAGCCCCTTCGCCGTAGATCTGATCGAAATGCCAAACAGCGCATTTGGGCAAGAAGCGCTCCAAGATCAACAAACAACAGCGGGCGGCGCCTTGCGGCGGGTGAAATAGACGGCGGTCTGGCGTTCGAGGACGGCGTGGGCTGAGACGTGTTTGCCGTGGTGCTTTGCTTTCGGCGGCGCCGCGGCGTGCGATAAAATGACGCGGTGGACCGGGTACTACCCAGCCGAAGTGGACGGATGCCCAAGGTAGCAGGAAAAGTCCGGTTCCAGCCGTTTCATCCGCAGCGCGACCTCGGCCAGATGGATGCTTGGCTGCGCAAGCCGCACATCGCCCGCTGGTGGGGCGATCCGCAAACGGCGCTTGACGCCGTGCTGGAGCGGCCGGTCGGCGGAGACGACGCGCTGATCGTCGCCGATGGAGTCCCGGTGGGTTATGTCCGGTGGCAGCAAACGCCGCGCGCTGAGCTGGAAGCGGCCGGCTTGCACGAAATCCCTGAAGGGAGCATCGATATCGACATCGCGATCGGCGAGGCGGATTACATCGGCCGCGGCGTCGGATCGCGGGCGCTTCGCCTGGTTGTGCAGCGACTGCGAGCAGAGGGCTCCGTCCCGATGATCATCATGGGGACATCGGCGGACAACACCGTCGCGATCAGGTCGTTCGAAAAGGCCGGGTTCCGCCGGTTGCGAACGTTCGACGATCCGGAGTACGGCCCGTCATGGCTCCTGGTCCATCAGTCGCCGGATCTCTAAGTTGATGCGGCCCGCGAAAAACAACCGGCGCGATCAGCGCGCTGCTTTGTTCCGTGAGCCGCGATAGCAACTTGGCCATCAATTCAGCCTCATCCGCAACTGCCATGCCGGAGCGACGGGAGTCGTCGGAAGCGGCACGCAGGAAACCGCATCCAAGAATCAAGCCCTCAGAGATTCCGGTCCAAACGGCGATATTGAATCGCCTCCGCGACGTGCATCGCCTGGATGTTCTGCGAAGCCGCCAGATCGGCGATCGTGCGGGCGACGCGCAGCACCTTGTCGTGCGCCCGGGCGCTGAGGCCCAGTTCGTTTACCGCCTGACGCAAGATGCGCTCGCCGTCCGCATCGAGCGTCGCGAGCTTCCGCAGTTGGCGGCTGCTCATGCGGCCGTTGGTCGTGGTCGAGTCCTTTCCGAACCGCTCGCGCTGCACCGCGACC
Organism: Planctomycetota bacterium; assembly: GCA_016235145.1. Lineage (GTDB taxonomy): Bacteria > Planctomycetota > Phycisphaerae > UBA1845 > Fen-1342 > JACRLV01. Next base: position 5,662 of record JACRLV010000221.1, read on the forward strand.
GCGGCCAGAACCTGCGCGCGAAGCGCTTCGCTGCTCGTCCCCGGCGGCCCATCGCGCAGTTGGGTGACGGGCACCGCGGGCACCTCGATGTGAATGTCGATGCGCTCCAGCAGCGGCCCGGAGATCCTGGCGAGATACTTGTCGATCTGCGGGGCCGAGCATTTGCAGGGCTTTCGCGGATCGGAGAAATACCCGCACGGGCAGGGGTTCATCGCCGCAATGAGCGTGAAATCGGCGGGGAATCGGACCGAACTGTGCGCCCGGGCGATCGTAACGGCCCCGTCTTCGAGCACCTGCCGCAGCGACTCCAGCGCCGGCCGCGGGAATTCCGGGAACTCGTCGAGAAAAAGCACGCCATGATGCGCGAGCGATACTTCGCCGGCGCCCGGGATCGATCTGCCGCCCACCAGCGCCGGCACGCTGGTCGAATGGTGCGGCTGACGAACCGCCCGCGTGGCCACCAGGCTATCGCCCGCGCGAAGTTGCCCCGCCGCGGAATAAATGCGCGTGGTTTCCAGCGATTCCTGGAGCGTCATCGGCGGGAGGATCGTCGGCAGCCGCTTGGCGAGCATTGTCTTGCCCGAGCCAGGCGGGCCGATCATCAGCACCTTGTGCCGCCCGGCGGCTGCGATCAACAGCGCCCGCTTGGCGTGCTCCTGTCCGCGCACGTCGGCGAAGTCGACTTCGTATTCGCTGGCTGCACGAAAGAGCTGTTCCAAGTCGACCACCGTCGGCTCAAGGGGCAACTGACCGGCCAGCAGCGACGCCGCCTCCGTCAGAGTCTCGACGCCGTACACTTCAACGCCTGCGACGACGGCGGCCTCGGCGGCGTTTTCGCGCGGAACGATCACGCCGCGCCAGGGCGCCTCCGGTTCATTCTGCCGGGACAACAGCGCCATCGACAGGGCCCCCCGAATTGGGCGCACACGCCCATCCAGCGCCAGCTCACCGGCGATCAAGAAGCGACCCGCGTCATCCGCGCGGATTTGATCGTCAGCCATCAACATGCCCAGCGCGATGGGCAGGTCGAACGCCGGACCTTCTTTCTTCACGTCCGCCGGCGCGAGGTTGATCGTCGTGCGCGTTTTCGGGGGAGCAAAGCCGGAGTTGGTGAGGGCGGAGCGGATTCGATCGATGCTCTCCTTGATCGCCGAATCCGGCAATCCGACGATCGTCGGCAACCCGAAGCCGCGGCCGGTGACATCGACTTCGACTTCACAAAGCCGCGCGTCGATGCCTGATAGCGACATGCTGTAGGTCTGTGCGAGCACGGCGGCGCATGATAATCGCGGAATGAAGGAATTGACGAATGTCGCAGGATGGGATTGCGCGTTCGCCTAAGGTAAAACCCTGAGACCTCTTACCTGCGATCGGGACGGGACTCGTCCCCGGGCAAGGCTGAATTTCGGCGGGGACGCGGGCTTTGGCCCGGGTCTTATCGGGCTAGGTTCGGTGCTCCATTTTATTGGCCTGCCTGAGGCGGCGGACGGCGTTATGCAGGGCGAAGTCTTGCATCTCATTGGCCGATGAACCGTTGGACCAATATCTGGTCGTTGCGCGCGCCGCCGGGGTGGCGCGGACCAGGCGTACGGGAATAAGGCCGCTAGCGAAATGGACAAGCCGGGACCGCGACGAGTGTTGCTGATCGGCATGGCCCTGCTGTGCTCGATCTGCCTGCTCGTTCACCAACTCGTGATCTCGTCGTTCAGCCGAGCGGCGGCCGGCGCCACCCCGGGTATCGTCGCCGCATTGACGATCGCCGCCGGCGGCTTCGTTTTGCTGTACATCCTGGGCCTGTTGCGCGAGAACGCATCCCTCCGATTCACAGTCAAGCGGTACTCGCATCGGCTGCGTGAATCTCAAGTTCGTGCGCGTGAACTGAACGCGTCGTTGCTGGCCGGCCGGGCGCAGGCGCAGTTGCTTTCAAAAGACCTGGAGCTCGCCAAGACAGCGGTCGAGACTGCGAACCGCACGAAGACCGAGTTCTTGGCGCGCATGAGCCATCAGATTCGCACGCCGATGACCTCTATTCTGGGGTTTTCGGAAACGCTGGAAGAGTCCGAGTTGAGCGCCGAAGAGCGCGTCAGTGCATTGCGGACCATCCGCCGCAACGGCCAGCATCTCATCGCGCTGATCAACGACATTCTCGACCTTGCGAAGATCGAGACCGGCCGCTTTGCCCTCGAGCCGGCGAATTGCGACCCGCTCGCGATCGCACACGACGCAGTCGAGCTTGTTCGCGGCAATGCCGAGCGGATGACGCTCCCGATCGAGCTGCGTTGCGAGTCGGCGCTCCCCGTGCGAATCACCACGGACCCGGCGCGTTTGCGCCAAGTCCTCATCAACCTGCTGAGCAACGCGGTGAAATTCACGACGCGGGGCGCCGTGTCGATCGAGCTGCGCCTGCTCGATCCGCCGGACTCGACCTGCCCGCAGATGTCATTCACCGTGCGCGACACGGGCCTTGGCATGAACTCCGGACAAATCGGCAAGCTCTTTCAGCCGTTTGGCGACGTGGAGGCCGACGCAGGGCGTCCGCTGGGCGGCACCGGCCTCGGCCTGACGATTTCGCGGCGGCTGGCGTGGATGCTGGGCGGCGACATCGAAGTGCGCAGCGACGTCGGAGTCGGGAGCGTGTTCACGCTCACGATCGACACCGGGATGCTGCTGAATGTCCCGCTGCGGCAGCCGACGCAGGGTTCGAAAGTCGCCGAGACTGCCGCTCCTGTGGCATTCGAGCCGCTGGCGGGACGGGTTCTGCTCGCCGAAGACGGTCCCGACAATCAGCGCCTGATCACGCATGTGCTCAAGCGCTTCGGCCTGGACGTTGCGGTCGTGGAAAACGGCAGGCTGGCGGTCGAGCGGGCGCTGGCGGATCAGGGAGCGGGGATGCCCTTCGACGTCATCCTGATGGACATGCAGATGCCCGAGCTCGACGGCTATGGCGCCACCCGCGCTCTGCGGGACGCGGGCTATTTCGCGCCGATCATCGCGCTGACGGCGAATGCTCTGCCGGGCGACCGCGAGCGCTGCCTCGAAGCGGGATGCGACGAGTTTCTCACCAAGCCGGTGGACCGCGCCGAACTGCACCTGGTGCTGAGCCGCGAACTTGCCCGCGCACAACAAGTCGCCGCCGATTCGTCGCCTTTGTAAGACCAGGCGAGGCAGGACCGCCGCTGCCGCTCGGCCGATCAAGCCCAGATCCAACCCGATCCTGACGTCGCGGCACGTCGAACCGCGGGCGCAAGAACAGAAAATGGCTGCCGCCGGATGCGGCCGCGACTGCGGCAAACTGCGGCGCAGCCGACCGATCGCGTTGCGCCTCTTGTGCATCGACCGCGTTGGGCTATGCTGGCGACCCGAAAACCTCTCCGTCCGGTCTTGAGACGCGAAATCCAAGAGAACAGGCTGCCGAGGGGCAGCCGGCGTTCTCCAGCACCGGCGGAACGAATCGGAACCCTGCCATGATCAACCGAGTGATGTGCTGTGCCGCGATCGTCCTCGCCTTCACGCTGAGCGGATGCCAGTCCGGCGGCGCCAACGCCGGTCCGGCCTGCACGGGCTGCGAGAAGAAAGCCGCCGCCGGCGATGAAATGGTCAAGTGCACCGGCTGCGGCATGACCATGAAGTGCGGCGACGTCACCGCCAAGTGCTCGAAGTGCGGTGCGGAGATGAAATGCTCCGACGTCAAGGCCGCCCAGACAAGCCCCTGCTGCAAGGGCGACAAGGCCGCGTGCGCGGGCGGCGGCAAGAGCTGCGTCGCGAAGTGCCCGAAATGCGGCGGCGAAATCAAGTGCGACAAGACCTGCCCGAAGTGCAAGAAGCCGATGGAGTGCGTGAAGCCGGCCGCCGCCGGCGCTGCGAAGTAGACGCAGCAGCCAGCGGGTCGTCAACGCATGATTTTCGGGGAGCATCGGCGTCTCGCCGCTGCGCCCTGGCAAGCAGTCACGATTTCCGGCAACACGACGCGGCGCGGACCATGTGTCCGGCGCCGCGTCGTCTTTGACGGATCGTGCTTGTACGGCTCTCGGCGCGCAATCCGAATCCGGCGCGCCGGAATTCAGGGCGGCAAGTCAATGCGGCGACAGAGAAGAGCGCCTTGGGCGGCGGCGATCGGTCGCGCCCGTATCAAGAATGCGGCGCGATGTGCTGGATAATGAAATAAAGCAGGCCCGCGATCGCCGCGGAGCAGGGCAGGGTCAGCACCCACGCGGTTGCAATCTCGGTGCCGACGCTCCAACGGATGGCCGTCACGCTGCGGACAGCCCCGACGCCGAAGATGGCCCCGGTGATCGTGTGAGTTGTGCTGACCGGAATGCCGAAATGCGAGAGCGCCAGAATCGTCGCGCCGCCGCCGGTCTCGGCGCAGAAACCGTCCACCGGCCGCAGCTTCGTCACCCGGTTGCCAAGCGTGCGGACGACCTTCCAGCCGCCGAAATAGGTTCCGAGGGCGATCGCGACGTGGCAGCTCAGGATGATCCACCAGGCGAGCTGCTTCGACTCCGGGTTTCCGTCGTGCGTCGCCCAACTCCGAAGCTCGGGCACACTGATGAGCAGCGCAAAGATGATGCCCATGGTCTTCTGCGCGTCGTTCAATCCGTGGCTCAGGCTGTAGATCGCGGCCGAAACCAATTGCAGAATGCGGAACAGCCTGTCAACCGCCAAGGGTCTCGTGCGGCGACAAATCCACGCGGTTGCAACCATCAGACTCCCACCCAGCAGCAGGCCGATGAGCGGTGAGAGGACGATAAACAGCGCGACGATCGTGAGCTTGGACCACTGGAGCGCGCCGAGGCCGCCTTCGACGATCGCAGCCCCCGCCAGCGCCCCGATCAGGGCGTGCGAAACGCTGATCGGCAGGCCGCGGTGCGTGCAGATCAACGTCCAGGCCACCGCCGCCAAGAGCGTGGCGAAAATCAGATTCGGCGAGACGACCTCGGGCGCAATCAGCCCTTTGCCCATCGTCGACGCGACGTGCGTCCCGAAGCCGAACGCTGCGATGAAGTTGAAAAACGCCGCCCAAAGCACGGCCGCCCGCGGCGACAGCACGCGCGTGCTGACGATTGTGGCGATCGAGTTGGCCGCGTCATTCAGTCCATTGCTGAAGTCGAACAGAAGCGCGAAGAGGATGATGATGAGAACGTAGATGGTCATCGGTGCCTTCGCCGATCAGGCGTTCTTGAGCATGATTCCGCGGATGACGTTGGCGATGTCCTCGCAGCGGTCAATGGCCCGTTCGGTGAGTTCGTAGATTTCCTTCCATTTCATCACCATCAGCGGATCGCCGCCCTCGTCGAACAGGGCCGCCAGCGCGGCGTGGTTCTGCTCGTCGCCGACGTTTTCCAGGAAGTGGATTTCAACCAGCGTCTGCTGAAGCCCGTTCGGCCTCTTCAGATCGCGCAGCCGGGCGACGGCGGTGCTGGTCAGGCGACAGGCCCGCAGCAGCACCTCGGTCTGCTTGACCAGCGCTTGCGTCGGTTCGGGGATGCGGTAAAGCGTCAGGCGCTTGGCCGCGGCGTCGATTTCATCGACGACGTCGTCCATTCGAACCATCAGCGTCTCGATGTCCTCGCGGTCGAAGGGCGTAATGAAGGTCTGGTCGAGACGGTCGAACACGCGGTGGGCGATCTCGTCGCCGTCATGCTCGAGTTGCCGGATGCGGGCCACGTGCTCGGTGCAATGCTGGTAATCGGTGGCCACGGCCGCGTAGGTCTCCGCGGTCCGGACCATGATCTCGGCGGCCCGGTTGAAAAGGTCGAAAAAGACCGTGTCCCGGGGCATCAGGCTGAACATCTTTGGATCCTCGTTGCGATTCGCGCCGCGCAGAATTCGAGGAACACATTCTCAGCGCGGGGGTCGGGCCACGCAACCCCCCTGCCTGGCGTGTTCTTACTTGTTTTGTGAGTATCAATAGGTCTGTCGAGATGAAATCCTATTCAGCGCCGGATGCTGCCCGGCTCGCCGGTCGAAGCGCATTCAGTGCGTCGTGGGCGAATGCGGCAGGCGCCAGGCACCGCCGCACGCGGCACGTGCAGCGAGTACGGGGCGCGCATGGAACTCAGCCGGCCGCGCGCGGCGAGACGATAGGCTAATAAACGAAGAACGGGTGGCCGACTTTCGGCTAACCACCCGCTGCTCGAGATGATGCGGCTGACTGGAGTCGAACCAGCACGAGCTTGCGCCCACAAGGACCTGAACCTTGCGCGTCTGCCAATTCCGCCACAGCCGCAGTACTGACGGCGGGCTGGCGACCCACCGCGAACAATGCATCTTATGCGGTCCGCCTTCCCGGTCAAGACCACGATTGCGACCGCAAACTGTGGGCTGTGCCGTCGATTTTGCCGGGAGGGAAATCCGAGCCCTCAGCGCGGGCCTTGCCCGCAGCCCACGCGCTGACGGTCGGAGGGAAAATGTAGCGGTCGGCGTCCCGCCGGCCGTAGA
>JACRLV010000222.1:0-3596 GCA_016235145.1 Planctomycetota bacterium
ATGATGGAGAAGGTAGAAGGCGACTGGACGCAGTTGATGAAGAACATCCGCGTGCGTCGCATGATCCTTTCAGAGAAGGACCGCATCGGCATCGGCACGTTCCAGCCGAAGGACGAGAAGAACCAGGACTCGACGGAACTGACCGGCGACATCAACTATCGCAAGATCGCGCTGTACGGCAGCGATTCCGATCCGCGCGCCTTCAACTTCGACGGCGAGCTGAACATCGCCAACCGCGGGATCGTCGAGTTCATCGAGGTGCTCAAGCTGGACGTGGCGTTCCTGTACGACCTGCTCGGCGCGTCGCAGGAACACACGATCAAGCCCAAGAAATTCGCCCAGACGGGCATCGACGAAGTGATCCTGGGCCACACGAACGAGCCGGAGTACAAGAAACTCCAGAGCAATGAGCTGATGGAAGCCTTCCGCGACCGCACGATCAAGATCGACGTGCCGTACAACATCCGCCTCAACGACGAAATCAAGATCTACGACAAGGACTTCAACAAGCAGAAGGTGCGCGGCATCCACATCGCCCCGCACACGATCGAGATGGCGGCGATGTGGGCGGTGCTGACGCGCCTGGACGAGCCCAAGAAGGCCGGCCTGACGCTGGTGCAGAAGCTCAAGCTTTATGACGGCAAGAACATCCCCGGCTTCACCGAAGACTCCGTCAAGGAACTGAAGGAAGAGTCGCCGCGCGAGGGCATGCAGGGCATCTCGCCGCGCTACATTCAGGACAAAGTGTCGAACTGCCTGGTGAGCGAGGGCGCGCAGACGGACCGCTGCATCAATCCGTTCATGGTGCTCAACGAGCTCGAGGCCGGGCTGAGCCACCACTCGCTGATCACCGACGAGGAGCTGAAGAAGCGCTACAAGGAGCTGCTCAGCGTGGTGCGCGAGGAATTCGAGGACATTCTGAAAGGCGAAGTGCAGCGGGCGATCAGCGCCGACGAGGACGCGATCACGCGGCTGTGCGCCAACTACATCGAGAACGTGCGGGCCTACACGCAGCGCGAGCGCGTCCGCAACAAGTTCACCGGCCGCGAGGAGCCGCCGGACGAGCGCCTGATGCGCAGCATCGAGGACAAGATCGACATCCCCGAGAGCCGCAAGGACGATTTCCGCCAGGAGATCATGAATTACATCGGCGCGCTGTCGCTGGACGGCAAGAAGTTCGAATATCACACGAACGCGCGGCTGCATAAAGCCCTGGAGCTGAAGCTGTTCGAGGATAGCAAGGACACGATCAAGCTCAAGAACGTCGTCAGCGGCGTGGTCGATGATGAGACGCAGGCCAAGATCGACGTGGTCAAGCAGCGCCTGATCAAGTTTTTCGGCTACAACGAGACCAGCGCGACGGACGTGCTGAACTACGTGGCCAGCATCTTCGCGCGGGGCGATACGAAGCAGCGCGAGTAGGAATGGCGAGTTTCGAATAGCGAATAACGAGTTGCAGGAACCGAGAAGCGAAGGGCGCGAGAGAAATGTGCCGCCAGAACGGGGAGTGCGGGCGTCCCGCCCGGCTCGAAAATGAAGCGCTCGAAAACCGGCTCGCCGATAGCCTCGAACTAGCCGACCTGGTTGCCGAGATCTTCACCGCCGGCTTGCGGGCCGAATTCCCAGATGCGACCGACGAAGAAATCGACCGCATCGCCCGCGAACGGCTGACGCGAAATTTGCCGCGCAGGCCCGCAACATGACGGCGCGGGAAATCGTCGTGCGGGTCGTCGACGCGCTCGATGCCAGCCACATCCCATACATGCTTACTAACCCAACCTTCGCAGATCGCGAGTGCGATCCGCGAAGGTTGGGTTAACGCGAAACCCCAGGCCGGAGAGTGCTCGGGGTTGCTCGTTCTAACGCAAGACTTCGCAAGGGTTTACGGATGCGGCCGCAACTGGTCGGACGCCGAGAGAGTGCTTTTTCGGGCCAATCGATCGATGGCGGCGCGTTCGGGGCGTGCTTTCGGCTCCTGCGCTCTCCGTTTCTCTTGTTAACAGCCGACCATCCAGTCAACGCAAGGGCAGTTGCTAATCCAGGCATCTGAACCGGGCGCCCCCCCGATCCCTCTTTTTTCGTCGAGGCGGCGTAGCCGGAAGGTATAATGACCGCTTCGGGCAACGGGCACCGCGACCAACGACATTCAAGCGTCCACGCGAGACACCACACATCCCTACGCGGGGGTAGCTCGACGCGCTTCGGTCACGCTGTGTCCCAGCCCTCTTGGGAGTCGAGTCATGTCTAGGACGAGTTGGCAACCTCGATCGATTATCCCGCTGTGCCTGCTCTTGGCAGCCTCCGTGAGCGCCCAAACGCCGCTCGGGACGGCGTTCACCTATCAGGGCCAACTGCGGCAGAACGGCCAGCCGGTCTTCGGCGACGCCAACCTGGTGTTCCGCCTGTACGACGCGGCGACGGGCGGCACGCTGCTTGGGACGCAGACGCTCAACGGCGTGCCGGTCGCCGACGGGCTACTCACGGTCCAGCTCAACGGGGCCGGCGAGTTCGGTCCCAACGCTCTCAACGGCGAGGCTCGCTGGCTGGAGATCGAAGTGAGCGGCACGCCGCTCGCGCCGCGGCAACCGGTGAGCGGCGCGCCCTATGCGCTGTTTTCGAGCAGGCCGTGGGAGACCAGTGCGACGGGTGTCTTCTACAACGCCGGCAACGTCGGCATCGGTACGAGCGCGCCCGGGGCGCTGCTCGATGTCGCGGGCGCAGCGCGCGTGAGCGGTTTCAACATGCCAACGGGCGCGGGAGTGGGGCGAGTCCTCAAGAGTGACGGAAGTGGAAACGGCACGTGGCAGACGGATTCACTGACGCTGCCCTTTACCGGAACGGTCACGAGCGGCTCCGCTTTCATTATCACTTCGACGGCCCCTTCCAATATCGCGGGCTTCATCATGAACAACGCCGCAAGCGCGGCACACGCAATCCGCGCGGATTCCAACGGCGCCGGTGCGGCGCTGGCGGCGGTCATGACCGGCACTTCCCATGCAGGCTACTTCGAGGTTTTCAATTCAGAGACTGTGAATTCCGCCGTGCGCGCGACCAGCAACGGGAACTTCGCCAGCGCCGCGATCACGGCAACCATGACTGGCAACGGGAAAGCGGGTTACTTTGAGATTCTCAACAGCAACAATGGAAGCGAAGCGCTCTATGCTCTGACGAACGGCTTTGGGGGCGCCATCCGCGGCGACACGACCGGCGCGGGAGATGCCATTTTCGCAAATGGTCTCGGATCGGGGGACGCTGTGCACGGCGCTGCGCAAGGCACCGGCCGGGCCGGCAGCTTTCGGATTACGGATTCGTCCAATGCCCGGGAAGCGATATTTGCATCGGCCACGGGCACCGGCATTGTTGGAGAATTCATCAACCTCAACGCGACGAACCCGAATCCCGCGCTCAGTGCGGAGAGTTCTGGCGGCGTTGCTGCATACTTCAATGGTGATGTTGGCATGGGCCTGACCACGCCCGAAGCCCCGCTGCATGTGCAGAGCGGCTCCGCCGGCGCGGTGACTGCCAATCCCGCCACGATCCTGGCGATCGAGAACAGCACCGGCGGATGGATCAGCATCCTGACGCCTGACGGCACG
>JACRLV010000222.1:3642-12635 GCA_016235145.1 Planctomycetota bacterium
CGGCGACGCCAGCAGCGCGGAGTCCGGCGGCATCGTCTATGACAGCAACAACAACAACGGCCTGCAATTCCGCACCGGCGGCAATGTCACCCGCATGACCCTCGACGCGCAGGGTTTCGTCGGCATTGGCGTTAGCGTGCCCGATACGCCGCTCGATGTCGCGAGGTCGAGCGGCTCGGTCGCGGCCTTCAACCGGACCACCAGCGATGGGGTTGTCGTCAGCATCCAGCAGGACGGCGTCACGGAAGGGTCGATTTCGGTTTCCGGGGCGACCGTCTCCTATAACGCCTTCACCGGCTCGCACTACGGCTGGACGAACGATGAGATCGAGCGCTTCGCGCTTGTGCGCCTGACCGGGGAGAATCGTCTGCGCCACGACCAGCCGGATGCGGAAATCACCTGCGGCATCGAAGCGACTCAAGTTGCCAACGATCCGGCGTGCGTGGGCGCCTATCTCGGCCTGCACGAGAGCACGCAGCCGGCGAGCGACGAGAACCCACACCTCATCATGTCCGTCGGCAACGGCGAGATGTGGGTCATCGATACAGGCCGGGACATCGCGCCGGGCGATGTCCTGATCTCATCCGATGTCCCCGGCTGCGCCATGCTGGATGACGCCCGGAAATTTGCGGAAGGTCACATCGTCGCGCGGGCTGCCGAGCGTATGGAGTGGTCGTCGATCAAAACCGGCGAGGATGGCGTCCGCCGGGCGCGTCTCTCGGTGCTGTTCGATCGCTTCACGCGCACGAGCGACGCGGCGAGCATCGCAAATCTGCGATCAGAAAACACCGCACTGCGCGCGGAAATGGTGGAATTGAAGGCGCTCGTCGCAGCCCTCGCGGCATCCCAGCGGGAGGATTCGAAATGAACATTCCACGTTTCAACGCACTCGTGTGAGCATCGGCAGCGTGCACGATGGTCGCGGCGTGCAGGTGTACCACCAGAAGCCGGGCGCCTGCGCGTTCCGCGTAACGATGGTGGCGTGAAGGGGAACTACGGAGCGCCGCGCGGCGTCAACGATGTCCACTGCCGCCCGTGGCGGCGAGGGAATGGTCGTCAAACGTACGACCTCATCGCTCTTGGCCGGCGCGGATTCGTGCAGCCGGCAATCAAGCGCCGTGGGCGGGAGTATCCGCGCATCATCTACGGCCCCGAGTACACGCTGCCCGAGCACATCGAGCGACTCCGTACGCGCAGCCTGAACCGCACGTGGGCCCTCGCCCTCCGCGAGTTCGCGCCGGGCGTCGGGCCGCTCGAACGCTTTGTTCGCGGCGAGCCACTGTGGCGCACGCACGAATGCGTCTTCGGCGTGCTCGCCCTTAAGAGCGAACCCGTCGACCCGCGATTGTGATCGCGCGTATGCAGCAACCACTCTGTTAACGCCCCGCGTATGTAACAAGTAGCGGGCCGCGCTGGCCCGAACTCGCCAGACGACGCGCCGGACGCGAAGCGAAAGTCGTCGTGGGCATCGTCCAGACGGAGATGCTCATGCCCGCACACCGCGAACCGTTTTACCCAACCGATCCGGCCAATCTTCCGCCTGAGCGTCGGCAGCGTGAGGTCGCTGCAATTCTCGCGGCCGGCGTGATTCGTATGCGCCGGAATGGACTGGGTCGCCCGAGGTCAATTGCACCGCGCGCCTGGACCTGCGACGCGCCGCATGCAGGCGCGCCGGCGGCGCGCTCGAGCCTCGTTTGACGCCTGGCGCTCTCCGTTATTCTCGTGAACAACCGATCATCCGGCCAACGCACACGGAGCGGTTAGCGTTCGTGCTCCCGCCTCCCAGCGCCAACGAGAGCCAATCCCGAACTCGATTCGGCGACGGTCATCGTTGCGGAATCGCCCTGCGCTACTACAATGCGCGACTCGCCGCGGCAGCGCGGGCCGGCGGCGAGTGTCGCTTGAGGCAGCGCCCGCCGTATACCCCCACGGTTTTGGAAAATGAACAACCGCCAGACGTTTCAAGCGCTCCTCGTCGCGTTGGCGGTGTTTTTCGCGTTCAACTACGTGTACAACGTGATCTGGCCGCCGCCTCCGCCACAGGCGGCGAGCAGCGCACCGGCCACCGCGGGAGGGCGGACCGAGGCCCCCGCCTCGGCCAGTTCGCCTGCGGCCACCACATCGGCGCCGAGACCCGCCGCGGCTTTCGTGGCGGCGACCGAATCCAAGTCTGTCAGCGTCGGCGGCGGCGCCGAAGACAAGCTGCGCCTGGACCTTACGACGCGGGGAGCATCGCTCGAACGTTTGGTGCTGACGAGCACCAGCCGTATTCGCTGCTCAAGCCGGAGTTCGTGGAGCAAACCGGGGCCACATTCCGTTCCTTTGAGACGAATCTGCTGCGTCTCCGCATCGGCGGCCAGACAACGGATTACAACCTCGACAATCTGAATTGGGCGCTCAGCGTCTCCACGCCGGAAAAGGCGACTTTCTCAACGACTCTCACCGCGGATGGCGGAGCGCCGTTGATCCGCGTGACAAAGACGTATGCACTCCGACAGGGGGCGCCGGTTTTCGATCTCCAACTCGGGATTGAGAACCTGAGCGCCGGCGACGCCGAAGCGAGCCTGATCCAGGACGGACCCACCGGCTTTCCCGAGGAAGGCCGTTACATGGCTTCGCGCAGGCTCATGGCGTTCACGCGCAAAGCGGATGGCTCGGCCGAAATGAAGTCGTTCTTGCGCAGCGAGCTCACCGCGGCGCCCCGAATCGTTCCGCGTCCCGAGCGTTCGGAGCACGTCTGGGCGGGCGTAAGCAACAAGTACTTCGGCGTCTTTCTGCGCCCAATCGCCGCCGGCGACGCCAAAGCCGACTTCGTCCGCTCGATCACCGCCCGGCTCGGCGCGCCGGAGTTGAAGACGGACCTGGGCGATTTGATTCTGCGGTTTGAAACAACGCCGCGGACCATCGCCCACGGCGCGGCGACGTCCATGACATTCGAGGTCTACGCCGGCTCAAAGAACACCGATCACCTGCGCTCGGCGAATCCTGCGTTCGTCGATCGCAACTCGATCGGCTACGTCGCCGCCCACGATCCCGACCGTGGCTGCTGCCCGTGCCAGTTCGAGTGGGTGAACGATCTGATGATCTGGGCGCTGGAAAAGTCGTATCTGATCTGCCGCAATTACGGCATTGCGATCCTCCTTCTGGTCATCGTCATTCGCACGCTTCTGCATCCGCTGGCGGTTTTCCAGCAGAAATCGATGTACCGCATGCAGGAAGCGATGGTGCGCATCCAGCCGAAGCTCACCGCGATGCGCGAAAAATATCCGAATGACAAGCAGAAGCAGGCCCAAGAGCAGATGCGCATTTACGCCGAGGAGAACGTCAATCCGGCGGCGAGCCTGGTCGGCATGATTCCGCTGGTCGTGCAGATGCCGATCCTGATCGGACTTTGGTCCGCGCTCAACAACGACGTAAACCTGCGGCACGCGCCGCTCGACGGCTGGTGGATCCGCGACCTGTCCGCGCCGGATTCGCTTATTGCGTTCTCTCCGCCGGTTACGATCCCGGTTCTGAGCTGGCTACCGCTGATCGGCCGCGCCTTCACCGACATCCCGTCGCTCAACATTCTGCCGATCCTAATGGGCGTCAGCATGTACCTCCAGCAGAAGTACATGCCCAAGCCCGCGATGGCGATGAAGCAGGAAGCCGCCAAGACCCAGACAGCCGCCGGCGGTATGAACCCCGAGGAACAGCTCCGCCAGCAGCAGATGATGGCGAACATGATGTCGGTGATGTTCCCCGTCATGTTCTACTATCAGCCGGCCGGACTGGCGGTCTACTGGATGTTCACCAACGTGTTCGGCATCGCCGAGTCGCTGCGGATTCGCAAGCAACTCGAACGAGAAAAGAAGCTCATCGCCGCCCGCGGCCCGGTCGCCGCAGTTCCCAAACGCCCGAGCATTCTCGGCGGAATCATGAAGAAGATGGCCCAGAAGGCTGAGGAGTTTCAGAAGAAAGCCGACGAACTCACAAAGCAGGAAGAAGGCAAGAAGAAGGACCGCAACCGCAAGGACGACGGGGACCAGAGGAAAGACCGCGACCGGAAGGACAAGAAGTAGTGGCGCGATCGCGCCGGCGCGACCGGCCGTCCTTGCGCAGAGCCGTCATCGTGCGGTCCACTCGATCCGTTTCCCGCCGGAATTTTCGCGAGCCGCAGCCATGAGCATGCATCCGGACATTGTCGTACTTCAGCGACTCGCCGACGCCGCGGCCCGCCTGGGCGGCGAGTTGGCGCGGGCGTCGTTCGGCGGCGGGATTTCCGTAAGGCTCAAAGCCGACGCCAGCGAAGTGAGCGAGATCGACGTCGCCGTCGAGCGGGCCGTGTTCGCGCATCTGCACGCCGCCCGGCCGGATGACGATTTCCTCGGCGAGGAAGGCGTCGCGTTCGAGCACTTTTCGGCCGGCTCTGCCCGGCGTAGCGCCCGATCGAGCGGAATTTCCTGGGTCATCGATCCGATCGACGGCACGCGAAACTACATTCGCGGCGTGCCGCTTTTTGCCTGCTCGGTGGCGGCGCTTCAGGCCGGAATGCCGGTCGCCGGCGCGATCTACGACCCGATGACGGACATGCTTTTCTCGGCGGGAGCCGGTCGCGGCGCGCTGCGAAATGGGCGCTTGCTGCCGCGCTTGTCGTCAACCGACGAAGCCACAACAGCCGTACGAAACCGAACGCCGATCGTCGCAATTCCGAGCGCCTGGCGGCAGGAGAGCGACGCGCTCGTGCGGCAAATCGTCCGAAATTGCGTAATCCGCAGCCTTGGAAGCGCCACGCTGCACCTGGTGCAGGTCGCCTCCGGCGGAATCGACGCGACGCTGATGAACAACTGCAAACTGTGGGATATCGCCGCCGGAGCGCTGATTGTCAGCGAATGCGGCGGTTTCGTCGGCCGGCCTGACGGCGCGCCGCTCTTTCCGGCAGATGCGGATGCGCTCAGCGGCGGAGAGACGCCGACGCTGGCCGGGGCGCCTGGCATCTGTTCGCAGATCATCGCCTGGCGCGCGTGACGACGCGGGCGCGGGCTGGCGACTATTCGCCGATCACCTTCACCAGCACGCGCTTCTGTCGGCGTCCGTCAAATTCGCCGTAGAAAATCTGCTCCCACGGCCCGAAATCGAGCTTTCCGGCGGTGATCGCGACGACCACTTCGCGCCCCATGATCTGGCGCTTCAGGTGGGCGTCGGCGTTGTCTTCGCCGGTGAGGTTGTGGCGGTACTGCGACGTGGGCTCATGCGGGGCGAGCCGTTCGAGCCATTTCTCGTAGTCATGATGCAACCCGGACTCGTCGTCGTTGATGAAAACGCTGGACGTGATGTGCATCGAATTGACCAGCACGAGCCCCTCGCGCACGCCGCTTTGCCGCACGATACCCTGCACCTGCGGCGTGATGTTCGCGAAGCCTACACGGCTTGGGATGTTGAGCGTCAGGTGTTCGGTCAGCGATTTCATTGACAGTCCCCCTTCCGACACGCCTACCAGCAGGAGGCAAAAAACAATCCCTCTCCCGGCGAACCGAGAGAGGGACTTGTTACTCAAACCGTCGTCAATCCGATCAGCCCTTGGGCTTGGCTTCGGGCTTCTTCTCGGCCGGCATCGCGACGGCGTCGATCAGGTGGATCACGCCGTTCTTGCACTTGATGTCGGTCTTCGTGACCTTGCTCTTGTCGATCGTGACTTCCTTTTCCTTGACGGTGACGGTCAGCTCGGCGCCGTTCAGGGTCTTGATGGTCTTGGCCTTCTCCACGTCCGCGGCGGCCAGTTTGCCCGCGTGAACGTGGTATTTCAGCACGGACGCCAGTTTCGCCTTGTCCTTTTTCAGGTTGTCCAGCGTCTCGTTGCCGAGCTTCTCAAACGCGGCGTTGGTCGGGGCGAACACGGTGAAGGGGCCTTCGCCCTTCAGCTTCTCGACCAGATCCGCGTCCTTGAGCAGCTCGCAAAACGTCGCCAGATCTTTGTCGGCGGTCGCGGTCTCGACGATGTCCTTCTCCGTCTTGACGGCTTCCTTGGCCTTTTCCTTCGCGCCCTCTGTGGCTTCCTTCTTGCCGTTCTTGTGCTCCTGGTCCTTCTTCTCCGGAGCGGGCTTCTCGTGCGGCTTGTCCTGCGCCATCGCCGCGCTGAAGCCACCCAGCGCGATCAGCGTGCAAGAGACGACACCGAGACCCCTCAGAAAACTGCGACTCAACATGACGCATCTCCCGACAGTCCGGGCGCCCCCGCCGTGGCGCGAAACATCGCGCCTGAGCTGTACCACTCCGGCGAGACCCGCGACCGTCCATTTTCCATACATGCGGTATTGTATGAGCGAAACGGAACCACGGAAACTCCCCTCGATTCGCCGGTTCCGGGCTCGAAGCGGATTCAAGTCCGACGATCGAGAACCGGACCAGCCTGCCGCGGCAGCAGGAACCCCACTCGCACACGCTTCCGACTGCGATTGCGAACTGCCGGGCCGACACACTCAACGGTCCAGGTGGGTGGTACGGGCGTCTCGCCCGTTGTCCGACCCGGGCGGGACGCCCGGACCACCCTGTTAAGATGCAAACAGCGCGACTAAATACACTAGTTTCCGGCATGCGAAAGACGGTCAGCCCTCCGCAACGACTGCCTGCTTTACTCTCCGCTGGTTCGTCGTCACACTCCCCTGCATGAGCCGCCGAATCGACATGCGAACGGCCTCTCTGCTTTTGATCGTGGCGGCCGCGGGCTGTGCCTCGCCCTACCCGTACGAGGCCTTTCCTCCGCGAATCTCGCCCTCGCTCGGCGAACTCCGTGAGCGGTGCGCCGCCGTCGAGTTCTTCTATGCCACTGATCGCCGCATGACGGAATCGCAGGCGCCGCTTCTGCGTTTCGGGATCGAGCGCGACAAGCGCGTCAAGCTCGGCCGCGGCGAAGTGACGATTCCGCTCGACCACGGCCGTGGGCGGCTTGAAACACCGGGCGCGCTGGAGCGGGCCGCACCAAACCGCCACGTCCTCCTGGCCCGGCTCGACGGTCCCTCTCTGTCGACGCGCCGCTTCTGGGCCGATCTGCGTTCGACCGTGGCGCTTTCAAAACAGCGTGAGGTTTTCGTTTTCATTCACGGCTATTTCACGGATTTCGCGTCCGCGGCGCGCCGCGCGGCCCAGATCGCGCACGACGTCGAATTCGACGGTCCGTGCGTCGTGTATAGCTGGCCCTCGCAGGCATTCTTCTGGGGTTACGCCGCCGACCTCCAAAACGTCCAATGGACCGAGCCGTACCTGCTCCGCTTCCTCGAGCGGATGGTGCGCGATTCCGGCGCCGAGCGCATCCACATCATGGCCCACAGCATGGGCGGGCAAGCATTGGTCCGCGCGGTCCGGGAGCTGGTCCGGGCGCGCGGCGACCGCCGTGAGCCGGAGTTCGACCAGATCATACTGGCCGCGTCGGACATGGACGTGGAGCTTTTCGCCCGCGACTACGCCGCGACGCTGACGCAGGCTTCGCGGCGCGTCACGATCTACATGTCCGACAACGACTGGGCGCTGCTCGGTTCGCAGCGGCTTCATGGGTACAAACGCCTCGGCCAATACTGGTCGACCGAGGACATCGAAGACGCCGGCCAGGCTTCACTCGACCGAATCGACCTCGTCGACGTCACGGCCCACGACAAGGGACTCTTCGGGCACATCTATTATGGCGAAAGCCCCAGGGTGCTCGACGACATTGCCGGCGTGCTGAGGGGCAAAAACGCCGTGCAGCGCGGACTGCGGAACGCGAACAACCACTACGTTCTCGACGCCAATATCGCACGGCGCATACCCACCAGCGCCCCGGCCGTCGGGATCGCGCCATGAGCGGCCGGTGGGAAGCGACTTTGCTGCCGCTGCTCGCCCTGGAATGCGGGTGCGCGATGACGATCCGCCCGCCGCGCGACGTCGCCGAGCCGACGACGGTGTACATCGCGGACTATGCGCAACACGCGAGCATCCTGCTTCCGCGCGAGGACGGCTCGTTTGCTGAATACGCGTACGGCGAGTGGGATTGGTTCGCGCTCAACCACGAAACAGTGCTCGACGCGCTCCGCATCCTTCTGATTCCAAGCCGCGGGACGCTTGGAACGCGGTCTTTGCCCGCATGCGACAACGCGGAATCGCTGCGGACACGCATGGGATTCGAGGCGGTGCATTCACTGCGTGTCGATCGCCCCGTCGCCGCCAGGCTGCTGAAGACCCTTGACGAGCAATTCGCCGCCTGGCGGGACACGCAGATCTACAACTCGCAGGAACAGATGACGTTCGTGCATTCGCCGCGCGTATATTGGATGCTTTGGAATTGCAACACCGCCGTTGCTGCATGGGTCGAGCAGCTTGGCTGTGAGGTTTCCGGATGCCGGTTGTTCGCAGATATTCAGCTCGACCGGCGCTGAATCGTCGCACGATTGCACGCGGCAATCTGGAGTCGCTATCAAGAACGCCGGCCTCGCGCCGCCAGCCTGGCCTTTCGCGCTTGCGCTTGATTCATCTCCCGTAAAACCCCTCGCTGCGCGAGAGGGTTTTTCGGGCGGTGTATGTGGATCGCCGATGCACGGAGCAACGTAGCGGCCTGCGTCTCGCAGGCGGTAGGTTGGGAGCAACTTCGAACGCGGCAGTCCGACGTTCTACGGCCGGCGAGACGCCGGCCGCTGCACATCTTGCCAGGCGGCGGCACTTGTGCCGCGGGCAAGGTCTGCCTTGATGAAGCGGACGTGTGCCAAAATCTCTGGCTACGCCCACGCCGTCGTTCGCGCTCGCGATGCTATTGCGTTCCGACCCGCGGTGTGCGTACCGTACGGCATGCCAATCTCCCTTCTCCCATCGCTTGCCCTGTTGCTCGTCCAGTCGCCGGCCGCCACAAGCTCGCCGGACGCATCCACCTGGGCCACGTGCGGCCTGGAGCACGTCTTTTTCGCCGGTTGCGACGTCAACGCCGATCATCTCGAGGACGTTGTCATCGTCGGCGGCGATCGCAAGCTCTACGTGTCGCAGAACATCGC
>JACRLV010000370.1 GCA_016235145.1 Planctomycetota bacterium
CCTCCAACACGCGGCGGACCGCCATCTTCCGAATCGCCTCGCTGGCTTCATGCGTCAGGGTTCGACCGTCGATCTTCATGCGACGCAGCATACCCGAGAGTGTAGACTAAGTCAAGAACTGATTAGTATGTCTCCCCGGACGATGCCGCAGGATTTGCGAAGCTGTGCGCAGAGCTTGAGGAGTACCTTTCGGACCTAAGGGCTCACGGCCAGAAAGAGTCTGAGTTGCTCCAACGTGCCTTTAGGCCGACGGCCGGATGATCCGTTTAGCCGTCGTCCCGTTGCGTGGTGGCGCATCCGCCCCGCCGCGCTCACTGAGGAATCCCCCGCCTCGCGGCCGGTTACGGGCTCTTGCCAATGACTGAATGGCCGCCAGCGCGCTCCGCGGCGAGTGGCAGACGCTTTTCCCTGTTCGCGCCCGCGGCTGAAAGGTGATGCGCGGGAAGAGGATCCGCACGCATGTCCTTTGCGTCGCTATCGCCGGCCAGACTTCGCGCCATGCAGCGCCTGGAGCGATCGCACGCGCCTTGTTGACGCGCTCGCGCCCGCACGAGGAGTAGGACGGTGATCCCGGCTACACCCACAGACCCTGGCTTTACAGGGCTGCCGCGGGAACTTGCCGATCGGTTGACAAGGCCGTTCGGACGGTTCCTGCGTATCGAGGCTGCCAGCGGCGCCGTATTGCTGATGTTCACTGTCGGCGCCATTGGCCTCGCGAATTCTCCGTGGGCCGATCCATTCATGGCGGCCTGGGAGACCCAGTTCGGGTTCAACTTCGGAACCCTGGAGTTTGGCCGCCCGCTGCGCGAGTGGATCAACGACGGCGTGATGACGCTGTTCTTTTTTCTCGTCGCGTTGGAGCTCAAGCGCGAGTTGGTGCTCGGCGAGCTGAAAGATCCGCGCATCGCTGCGCTATCTATTGCGGGTGCTGTTGGTGGCATGGCCGTCCCAGCTGGGTTGTACCTCTGGCTGCAGTTTGGTCACGCCGGCGCTGCTGGCTGGGGCACGGTCATGGCAACCGATACCGCCTTTGTCATTGGCTGCCTGGCGCTTCTGGGGCGTCGCATCCCAAAAAGTCTCCGAATCTTTATGCTCTCTCTGGCAATCGTTGACGACATAGGCGCCGTACTGGTCGTGGCCATCGGGTACAGCGGCCACATTTCCTGGGCGGCGCTTGGCTGTGGGGCGCTCGGTGTTGTTGTCGTGCGTACGATGGCGCTATTCGGCATCCGCAGTGTCGCGCTCTACTTCTTGACCGGTGGCTTCATCTGGCTGGCCGTGGACGCTTCAGGGATCCATGCGACAATTACTGGCGTGATTCTCGGTTTGCTCACGCCGGCCCGCAGGTGGGTCAGTGATGAGCGCTTGTATGCCATACTGAGTCAGGTCGTCGCGCATCCCGCCGCCGAGGAAGGGGGCGGCGCGACAAGGGATCGCCAAACGTTGCAGGCGGCCGAGATCGCCGCGCGCGAGTCGTTATCTCCCGTCGAGCGGTTGGAGATCGCGCTACATCCATGGGTCGGCTTCATCATCATCCCGCTCTTCGCTTTTGCCAACGCCGGCACACCACTGTCGTTGAGCGCATTAGGTAATGCTGTTACCGTGGCGGTGTTTGTCGGATTCACTCTCGGGAAGCCGATCGGCGTTCTTACATTCAGCTGGCTGGCGGTGCGATCGGGCATCGCGACCCGACCAGAAGACCTGAGTTGGAGGTTGCTGGTCGGCGGAAGTGTCCTTGCTGGAATCGGTTTCACGATGGCGCTATTCATCGCGAACCTGGCGTTCCACACAAGCCTCCTGAACAGCGCCAAGCTGGGCATCTTCCTGGCGTCGATCACCTGCGCCGTCTCAGGTCTCGCGCTGCTGCTGTGGGCATCGAGACCGGTCCGATTACTCTCGACGGATCGCTCTCAGGAGTCGTAACACGGGAATGCCCCTCACATCGACTGATTTCACGTTGCGTTGCAGTCGACTCAAGCCATAGCCAAGGAGAGCGCTTCGACTGCCCGAGTCAGAGCGCATTCGTGCGGTTCGGCGCCGCGCTTTCGACCATCCGTCGCGCGCCGCATAACCCCGCCCGACCGATTTCGATGTCGGTTTCCCTTCCCCAATCCGAACCTTCATGGTTCGTTTCGCTCAGGCGGCCCGAACCTTAGGGGTTCGGTTCGGACGAGCGGAACGGAATCGAAAAAGTCTCTCCTGTCGCGCGAGACTTGTTTTCGAAGGGAGTGCGTTCCCCTCTAGTGTATCTGCACGCGACCGACCTTCGGGCCGGTCGTTTGCGTTTCTGGCCCGCCTGTTCGCGCCCCGTTGCCGCCCGTTCGCGTCCTGAGGACGCCCGTTGGCCCGTGCGGGCCGGAGGGCGGGGTCGTCTACGCCGATCCGCCCCGCTTCGACTAGGCCCGCCAAGCCGGCGTTGACGCGCATGACGCCCGTCTTGGTTTTTGGGTTGATCACGATTTCGTCGCTGTACGTCGCTCGTTCCGCCGGCCGGCCATCGCGTCCGCGAGGCCGCCGATCCGTTCCCGCGCCCACCGCCGCAGGCCTTTCTCGTCTAGGTCGCGCGACGCCGCCTTCGCCGTCCGTAGGTCGGCTTGGAGATGCTCTTTGCGCCGCCGGAGCTGCGTGAGGCGCTCGTTCAGCAGCGGCAGGTTGGCGGGGTCGATGTTGGCCATGATCGCCGTGACGGTGGCGTCCACTTGGGCGAGCTCGCGCTCGATCGCGTTCGTGTCGGGCCCGGCGTCGGTTTGCGCCCGCGCCAACTCCACGAAGCGATCAACGGCACCATCGACGCCAGCGCGGTCGGCGAACACGAGCGCTTCGAGCTTCCGCAGCGCCCACGCTTCGAGGTCCGTCGCCTTCACATGCGACGGCACGCGGCAGATGTCCTTGCCGTACTGGCGGCGGCCGGCGCAGGTGTAGTAGTGCGAAATGACTGGACGGCGGCCAGGGATGTGGCCCTTCGCTTTCCGCTCGCCCCAGTATGCATGGCCGCAGTCGCCGCAACGCAGGACGCCTGAGAGCAGCCAGCGGCTCGTCTGTTTCCCGTGGCCGCCCTTCGCGTCGGCCCGCTGGCGGACCATCACCTGCGCCAGGTCCCAGGTTTCGCGATCGACGATCGCGGGGACGGCGTTTTCGATGGCGATCCAATCGTCCTGCGGCACGTTTTCGACGCGCCCCGACTGCGCCATTGGCTTCATCTTGTCCACGCGGCGCTCGCGGCAGGCGTAGAACTTCGATTCGGTCCGGCGGTTCCACACGATGTCGCCGCGATAGGCCGGGTTCACCAACAGCGACTTGATGCTCGTGAAGCACCAGAGCTGGCCGCGTGGGCTGATCACGCCACGACGATTCAACTCGTCGGCGATGCCCTTGAACCCCTGGCCGTCGATGCACATCCGGAAGATGTCGCGTACCACCGCTACGCGCTCCGCGGCGCTGAGCACGAGCCGCGCGCGACATTCCTTTCCGGGCTTCGCCAGCGCCTGGCCCTTCGTGTACGTGGCCTGGAGGTTCCCGTTGCGGTCGAAGACCTGCCGTTCGCCGCCGGCGGTGAATCGGACGCGGTAGATGACGGACCCGTCGGGCGCGATTACCTCGCGGTCGTACCCGAACGGCGTTGGGCGGCCGGGGTCCGACGCCGCCAGCACGGACGTGATCTGCCCGCGCAGCGTCGTCTGCGACAGGCCGATCGAAAACTGGCGGTTCTGGAACTGCTTCACGGTGCGCAGGACGTCGCCGTCGATGCCGTCGCGGGCCAGGTAGTCCTCCGTGACGCTCACGAGCGTGACGCCGGCTTTCCGTAGCAGGTAGCGGTAGTGCTCGGTCTCGGTCACATCGCCGCGCGAGAAGCGATCGCTGTTCCAGACAATGACGGCCCGAAACTCGTGGCGCTGCGCGTCGGCGATCATCTGCTGGAAACCCGGGCGCTTGTCGGCCGAGGTTCCGCTGATCGCGTCGTCCACGTACTCGCGGACGATGTCGTACCCGTGTTCGGCGGCCCAGCGCGTGATCTCGCGACGCTGATCGCCGAGACTCTGCTCCTGGCGATCCGTCGAGCGCCGCAGGTGCGCAACCGCGGGCGTCAGCGTCGCGACGGTGTGCATCGTTCGGTTTCCGTTGCCGTTCACGGCCGCCACCCTTCACTCAAAACACCGCCGGCATCAAGGCCCGGCCGCCCACATTTTTCCCGGCGGAATGTCGAGATTTCCGCTTGCTTTGCCCGCCCGTCGAGGTAACTGACTGCCCCGCTCGCATGGCGAGCCGTCCGGGCGCGCGCCTGGGCGAACGCGAAAACGCATGCTGGAGAACAGCGATGACCAAGACGGGGAGCGTCGGCGTCCCGCCCGCATGAAAGCGACGAAAGCGACGGAGCCACGGAGCGACGAAGGGGGTTTAGTTTGCTCGGTCGGCGCCCGGCCCCGGCTGCACGCTTTGTCGAAGCGCCTTGACGCGCTTGTCACCCTCGCCCAGCGTTTCCCTTACTTGCTTACCCGTGTCACTTCCGAAATGCTCGAATGTTGCCACGAGGAGAAAGTCGATGACGGATCGCAGGTCAGAACTGCCACCGGCGCTCGTAGTCGTCGCGCGCCAGACTACGGCGTCGTCTTTCTTCTCGGCGGTGGACGCGACAAACCGTTTGTGATCGTAAAGCGTCGTGCCAAGATACCGCGTGAAAAACGTGTATGAGTAAGACCGCTGCTCAGTCCGTCCGGGAAGCTGCGTAGTCGCAGTCGCCCATTGTCCGGTGCTCGTGTACACGTTCGTGTAGGCGGTTCCACCGGGGACATAGACGTTGCGTGTCCCGCTGACCGTGTTACCCGAGTCGATCGCGAAGTACGCAAATAAGACGTGGTTCGCCTCTCCGACCGGTTTGATTGTGTAGCCCCGCTGTCGAAGGAGGACTTCGATTTTCCGGCCGACCTCGCGCTCGAGGAGCGGTTCTTCCGGCGTCGTCTTGGCAATCACGGCGACAGAGCTTGTCTCTGCCGACTGCGGAAAGGGCAATTCATGCGACAAGTAGGCTGTCACCCGTGCATCGAAGCGTGTGCAGCCGGCCGCGCAACACACCACCAGTATTGTGAGATAGCGCCACTTCACGCAGACGGCTCGTCCTTCTTATCAACGCCCGGAATCGGCACGTCGGAACCATAGGAAATCCGATCTTGCGAATTGTCCAGCAAATCGCGGGGCTCAAGATGTGCCGTCGGCTGCGCCTCGACGCCTTGGTCGAACAGTAATTGCCCTGTGCTGCCGACGCCCAGGAATTCTCGGCGGCCAAGCTCTTGCGCCAGCCATTCCAACTCATTTTGGTAATAGGTCCGCCCCTCGGGTTTCACATGAAAGGCGAGGTGCGCCGCCCCCCGCGACTTTCTGACCAACCAAATGTTGCCCGAGTTGCGCGCCACCGCCAGAGTAAGTGTACCTGCCGGCTCCAATGTCAGCTTTGCCGCCAGCCAAGCGTCGTTCGGAACAAACTTGATCGCTTTGATCTTCACGGGAATACTCCGGTCCGTCGTGCCGCTCGCCTTACGCCCCAATCGTCGCCGTGACCGTCGCGCTCCACGGCCCGACCTCGCCGCGCGAGTTGACCCAGCGCAGCATGTAGTGCGCGGGCTTGTTGCCCTGCGGGCCGTCGTAATCGCGTGTGTAGGGAGCGCGGGTATCGACGGCGAGAAACGTCAGTTCGCCCGGATCGACCGGCGGCGGGCCGTCCACTTTCACCCAGATTTCAGCGCCAATCACGCCAGCAGGCTTGGCGCGGCGCGTCGGCGTGGACTCGTCCGTAAAGTCGATGGTGTGCTGCAAGCGCTGCGACGCATCGACCGTGACGACCGGGCGCGTGGTCGGCGGGCCGACGGGCGACGGCTCCTTGTCCGGGACGGTGATCCCCAACGCGGCGCGCTCGGTATCGTCCACGCTGGCCGACGCCTGCAAGCGCCGGACGAGCGGCCGCACGGCGGCTTCGACGCCGGTCCGCGCCGCGTCCTTGCCCTCGCGGGCGGCAATCGCCGCCGCCGCGGCGGCGACGTGGGCCGGGTACTTGCTGTTCCAAGTCGTCTGCGCCGTCGTGACGGGCGTCATGTCGCCCGCGACCAGCCCCAGCGCTACAAGGTTCGCGTTTGCATACGTAACGAAGTTCGCAAGCCAGCCGTT
>JACRLV010000371.1 GCA_016235145.1 Planctomycetota bacterium
CAGCAGGGCGTTAAGTTCCGCGGTGGACAAGGCACCCTCCTATCTCGAAAGCGTTGAACACTCTCAAGATAGCCAGGGGTCGCCTTGTCCGTTATCTCACCCCTTGTCCGTTATCGCACCCCCGAAAAGGCCGGATGAACCTTTTGATTTTGGTGGGGCGGATGGTGCGCGCACGCTCTTCGAAGGGCGCTATTCCAAGGGAGGGCGTTGGAACGCTCAGTCGCGTCCACTGAATCAACTTGTGCCATTCGATGATCGGCGGACAATTTATGAGTGTCCCTCCGATCTCGGAGTTGCCAAGGGCAGGATCATGGTCGGAATCGAGGAACCGGAGTTCGAGGTCGGGTCGTTTCGCAGCGTAGGAACCAGTTACTGGGGCAATGCCGTAAAGACCGATTCCGCTTTTTCGGAGAGTCTTCCACTTCGACCGCCAATGTGGTCATTCGGACCCTACCTCCGCACAGCAAGTCGAATTCCCGTTCCAGCAGAAACGGTCCTATTTGCCGAGCCTACGTTGTCTGCCGCCCTTTGCCGAGTGGGTCAACCGCCCAATCCATCCTATCAGGCAATCGTGAGCAACCCCGCCAGTTGGCACTCTGTGAATGTGTTCCCGATCGCGTTTGCAGATGGCCATGTAGGGCCGATTCGCTTGACAGACGGAACCGTCTTGACGGATCGGAAAAATGCAAATGACGTCAACTGGTTCTTATACATGCGTATTGCTGGCCTGCGATGGGATTGCTTTCCAGATCGAATGTTACCTGATCTTCCATAGCAGTTGTTCAGTTGCGACCCATTAATGACCCAGGGCGAGCCAGGGTGGCGTTCGATGACTGGACCGGGGACAGCCTTCTATTTTCGAGCCGCATTTCATCCCCGCGTTCTCCTCCTCCTCGACCTGCGTCGGTCTCGCCGCGGTTGCGGCGGAAGATCCGCCCGGACCTGGCCCGGTCCGTTGCTGTCGCTCGCTTCGTAGCGCTTTCTCAAGGCGAAAATCACAGTTGAGGCACCCGTGCCACAATGATCTCACGAGCTCGTCCGAAGATGCGAGTCGCGGGAATCGGCGCTATTGATCAAAGCGGTCAGTCGGTATCCGGTATGCCCAGATCGTCCGTGAGCCCCAGAAGACGTGTACGCCCGGGCGGTCCAGCGGTTGGGCGAAGCTGAAGCGCATGGCGGAGATGCCGTCGTCGTCGGCGGCGAGCAGCTCGACCGTGAAATCGTCGCGCTTCACCGGGTGGTCGAAGTCCACCGGCCGCGGCTTGTCGTTGGCTTTCGCAACCAGCACGCCGAGCGGACCCGCGAAGTAGTGGTCGGTCATCACGCGCACTTCGAGGTGCTGCGGATCAACCAGCCGCCGCTCGCAATCGGTCTGGTTGCCGAGCAGGCGCGGCGACCAGGTGAGCGCGACGGCTTTCAGGTTTCGCACACCGAGCCGCTCCTCCACGCCATAGCGAACGTAGTGTGCAATCGTGGGCAGGTTGAGCATGTAGAGCGTGTCGCCGTCGTGGATCGGCACGGGCGACTCGGCGACCTCCTCGACTACGCGGTCTTCGACGGTCTGAGCGGCGTCGAGCGACAGGCCGGAAAAGTACGAGGCGATTCCGAAGACCATGCCGATGAACACGCCGACCGTCCAGGCGATGCTGTGCCGCAGAAGCGTAAACGTCGATTCGCGCATCGGCCGCATTCCGGTCGAGGCCTGAAATCCGAGCATGCCCAGGACGGCCCAGCCGATGCCGGGCAGGTACAGGTGGTGCGGCGACTCGAACGCCGGCAGCACGGGCAGCATGAACAGCAGCAGCCACGCGCCGCCGAGCATCAACCCGGGAAACTGCGAGATCAGGTAGTAGCAGGCCTTGTCGAAGATGAAGCGGAAGAAATCGGGATCGCCAGGGTGGATCACGTACGGCTTCGGCGGCAGCGTCGCATCCGCGAGCATCCAGCCCCGCACCAGCACGTAAATCAGCACCCACGCGAAATAGGGCCAGAGATTGGCCGCGATTCGCCGCAGCGGCGTCCGCCGGACCCACTCTGTAACCGCGAGCACAAGCGGGAACATCACCGCGTTTTCCCGGCATCCCGTTGCGAGCACAAAGAGAGCGAGCGCGCCCCAATACCGCCAGCGCCCGCCCGGCGGTCCATGCCAGCCTCCAGCGCTGGCGTACAAAAGCACGCCGGACAGCAGAAACGTCGTGACCATCAGCTCGCTTTGGGAGGCGATCCACTGAACGGTCGCGACATGTCCCGGGTGCAGCGCGAAGAGCACCGTCACGCCGGTCGCAAGAATCGGCCGCGCTCCAAGCACCGTCAGCAGCCGGAGCAGCAGCAGACACGACGCCAGGTGCCAGAGCAGCGACGCGAAGTGCATCGCCAGCGGGCTCCACCCGGTGAGCAGATAGGTCAGCTTCATGAGCGCGAAGGAGACCGGCCGGAAGAACCGCAGCGTGGTATCCGGCAGCCACCAGACATCGAGAATTCCGCCTGCCAGTTCCAGCCGACAGGCCGCGGTCAGATCAGCAAGCGACCAACCGGCTTCCTGCAATTGACGAAAATGGGCGTGATCGTCGAGAAACAGGCCGTAATTTATGGAGCGACCGTGCAGGCCGGCGATGGCGGCGACGATCGCGACCACAGCCCACGCGAAGGAGCGGCGAGTCCATCGCGGCGGGGCGGCGAGCGCCGGCTTGGCCGGCTGTTCTGCGGGCTGGTTCATCGGTTCGGGGCCGCCGTCACTGCGGGTGATGAGGAAGTCTGCACGCCTTCCGGGGCGGCCGCATTGTCGGATTGCAGCTCCTCAAAATCCTCCTTCGACGGCAGATGCAGACCGAGCAGCGGAACCAGGATTCCGGGAAGTGCCCATACCAGTTGAATCAGCCGGATCGCCAGCGCGAACGCGACCGACACGGATTTCGAGTTGAGCCCGCCTTGCGTGAAGAACTGGATGTACGCGTATTCGAGCACGCCGAACGCCTGCGGCGGCGAGATCGGCACGGCGGCGATCAAGAAGCCGATCGGAATGCAGATGAAATAGAGTTCGAAGCCGCCTTTCATCCCCAAGGCGCGGGCCATGTAGAAACCGCTCGCCACAACCAGAAACTGAAGTGCGAGCGTCATCGCCAGCGAAAGGAGGACGAACGCCGGGTGCCGCCGCATGGCGACCGTCGCGCGGCCGATGCGCAGCAGATGCTCGCCGGCGGGCAGCTTCTCGGCCAGTTGCGGCAGGCGGATCGCGTGCCGCAGGCGCGTGCTGAAGACGAAAAGGCAGCCGACGAGCAAACCAACCCAGATCAGGCCGAGACCGCTGGCGAGGCTATTGCGATACGTCGGCTCCCAACCCAGACGATTCCACGCGACCGCGAACATGATCGTCGCCATGAACATCAGGCCCAGCAAGCCGATGACGCGATCGAGGAAAATCGTCGTCACGGCCTCGGTCTTGTGCTGCGTGTAGCGTGTGATGTAATAGGCCTTGAACAGGTCGCCGCCGGTCGTGCCCGGCAATGCGAAATTAAAGAAATTGCCCGCATAGGTCAGGCTGACCGACTGCCACAGCCCGAGCCGCACGTCCTGAATCGCGAGCATCCAGACCAGCCGCAACGCCGACAGGAAAGGCACCGGCAGAAAAATCAGCAACGAGAGGAGCGCGGCCCGCCAATCCGTCTGAAGCGCCACTCGCTTCACGCCGTACTCGATTGCCGGGGCATTGCCGTCGGGCATGAGCCTAACGGCGGCCAGCGGCACGGTCTCCGACCGACCGTTTCGCATGACTTCCAGCGAGTCCTCATGCTCGGCGATCAGCCGGACGCGCGTACCGTCGGACAGCTTCACGAAATCGTGCCAGTCGACGTGGAAATACAGGTAAACCAGTGCTACCGCGCACAGACCGTAGCGCAGGAGGGGCAGTATCCACCGCAGACCGGCCTGCTTCATGCGTTTCCTGGCTCCCGTTTGGCGGTCGGCCTCGTCCGCCGCCATGCTCGAAAGGTCCGAATTGTACACAATCTGCCTGCCTCGCGTTGGACGGACGCGGTCTCGTGCTGGTCGGCGGCGTGTCCGCCGTGCTGATCGCGCTGCACTACTACATCTGGCGGCGAAAGGTGCATGACGCGGCGCTGCCGCAGCCCTGGCGGCGAATCGCCACGGCCTGCCTCGTGGTCGGATGCTGCGTTGTCGTCGGTGCGTTCCTCAGTTGGCGGCTGATGGCGACGCAGCGGGTGGGCCTGTTTCGATTCGCCGCGTTCGTGTGGCTGGGCTCCTTCTTCTACATCGTTGTTTCCTGGGCGGCGTTCGATCTGCTGCGGCTTGTCCTGATGCCGGTGAGCAAGGTGCTGAACGGGATGGCGAAGGATCGCCCGCCGCACGAAGGCGATATTCCGGCGAAAAGCGCCGCAACTCCAGCGGCCGACTCCGACGCAGCGTCCGATCAGCCGGCGCTGGATCGGCGTGCCTTTCTTTCGCGCGGCTTCGCGGCCGTCTCGCTGCTTGGAACGGCCGGGATGGCGACGGCCGGTGTGCGCTCGGCGTTGGACGAGATCACCGAGCCGGTTCTGGAGGTGCGGCTGCGGCGGCTCCCTCGGTCGCTCGACGGGTTCCGGATTGTCCAGATCGCCGACCTGCACATCGGGCCGTACCTGGACGGGCGGTTCGTTCGCGGCGTCGTGGAGCGCGTGAATCGACTCAAGCCGGACCTGGTGGCGATCACCGGCGATCTGGTCGACGGCACGGTCGAGAACATCGGGCGCGACATCGAGCCGCTGGCCGGGCTTCGGTCGCGTTTCGGCTCGTACTTCGTGACCGGCAACCACGAGTTTTACGTCAAGGCGGCGCCGTGGCTTGCGTTTCTGCCGCGGCTGGGCGTGCGGGTGCTGGACAATGAGCACGTTTCCGTCGGCGACGACGCCTCCTTTGATCTCGCGGGCATCCACGACCCGACCGCCCGCTACACCGAAACGGAATTCACCCCCGACATCGACAAGGCGGTCGCGGGCCGCGACGAGTCGCGCGAACTCATCCTCCTGGCGCATCAGCCCGCGCAGGTCTGGGCCGCGGAGAACTGCGGCGCGGGCCTGATGCTGGCCGGGCACACGCACGGCGGGCAACTCTGGCCGTTCGGCGCGCTCGTGCTGCTGGGGCAGCCCTACCTGTACGGCCTCCATCGGCATGCCCCTGGGACGCAGATCTACGTCTCGCGCGGCACCGGATTCTGGGGGCCGCCGATGCGCGTGCTCGCCCCCGCGGAAATCACGAGCATCATCCTGCACGCGGATTGACGGCCTCTGCCCGGCGAAAATGGCGCGTTTGCGATTTACGCAATTCGCGACGAGGTTATACTGCTGCCGGGGTTTCGGTAAGGATACCGAGCTGCGCGCACACCTTCTCCCGGATAGGGGCACGACGCCATGAAAACGGAACACAAGATCGCCGCCGCCGCTGTGGGTTTCATCGGACTGATCGTCACAATTTTCTACATCGCCAATCAGCCGAAGAACGACAAATCGACGTTGCCTCTCGACAAGAACATCGCCGCGGGCAATTCGGCGAAAACCGTCGGCGACAAGGGCGTTGCGGCGGCCCCGACCGGCGGCGCGAAGCCGAACGCTCCGGCGATTCCCGCCGCCAAGCCGAACACGCCTGCGACAAAGGTGGATTCGCCCCTGACCAACGCGGCGCCGACGAAAACGGAACCAACGCTGCCGCCGGTGGCGACGCCGGCCCCGGCCCGCCGCGGCCCCGAAACAACCGCCGATGCCGCCGGTCCGACCGGCGAGCCCACAACGACTCCGCCCGCGTCGCCGGGCCCGACCTCGCCTTCGCCGACGCTCACGCCGGGTCTGCCGTCGGGAGCGACCACGCTTGAGCCCAAACCGGCGACGACGCCCCCGGCTGGCTCCGGCACGACCCCGACCGGCCGCGAGCTCAGCGGCATGACTTCGACGCCCGGT
>JACRLV010000372.1 GCA_016235145.1 Planctomycetota bacterium
AGATAGTAGGGTGCGTTCGGGCCGCCGCAAGAGCGCCTCCAGGCCCGAAACCACCTGCCGCGGCCCGAACGCACCCTACACTTGTGGGTGGATGGTACGGACGGGTGTGCCACTGCTCTTGAGCAGTGCAGCCGTGCGTGTTCGACCGCCGAAAGAACACTGCTCAAGAGCAGTGGCACCCGTTAGAAGGCACCTCGGCCTTTCTGACCATCCTGCGACTGCGGCCCAACCCTCGGATCGTATTCTTCGCCGTGCGGTTCCAAGCTGGCCCGCCGCGGCGGTCTCAGCGTTTCCGAAATGGAATCACCTCGCCGCGCCGCTGGCTTTCGTGCTCCACCTCGAGCAGTTCCGTCACGCGCAGCGCGTCCTGCATGGAGACGGTCAGTTCCCGCCGCCCTTCGCTGATCGCCAGCACCATGTGGCGGATTTCCAGATCCCAGCCCGTGATCGACTCCAGCGGAATCGGGTTGAGCTCGCCGTTGGTCGCCAGCAGCAGCGGCGGCTCGCGGCCCGAGTCGAATTCCGCCGTCGCGTGCTCAAACGCCGCGACGTAACGCATTTTGAACGGAAAGCCCGGCGTGTGGTCCCAGCCGCCTTCGGCGACCACGTGCGGCGGGCCGCTCGCGAACCGGTACAGCGTCGTCACGTGATCGCGCGTCCCGGTGCTGGCGATCGAGACGGGATCGCCGAAGCACCAGCGCACAAAGTCCGCGTCGTGGATGTGCAGATCGACCAGGGCCCCGCCGGAGCGCTCCGCGTCGCGATAGAACTCACTGGCCCAGCCCGGCGGACTGGCCAAACGCTCAAACACCGCGCTGCGAAGCTCGCCGTAGGTCTTCTCCACAATCGCCTGCTTGAGCCAGCTCCAGCCCGGCCAGAAGCGCATGCACATGGCGGGCATGCAGAGCGTCTTGGCGCCGGCAGCCGCCGCGGCGAGCTTCGCCACGTCCGCCGACCGCACCGCGACCGGTTTTTCAATCAGCACGTGCTTTCCGGCGTCCAGAGCGCGCAGCGCCAGCTCGACATGCGAATCCGTCGGCGTGCAGATGCTGACGAGCTGCACCGCGGGGTCGTTCAGCACGCCGTCCATCTCGGTGTGGGCGCGGACATGAGCCGGATCGAAGAGGTTTTCCATCGCGCCGGCGCCGCCGAGGTTTCCGCGAAACGGCTGCGTGTGATCGAGCCGCCGAGCGTCCTGGTCAGCCACCGCGACCAGTTTGCACGCATACCCGGCCTTGCGGGCGCTTTCGTACGCGGCGACGTGCGTGCGGCCCATGAACCCCAAACCCACGACGCCTACCCCGATCGAACTCGCGGCTGTCATCGCTGAATCTCCCGAGACGAACCGCCAACATCGCGACTTTTCAGCAGCAAGCGAACGTGCTCGTGCGCGGCCCGAATCTCATCTACCCGTCGCCCACCCGCTTCGCGCTCGATCAAGAGGTCGCATTGCAGGCCAGCGTCGCAAAGCGCGTCGAGAAACGCCGGCCAGGCCACCTCGCCGGCACCGACCGCAACTTCTGAACCCCATTGCCCGGGAACTCGCGTCCGCACGGCGTCCTTGATGTGAACCTGCACCACGCGCGGCGCCAGGATCCGCAACGACTCCACCGGATCGCCGTGGTCGTAGAGGATCATGTTCGCCGGGTCGAAATTCACGCCGGCCGTCGGGCGATTCAACTCGCCCAATACGTCCGTCAACGTCGCCGCCGTCTCCTGCCCCGTTTCGAAGCCGACTCGCACACCCTTGGCTGCGAAAACATCGATCACCGCGCGCAGCCGCTCGACCATCACGCGACGCAGCGGATCGCCCATGCCCGGCGGCAGAAAACCCGCATGAAACGTGACCAGCGGCACCCCTACCGGTCCCGCTGCCAGATCGGCGATTCGCCGGGCGTTCGCGAGGTTCCACTCCCAATGAGCATCCTGCCGCACGCCGCCGGTGCGGCGGATCGATTCGAGCGTCGAGTAGTCTTCGCCGCGCGTCCGCATCATGCCGGAGAGGATCGCGATGCCGGCATCTCGCAAGCACGCCAGCGTCTCCTCGACCGGCCAGGCGGGTTCGCCCAGCGGGTCGAGCGCGAGCTGAACCGCGGAAAGTCCGGTCGCCCGCACCTTCTCGACCAGATCACGGGGATTCTCGGGCTGCAACGACCAGGAACAGACGCCGAAACGATGCGCCATGCGCGTGCTCCCCAAACGCGACAGAAATGATCGGCTCGATCGGACGAGAGTAAGTCGCGAGCTATTCCAGATATCCCAGTTCGCTCAACCGCTTTTCGAGCGTCCTGCGATCCTCGTCGCTGTACACCTCGCCGTGTTCCTCCGCCTCGCGCACGACCGGCGGCTCGCGCTCGATCGTCGGGCTGACGGAAAACGCGTCTTCCATCACCCGGCCTTCCATGTCGACGGGAACGCGCAGGCCGAGCATCGCGAGCACGGTCGGCGTGATGTCGACGATCTGGCCGTCGATTCGCTTGCCGGGACACACGCAGGGGCCGCGCATCGCGACGATTCCCTCGACCCGGTGCGTGCCTTCCAGCCGCGCCTCGCTGCACCAGCGAACCGGCTTTCCGCCGCGGATTTTCCGCACGACCGCGAGTCCCGGCTGAGGCGAGAGCAGCAGATCGGGCATGTCCGGGCGCTCTTCCCGCGAACAGCCATAAAGCTGCTCGGTTTTGTACACCTCGGGGAAGATCGAGATCTTGCGGCCTTCCCGGTCATGCGTCGTGGCGGATTTGAATCGCTCAACCAACTCGTCTCGCAGCCGCTCGTAGTCGGCCGGATCGACGATGCCGACCGGACCGCGGCCCTTCAGATTGATGTAGAGGAATCCGTAGATGCCCGCGTGCATCACGCAAGCCCGCGTTCGCGACCAGTCGACGGCCAGATCGCGCTCGATTCCGCGGTTGCCCTGCTCAAATCGCGTCACGCGGCCTTTCGTGAGCCGGTGCACCCAATGCGCGGCGCGCTGGCCGGCCTGGCCCAGCGGACTCCGCAGCGAAAGGTAGCCCCATTGCCGCAAGAGGAGGTTCGGCTGCGCCTTGCCCTCCAGGCTGCCATGCCCATGATCGGACATGATCAGCACCGTCGCGTCGTTTGCATCCGCGTAGTCGAACAATTTGCCGAGCGCTTCATCCAGACGGTTGAAACACGCGGCCGCCAGCTCCGCCTCGCGCGGATAGCGCGAGTTGTACTTCGGGTCGAGGTACTTCCAGGCCTTGTGCTGGAGGTTGTCCACGAGCTTGAAGACGATCATCAGCACGTCCCAGCCGTACTTCTCGCCGCAGAGGTGCGTGAGCTGCCAGCCCTGCTCAAAGCTGCTGGAGATGTATTCGAGATTCTCCCCGAGCACGGCCTCGACGCCGAGCGGGCTGCGCTTCCAGTTCGTGCGGTAGTTGTACGTGGGGATCGCCCGCAGGATTTCCTGCTTCAGCTCGCGCGGCCAGGTGAACTCCGCGTCGATGCTCGGCGTCTCGAATCCGCTGATCATGAACCCGTTGACCGGCCGCGGCGGATACGTCATCGGCACGTTGATGCTGCCGATGCGCAGGCCTTTCTCGCTGAGCAGCTCCCACAGCGTCTTTTCGCGAATTTCAAATGTGCTGTTGAACGTGAGGGTGTGGGCCCGCGGGTCGTACTTCTCGAAGTCCACGATGCCGTGTCGGCCCGGGCCCTTGCCGGTCATGAAGGTCGTCCACGCCGCAGGCGTGATCGGCGGCTTGGTCGAATGGAGGATTCCCGCCGCGCCTTGCTCGACGAAATACTTCAGGTTCGGCATTCGGCCGGCGGCCATCATCGGGTCCAGAACGTCGAACGTGGCGCCGTCGAGTCCGATGATCAGCAGACGATCCGTCAACGAACGCAGCGGCCGGGGCGCCGGTGCGAACTTCTGAGCGCAGGAATCAAGTGTACTCGAGGTCGTCATCACTGCGGCACCTCCCGGCGACCAGCCCCCCGGGGCCGCCCGCGCCAACGCAAGCTGATCGCGGCAGTATAGCAAATTGCTCTCACTTGTGGCCCCCGCGGCAAGGTTTTTCGGCCCGGCGGGCGTAGGCGTTGATCTGGCCACGGATGGAGAATCCGAGCCCCCAACAAGAATGCTCGGTGGAGGGTGGCACGCAACGCCGTAAACCAACTCGGGTGGTTTGTTGCGTTTTTTCCAAGAAAGAACGCTCCTTTGTGGTATTCTCGCCTGTGGTTTTTGAGCGAGAACAAGGAGCGTTCC
>JACRLV010000373.1:0-9521 GCA_016235145.1 Planctomycetota bacterium
CCGTCGCCGTTCATGTCGATCGGATTCGACGCGAAGGCGCACAGATCGTCGAGCCGGACGTGCCCGTCGGCGTTCACGTCGCCGGCGAGGATGTTCGTTCCGGTCGGCGTCAGCAGCCCCCAGCCAAAGCGCTGGTCGCTGTTGTTCGTGTTCAGCAGGTAGCAGGCGATCTGGCCGTGGTAATTCATGCGGGCGCTGTAGCGCATCGGCAGCCAGTAAAAGGCCTC
This sequence comes from Planctomycetota bacterium, assembly GCA_016235145.1. Taxonomy (GTDB): domain Bacteria; phylum Planctomycetota; class Phycisphaerae; order UBA1845; family Fen-1342; genus JACRLV01. Next base: position 228 of record JACRLV010000373.1, read on the forward strand.
GTACTCACGATAATCGCCGGGTCGATACAGACCGCCGGCGGAGTCGGAGTAGATGAGCAGCTCGCGGGCCGAGCCCGACGACGTGTCCATGAGCACATTGCCGGCGTTGTCGATGTCGAACGGGCCGCCGTAGGTCAGCGCCCAGATGCTGACCTGCTGCCACCCGAAATCGTCGGAGTAGCGGAGAATCGTCCAAGCGCCCGAAGAAGTTGCGAGCGCGCCGATCGCGGCGACCTGTCCCGCTTCGTTGATCGCAAGTCCGGACACGGATACGTAGCGAGTCCCGCCGGGAGGAGTCTCGGGCAGGCCGAGATCCGTCAGCACCTGCGTTTCGAGGTTCAGCCGGTACTGGCCGCCGCAGACGACGCGTTGCTCATTGATGTCGGAGACGGTCGCGAGCGTCGCGGGCCAGCCCAACGTAGTCAGGCTGACGACCGTGCCGTCCGATTGAAACCACACGGGAACCGCTGTCGAAGTGCTCGTGGCGTACGAAAGCCCCACGGCATCGCCGCGGTTGTTGCTCGCGAGCATCGACGAGTAGAGATGTCCGGGAAGCCCGAGTCGCGTTTGGACCGTGTAGCCCGTGGGGCCGGGGGTCCAAACCGCCGCGATTCCGCGGCCGCTGGTCGGCGTGACGGCGCCGACCACAACGCCGCTGTTGTCGATGTCCGCCGCCAGGCTGTACGCGTAGCCGGCGGGCAGCGGCAACTGGGCGAATCCCGCCCCGGGAGTCAAAACCCACGAGCGAGTTCCGGACCCCACGTAGTGATTCACCACGAACTGCCCGTGCTCATTGACGCCGGTGACGGAGCCGATGTTGTTTGCGCCGGGCGGCTGGCCGAAATACTCGACCGCGTACGTCGGAATCTGTCCCCAGGCGGACGACACAAGGCAGGCCGCGCCCAACGTGGGCAATCCCAACAGCAGATGCGCGAAGGTGCGTCTCATTCCAGGTCTCCGCGGACCAATCGGTCATCCAATCGCGCCCCAAGCCTCCAGTCGCGCACTAGGCGCCAAAATGCGCGAGCAACGTCGCCAGGTCAGCGAGCTCTGTGCAGCCGCTCGAATCGAAGTCCGAGCTTGCGTTGAAACCCGCATCGCCGGCGCACAACCCGAAACTGCCTAGCATTAGCGCCAGGTCGCTAATGTCCACGTCTCCATCGCCGTCAACGTCGCCGGGCACGACGGCATTCATCGGCGTCAGCAGCACGGTTCCGATCGGCCCGCTGGCGCCCTGCCTTCCGCCGGCGAGAATCTGGTGAGCGTTATTGATCGCGTTGCCGCCGCTGACATACCAAGGACCCTGCGAAGGATCGATCAGGCTGCCGAGTCCGACGTACCCGTCGCCGACGAAGTCGACTCCAGAACCAGCGTTGTAGTAGTTCGTCGTCGCGTCACCGTGATCGTTCATGGCGTTTGCGCTGGCGGCGGTCGGCGCACAACCGCCGAGAAACTCCCAGCCCACGCCCTGTCGATAGCGGATCGGGAACACGGAGCAGCTCGAATAACCCTGAATGTAGCCGCAGAAATCGCCGTTGGCGTTGATCGCGGAGCTCTGCACGCCCTGCCAGACACCCGGCGGCAACGGAATGCTGGTGACCGTTCCGGTATTTAGATCGATCAGTGTCGGGCCGGCGACGGCAATTCGCTGGTCACTCACGTCGGCCGCGAGCGCGCCGCCGGGCAACGGCGTCGCACCGGCCTCGGTGTAGAGAATCGGGTGATCCGGATTCCACCCCCAGAATCCGGATGCACCGATGATGTCGCCGACGTTGTTCACCGCATGCGCAATGCTGTAATTGTCGCCGGACAGGCCGCCGAGCACTTCCACTTCGTAGCCCGTAGGCGTTGGTCGCCAGACCGCCGCCGTGGGCTGCGTGACGACGTACATGTTCGGGCAGACCGCGCCGACGATCACACCGGCGTCGTTGATGTCGAAGGCCCGCGAAGTTTCCATGCCCGGCGGCAGGGGCAGGAGTTCGAACGTCTGGCCGCCGTGGGATATCCCCGCCCGCATGCGCGTGCCGTCCACATTCAGGCTGCCGCACACGTCGCCGCGCTCGTTCAGGCCCGTGCCGGTCCAATTCGCGCCGAGAAACTGCGCGCGGTAGGTCGGTACGGTCGCCAAGGCAGTCGCCGTAACGCCGACAAATGCCGCGATGATCAGGTGTCTGTAGTTCATCTGTGTCCGTCCTTTTTCAATGGCATCAGAAAGCGAACCGCGCGTTCTGCGTCAGGCCCCAAAATTCGCCAGCAGTACCGCGAGATCCGCCAGCTCGACGCATCCGTTGCCGTTGAAATCCGCCGCCGGATTGAAACTCGATTCTCCGCTGCACAATCCGAAACTGCTGAGCAAGAGCGTGAGATCGCCGAGATCGACGTGGCCGTCGCCGTCGACGTCGCCGGGCACGGTGTGCGGGATCAGAACCCAGCCGGTGATTTTTCCGCCGGCGGTGTATCCGTAGCCGACGATCCACCCCTGGTCGTTGATCTTCTGTGCCGAGTAGAAGCGATAGCCGGCAGGCATCCCGGCTACGAGCCCTGCCGTCGCCAGGTCGATCAGCCCGTCGGCCGGTGAAAAAACAAAGCAACGCGCGGACGCCGTGGTGGTGAGGAGGTCTCCGACAATCGTCCCCGTGTTGCTGATCCCGCGCGGGCGTACAACCTGCTGGTAGCCCGCGCCGGGAAAAGGCAGAATCTGAAAGCCCGACCCGAGCGAATAGGCAAAGCCGTACACGCTGCTCGAAGTGGTTCGCGCGCCGACGACTACGCCGCTGTCGCTGATGTCGTAAACTCGAGTGATCCCGGCGCCGTACCCCGGCGGAAACACGTCGCCCAGCACCGTGTACTCCGCGGTTTCCAAGTTGACGACGAACCCTTCGTTGGCCGCCCAACCATTCAGCCAGCCGATCGCCATTCCGGCGCTGTTGACCCGCAGCAAGCCCTTGGCATTCGGCACGTCGATCGTGCGCGCCCCATTCACGGCGTCCCAGATGTATGGAATCCGCAGCACCCCGCCCGAATCGCTGCAACTGCACGTCGAAATCGAGCCGACCGCCACGCCGGCGTCGTTCACGCCGCCGAATTGCGGCGCGTAGTACGTTCCGGGCAGATTCGGCGGCGAATAGATCTGGCCGGAGCTGAGATCGAGGATGTCGCCGATTCCGACGATGAGCCCGTTGTTGTTCAGACTCTGCGGACTGGCGACGGAGATGCGCGTCTTGCCGGTCTGCTCTTCCCAGACAAAGCCCGGATAGCCGATCACGTTGTCGACCGTGGCCTGGCCGCAGGCCATGCCGACGTCGTTGATGTCCCACAGGTACGCCTCGCCCGCGAGCGGGTTTGCGTTGAACGAATCGACGAGAATGAAGTCGTACCGCGCCTGGGCGAACCCGGCCGTCGCCAATAATCCGAGCGAAAACACTGATCCGAACAGAATTCGCGCATTCAACCAATTACGTGAAGTGTGCATGAGTAGTCCCATCTCCAACAGGGGCCGGCGACACCGCTGATGCCGTTCGTAACGCAGCTGAGAGGCATACCGAACACCTGATACCGCTGCTGATCTTCTCCCAACCGCCGGCAGCCCCCCGGGACTGCCGCCGATGGCTAAGCTACGTTGCCTTGCGAATGCCCGATTCAATAGAATGCAGGCGGAATCCGCGTGCCGCGTATCGGCCCCAGGCTCGCTCGCCTCTGATGAGTAGGAGCGTAATGAGCTCAAAATCGGGCCATATTCGGCAAGTTTTTTTTTGACGGCATGATTCAGGGTGAAGTCACACAGGCGTTGGTGCGTTTACGCGAGGGCGATCCCCGCGCGGCGGACGAACTTCTGCCCCAGGTGTACGACCAACTGCGCCAATTGGCGCAGCGATATCTCGCTCAGGAGCGTTCCGGGCACACGCTTCAGCCAACCGCTCTGGTCCACGAAGCCTATCTCCGGATGGTCGGCGAAGCCGATTGGCAAAACCGCTCCCATTTCTTTGCGGTAGCGGCTCGGGCCATGCGCCGAATCCTCGTGGATCACGCGCGCACGCGGGCGGCAGCCAAGCGAGGCGGATCGGACGTTCGCGCGTCGCTGGAACTCGCCGAGTCGCTCGCCGAACAACCCGACGAGTACATTGTCGCGATGGACGCGGCGCTCGGACGGCTGGCTGAGTTCGATTCTGACCTGGCGAAGCTCGTCGAGCTCCGGTTCTTCGCCGGCATGAGCATCGAAGAGGCCGCCGAAGCGCTCGGCGTGTCGGCCCGCACCGCGAAACGCCATTGGACCGTCGCACGCGGGTGGCTGCATCGCGCGATCGCGCAGGGAGAGTAGTTGGCGCCCGACCGTTGGCACATCGTCAAAGAGATCGTCGCCGCCGCCTCGGAGCTGGCGCCGGACACGCGCGCCGCCTATCTGGACCAGGCATGTGCCGCGGATCGTTCGCTGCGCGACGAGGTCGAATCGCTCCTCGATGCGGCCGAGCGTGCCCCGACGCTGGTGGACCGCTCGGCGATCGAAGCGGTCGCCCCGGAGTTGATGAGCGACGCACCACGGCAATTGGTCGGGGCGGAGTTCGGCGCCTACAAGATCGTGCGGCTGATCGGCGCCGGCGGGATGGGCAGCGTCTACCTCGGCCGCCGCGCGGACGAAGCGTACGAGCAGGAGGTCGCGATCAAGCTCATTCGCGGCGGCCTGATCGACGGCGCCCGCTACCGTGGATTCGTGCAAGAACGCCAGACGCTGGCAAACCTCAATCATCCCGGAATCGCCCGGCTGCTAGACGGGGGGCGCGGCACGGATGGCACTCCCTATCTCGTGATGGAGTACGTCGACGGCGAGCCGATCGACGCGTATTGCGCGTCGCGCCGCCTCGGGCTGCATGAGCGGCTGCGGCTGTTCCGGCAGGTCTGCGACGCCGTGCAGCACGCGCATCAGCACCTCGTCGTGCATCGCGACCTGAAGCCGGGCAACATCCTCGTCACCCGGGACGGGACGCCCAAGCTGCTCGATTTCGGCATCGCGAAAGTGCTGCGCGCCGACGACGGCGCGCCAGCCACGCGGCCGGCGGCGACGACGCAGCACTGCCTCACGCCGGAATACGCCAGCCCGGAGCAGGTTCGCGGCGAGCCGATCGGCACTGCCAGCGACGTCTATTCGCTCGGCGTGGTTCTGTACGAATTGCTGACGGGGCAGTCGCCGGTCGAGAAAACAAGCGGATCTTTGCAGGCCCTGGCTAACACGGTTTGCGAGGTTGATCCGGAGCGGCCCAGCACCGCGGTACGTCGTACCGTCGCCCACTCGGTCGAACGGCGGCCGAAGAAAGCGAATGGAACGCCCGCCCCGGCGGCGGCGCGCGACTCGGAACCGATCACATACCACTGGCGCAGCCTCGCCGGCGATCTCGACGCGATCGTGATGAAGGCAATGCGGAAGGAGCCGCGTCATCGCTACGGCTCCGTCGAGCAGCTCTCCGATGACATCGGTCGCCATCTCGACGGCCTGCCCGTGCTGGCCCGTTCCGGCACATGGCGTTACCGCTCCGCGAAATTTCTGCGGCGGCACTGGGCGGCCGGAACCGCTGCGATGATCGCAATCGCGTCTCTCGTCGGCGCGACCGTCGTAAGCGTGCGCTCCGCCTGGCAGGCCGAGCGCGATCGGGACGACGCGATCGCCGCCCGGCGCATCGCCCAGACCGAAGCCGAGAACGCCCGCATCGAGTCGCGGCAATCGGATCGCGTGCGGGGCTTTCTGCAATCCATGCTGCGGGCCGCGAATCCGAACCGCGAGGGCCCGGACGTCACCGTCGGCACATTGCTCGATCAGGCCGCGGCAAGCGTCGATCAGGACGTCGGCGACGATCCCGAGATCGAATCGGCCGTCCGCATGGCCATCGGCGACGCGTATGTCGGGATGGGGCGATACCCCGAAGGCGAAGCCCAGCTCAAGGAAGCGCTGGAACTCCAACGCGGCGTTCACAAAGGCGACCACCGCGACGTGGTCTCGTCGCTCAACGCGCTGGGAATCCTCTATCACGCCAAGGGGGATTATGCCGCCGCGCAGGATTACCTGGAGCAGACCCTCGCGATGCAGCGGCGCGTCGGGAACGACGATCACTCGGAAGTCGCCCAGTTCATGAACAACCTCGCCGTAGTGGTGGGGCTTCGCGGCGACGATCAGCGCGCGGAGACCCTGCTGCGCGAGGCGCTGGCGATTCGCCGCAAGCTGCTCGGCGACGATCACATCGATACGGCCGAGTCGCTGAACAACCTCGCCGCGCTGCTGATGCGCCGGCGTGACTATTCGGCGGTCGAGCCCATCTGCCGCGAAGTGCTGGCGAATCGGCGCAAGATGCTCGGCGAGCAGCATCCGCTCGTGGCACAGGCGATCCACAACCTGGGCGTCGTCTTGATTCGCCTGAACCGGAACGCGGAGGGCGAGCCGCTGCTGCGACAATCGATCGATCTGTATCGAGCCCAACTGGGGCCGGACCATCCCGAACTTGCAGGTGCATTGTACAACCTTGGCGACGCGCGGCTGAACGCCGGGGCCGCGGCCGACGCCGAGCCGCTTCTGCGGGAGAGCCTGGAGATTCGTCGTCGCTCGCTTCCGCCAGGCGACGCGAGAACGTTCCAGTCGACGCTCGCGCTCGGGCGCTGCATGACCTCCCTGAAGCAATACTCCGACGCGGAAGCGCTGCTGGTCGCGGAATGGAAATCAATGAGCGCTACCCCGACGACATCTGCTTCACTTCGGAACGCCACGCTTGGCGCGCTCGCGGACCTATACGAAGCCTGGGGCAGGCCCGGCAAGGCGGCTGAGTATCGCACGCTCCCGGAAAAGCCATCGCCCGCCGCAACGCAACCCAGCAACAGCCGGCCTTAGCCGAACCGCGGCGCTTGGAGCTTATGCCCACAACCGCATGTGGTATGGGCTTCCAACCTGTAGGGTGGGCTCGGACCACCATGGGTGGATGCGCGTGAACGACGAGTGGTGGGCGGAGCCCGCCCTACGAGCACAAGTAGGGTGCGTTCGAGCCGCCGTAGGTGTGGCTTGAATTCGAAAACTCGTCTGGCGGCTCGAACGCACCCTGCATTCTCGACGGCGCATCGCTTTCCAAGATCAAGGATCACAGGCGAGACGCCTGTGCCACATCAATCTCACAAGCTCCGGAACCCGCTACACAATACAAACGCAAGCTTCGCTGCGGCGCCGCCCCTACCCCGCCAGATATCCGAACAGCCGCGCGATCGCTTCCGCTCCGCGATCCAGGTCGGGAATACGTACTTTCTCATTCGGGCCGTGCGCGTTGCAGGTCGGGCCGGCAAAGCCGAGCATCAGGCTGTCCGCGCCCAGCACGCGCTTGAACATCGGCAGGATCGGCAGCGTGCCCCCTTCGCGGACGAACACCGGCTCGCGCTCGAACGCCTCGCGCAGCGACCGGCGGGCGGCGTTCATCGGCTGGCTGTCGAACGGGGCCATGTACGCGTCCGCCGCCGTGCCGTGCGTCAGGATTTCGCACTTCACGTTGCTGGGGCAGCGCTGGCGGATCGTCTCGTCAAACATGCGGCTGATTTCCGCGGCGGGCTGGTTCGGCACGAGCCGCATGCTGATCTTGGCGCTGGCGCGGGCGGGGATGATCGTGTTCGCGCCTTCGCCCTGAAAGCCGCTCGTCAGGCCGTTGACCTCGATCGTCGGGCGGATCGTGCGGCGCTCTTCCGACGTGTAGCCGGTCTCGCCCACCACGCCGCCGACGCCGGTCTCCTCCATCAGCCCGGCGTCGCTCTTGGCGACCTTGCCCAGCTCCTGCCGCTCGGCGGGGCTGAGATTCACCACGCGATCGTAATAGCCGGGGATCGTGACGCGCCCGTCCGCATCGTGCAGCGACGCGATCATGCGCGAAAGGATGATCGCCGGGTTGGGCACCGCGCCGCCGTAGCTGCCGCTGTGCAGGTCGTGCTTGGGGCCGCTCAGGCGGACCTCCTTGTAAACCAGGCCGCGCGTCCCGACGGTCACGGTCGCGAGATGAGAATGCCGTCGCACTTGAGCCGCTCGCGATTCGCCTGGATGAACGGCGCCAGGCTCGGCGAGCCGATCTCCTCCTCGCCCTCGATCAGCAGCTTGAGATTGATCGGCAGCTTTTTCCGCGTCGCCAGCCACGCCGCCGCCGCGCGGACGTAAAGCAGCACCTGCCCCTTGTCGTCGGCGGAGCCGCGGCAGATCAGCCAATCGCCCTTCACGACCGGCTCGAACGGCTCGGCGTCCCAGAGTTTCAGGTCGCCGGTCGGCTGCACGTCGACGTGTCCATACACCAAGAACGTCGGCGCACCGGGCGCGTTGAGCCACTCGGCGTAGACCAAGGGGTGGCCGGAAGTCTCGCACACCTCGGCCCGCAGGCCGGATCGCATGCACAGGTCGCGCGTCCACTCGACCGCCGTGCGGACGTCGGCCTTGTGCTCAGGCTTGGTGCTGATGCTGGGAATGCGGCACAGGGTGCGGTTCCATTCCAGATGTTCGCCGCGAGCCGCACGAAGAAAACCGACAACAGCTTGCACGGATGAGCCCTCCCGCCGGCGAGCGCACGTCGCATGGGCCGCCGGTTGACGCGTCGGATCGAAAAAGAAACTCCAGGAGGGGTATGGTATCGTCGGGGGTGCGTCACAGAAACGGCGGGGAGGCGCGCAGCCCCGGAAGGGGCGACGGAGAATAGCCCACGGCGCGAGCCGCGGGGCCCATCAGCGCGAGGCCCCGACTAGCCGCGGAGCGGCGGAAGAACGACCCGCGGCGCCGCTTGATGTTTCTTTCGCCGCTCCGCGGCTACTATTGCGCCGCTCGGCGGCTCTTTGAGAAGTAGCGTTGGATTCAGAGCCTCGAATTCGTAGCGTCGGACCTCCGAGTCCGACGGGAATTGTTCGATGAACCGTCGTCGTCGGACTCGGACGTCCGACGCTACGGCGCTATCAGCGACGGTCTGCGATGCACAGAAACGCCGCCGCGGAGGATTGACCCATTCGCAACCTGCGATTCCATTCGAGAAGTCCGTTGGCGTTCATCGCACTGGCGGGCGCCAGCCTGGTTACTCCGCAGCTCCACGCGCAGGGAGGCCCGATGCCGGCGATTGTGGCGCCGGTCGTCGAGCGCGACGTGCCGCCTTCGCTGCGGCTGGTCGGAACGGTGCTGCCGGAAAAGCGTTGTGTCGTCGCGGTCGAAATCAGCGGCGTGGTGCGCGAGATCGCGGTCAGCGAGGGGCAGTTCATCAAAGCCGGCGCGCTGATCGCCCGCCTCGATCCCGAGCTGGCCCAGCTTCGCAT
>JACRLV010000373.1:9562-10526 GCA_016235145.1 Planctomycetota bacterium
GGCCGAGGCCCCGCTTGCATCGCTCCAGGCCAAGCTCGACGAGCTTGAAGCCGGCACGCGCAAGGAGCTGCTCGAAAAGCAGAAGGCGACCGTGCAGGAAGCCCAGGCGGTCTACAAGAAGTGGGATTTCGAGCGGTCGCGCATCCAGGACCTGTCCGCCCGCGGGCAGAGCAACGAAAAAGAGCGCCACGACACCGAAATGGAATACCTCGCCGCCGAGCGCAGGCTCGCGGCCGTGACCGCCGATCTTGAGATGTGGACCAACGGTCCGCGCGCCGAGGAAAAGGCCCGCGCCCGCAGCGACGTTGCAGCCCAGGCCGCCGCCCTGAACCTGCTCAAACGCGAGCTGCGCAAGACCGAGATCGTCGCTCCGTTCGACGGCTTCGTGGTCAGCAAGAACACCGAGATCGGCGAGTGGATTCAGGCCGGCGGCGGATTTCAGGCCGGCGGCGCGGTGTGCGAAATGGTCGCGATCGAGAGCGTCAAAGTGCGGGTCGATGTGCCGGAAAACGCGATCGCGTTCGCCGTCGCGGGAACGCCCGCGTCGGTGGAGTTCGAGTCGCTCGGCATCTCGAAACCGGGGAAGATCGCGCGGGTCGTGCCGCTGGCGAATCCCTCGGCCCGCACGTTCCCGATCGAGATCGACCTGCCCAACCCGGATCACAAGGTGCTGCCGGGCATGTTCGTGCGGGCGAACGTTCCCGCCGGCCCGCCCGGCAAGCGGCTGATGGTCAGCAAGGACGCGATCGTCGCGCAGGGAACAAGCAAGCAGATTTTTGTCGTGCGCGACGCACCGGCGGGCGGCCCTCCGGGGGCGCCGCCCGGCGGCGGCGGTCCCCCGGGCGGGAGCGACCGCGCGGCGGCTGCGCCGACGAAGATGGCGATGCCGCTGACGGTAACGACCGGGCTCGAACTGGGCACGGAAGTCGAAATCGATGCCGCAGGCCTGAAAGCCGGCGACCTG
>JACRLV010000084.1:0-4074 GCA_016235145.1 Planctomycetota bacterium
AATACCGCAAAGGAGCGTTCTTTCTTGGAAAAAACGCAACAAACCACCCGAGTTGGTTTACGGCGTTGGGTGGCACGGTCAAGCCGTCGCGCCCGTTGGATCCTCCGGGCGAAAACGCCAGTCGCGACGGCTTGGCTGTGCTGCGGCGGTGCCACAAGCTTTCTCCGACCCCACGGCCAAGCGATCGCAATCAGATCTTTCGAGCAGCGCAGCCCCATTCGCGCGATCGCTTGACCGTGCCACCCTCGACCGAGCATTTCCTGTTGGGCTGCGGGCGACGTCCAACCTGAGAGCTCTGATTTCGTCGTCGGACTCGGAGGTCCGACGCTACGGAGCCCGCGCGCTAGTTCTTGGGGCTCGGATAGTGTGCAGGCTGGCCCAGTGCCTTTTGCTTTGGGCTTGCACTGCCGCCGCGTCGGCGGCGGATGAGCAGCCCGGCGGAGCGTTTGCAAATGCAATCGAAGCGGCCCAGGCCCGCGTGGTGAAGATACACGCCGCCGGAATCGGAACGATCAGGAGCTACGCCAGCGGCGTAATTGTTTCAAGTGACGGGCGGATCGTGACCGCGCTGTCCGTAATGCTCGAAGACCCGGCGATGCGCGTCATCCTGCCGGACGGACGCCGCTTTCCGGCGCGTGTCGTCGCCCGCGACGACACGCGACAATTGGCCGAGCTGCGCATCGAGGCGACGGATCTGCCCCATTTCGGGTTGGGGACCAGCGAGAATCTGAAGCCCGGCGACTGGCTGATTGCTGCGGCGAATCCGTTCAAGGTCGCTGAGGGCCCCGAGCCGATCTCCGTGATCGCGGGCGTCCTCGCCGAACGCACCTCGCTGGCGGCACGCTCACGGACGCAGGATTTTTCGTATCAGGGGCCCGTGCTGCTGGTGGACGCGGTCGTCTCGACGCCCGGCTGCCCCGGCGGCGCGCTGTTGGATCTCGACGGCCGGCTGGTGGGCGTGATCGGCAAATCCGTGGTCAGCACCAGGACCAACACGCTCGCCAACTACGCCATGCCCGTCGAAGAAGTCGCGGCATTTCTCGAACGTCGCCCCGCGGACAATGCGGAAGCCAAGGCCGATACGCCGACATCCGCGCCGGCAGCGGCGACGATCGGCGATTGGGGCATCCGATTGCTGGATGTCGGCGGCCGGGTGCGGCCGGCGTACGTCGAGCGGGTTCGCCCGGATTCGGCCGCGGCGCGCGCAGGGCTGCGCGCCGACGACCTGATTCTCAGGCGATCGCAAAGGCGGATCGTCGCCGGCCGGTCGTGCTCGTGGTGAAGCGGCATGAGGAAATCGTGACGGTTGAGCTGGCGGAGGTAGGGCGATGATGCGAGGCGCGGGCTGCCGGATGCGCGACAGTTCTGGCGGGGGCAATCCGAGCCGCAAGCGCAAGCGCGTGGGAGTTTGTGCGAATGACGCTCCTCCGCGAGAACACCCACGCGCTTGCGCTTGGGGCTCGGACCCCGATGGCCTTCCGCGAAGAAAGTCACGCACCCTCGGCAGCCCGCTGGCAATGTTCGCGTGCTTGCTGCTTGCGGCGCCGCCGCCCGCGTGGGCGGATGATTCGCTGCCGCGGGCTCAGCAGGCGTCGTTTCGTGCGGCACTGGCCGCCGCCGCGCGCAGCATCGTGCGAATCGAAACCATCGGCGGCGCCCAGCCCGCGCGCGACGCATCCGACCCGCAGCGGACAACCGGTTTTCGAACCGCCGACGGGCCCACCACCGGCGTAATCTGGTCCGAAGACGGCGTGATTCTGTCCAGCACGTTCAACTTCGTGCGTGATCCGACCGTGATTACCGTGCAGCTCGCCGACGGACGGCGTTTTGTCGGCAAGCTCCTCGCCCGCGACCAGCAATCGCGGCTCGCACTGCTCAAAGTCGAGGCGCGCGGGCTGCCGGCGGCGAAGTGGGTCGACGCGGCCGCGATTCGTCCGGGACAGTGGGCGATCGCCGCCGGCTTCGGTCACGGCAGCCGTGAGCCGGCTCTTTCGGTCGGCGTCATCAGCGGCGTGAATCGCATGAGCGGCCAGTGCGTTCAGACGGATGCGAAGACCTCGCCGGCGAATTACGGCGGGCCGCTGCTCGATCTTTCGGGCCGGATGGTCGGCGTCTGCGTGCCGATGGGCACGGGCGATGACGAATTCGCCGGCGTCGATCAGTATGACTCGGGAATCGGCTTCGCGGTGCATGCCGATCACATTCGCCGCCGGCTGCCGCGGATGCTGAAAGGCGAGACGCTCAAACGCGGACTGCTCGGCCTGGTGCTGGATCCGCGTGATCCGGTCGTCGGCGAGCCCTGGCCCGATGAGCACCGCACGCCGCCGATGCCGCTCGCCTCGCGGCCGGATGACAAGCCGCTGCCGCCGCGACAGCCGGACGGGCTTGCGATTGTCGCTCCGCGGCGCGGGCCTGCGGCCGAGGCGGGCCTGGCCGAAGGGGACGTGATCACGCAAGTCGACGGCGAGCCGACGATTCGGCTGATCGACTTTAGGCGGATCGTGGCGCGGAAGGCCGCGGGCGACACGGTCGAGGTTGCCTATCGTCGCGAGAAGACGACCGCCACGATCACGCTAAAACTCTGGTCGGCGGACGATTTCCGCTCAACGAGCCAGCCGGCGTCGCAGCCGCGGTAGTGGTCCGGCACAGTCACGTTTTCGGGTGGTACGGGCGTCCCGCCCGTTTGACGGGCGGGACGCCCGTACCACCCACTCGAGAAAGAGAGAGCGCTGAACGAGGCAACATGCCGGACGACGCATCGTCAGCCCGCGCGCACCGCTGCCGTGATGCGCCGCCAACGCGGTCAACTTCGCCCTGCTCTGCCACTTGATACGGCGCGCGAAGCTGGACTTGCAGGATTCTGCCGACCAATGATCGAATCAACCCGCCGCGCTCCGGCTATTTCTTCGCCGCGGCGAACAGTTCCGCCACCTTGTCCCAATTCACCACGTTCCACCATGCCGTGACGTAATCCGGCCGGCGGTTCTGGTAGTTCAGGTAGTAGGCGTGCTCCCAAACGTCCAGGCCCAGGATCGGCGTGTGGCCGAGCATCAGCGGGCTGTCCTGATTGGCGGACGATTCGATCGCCAGCTTGCCGCCGCCGTCGATCACCAGCCAGGCCCAGCCGCTGCCGAAACGTCCCGCCGCGGCCGCCGCGAATTTCTCCTTGAAGCCGGCGAAACCGCCGAACGAAGCGTTGATGGCCTCGGCCAGAGGGCCTTTCGGCTCGCCGCCCTTGCCCGGGCCCATGATCTGCCAGAACAGCGAGTGATTCGCATGGCCGCCGGCGTTGTTGATCAGCACCTGACGGATCGAGTCGGGCGCGGACGCGATATCGCGCAGCAGCTTCTCGACCGGCTTGGCGGCCCAGTCGGGGTGCCCCTCCAGCGCCTTGTTGGCGTTGTTGATGTACGCCTGGTGGTGCTTGGTGTGGTGGATTTCCATCGTCCGCGCGTCGATGTGCGGCTGCAGAGCGTCGTACGCATAGGGCAGATTGGGCAGTTCATACGCCATGGTTCTCTCCTTTTATTCATCCGCCGCGAAGGTCGTTGCGCCTGCGGCTGAGGTAGATTGTATTCGGCCCGCTGGATTCTCGTTCGATCGGGGGGCGCCGTCAACGCCTTCGATCCACCCCTTTTCGAGCCGCTGCCATTCCGGCCGCGGGGACCGAACGATGTTGCGACGTTCATCAGGCGGATGGACTCGTCGCCAACGTTCATTGACGCAGCGACGCGGCGGCTCACAATAGTCTTCACAAGAGCCGGACTGCGGCGAATGCCACGGCCGGGTCGCCTACGAAATCCGAGGTGGTGCGGCGTGAAATCCTACGAAGTCATGCGGGAAGCGTCGGAACGCGTCGGCGTGAAGGCGCTGGCCGCCAAGCTCGGACTGAGCACGGCGATGGTCTACAAGTGGTGCCAGGAATCCCCGAAGGACGATCCCGACAGCTCGGGCGCCCGCAATCCGCTCGACCGCATGAAGGAAATCTACGAAATCACGCAGGAGCCGCGGCTGATCAATTGGCTGTGCAACCACGCCGGCGGCTTTTTCGTGCAGAACCCGGCGGTCGAGCCC
>JACRLV010000084.1:4113-8712 GCA_016235145.1 Planctomycetota bacterium
GGATCTGCCGAGGAGAAATTGCTGGGGACCACGCAGCGCGTCGTGGAGGACTTCGGCGAGCTGCTCACCGCCGTCAGCCGCAGCATCGAGAACGACGGCCAGATCACGCCCGAGGAGGCGGACCGCATCCGGCAGACCTGGGAATCCCTCAAGAACACGTCCGAGTGCTTTGTCGTCGCTTGCGAGCGCGGCATCTACCACAAGAAGCGGAAATAGACGGGGCAGACGGCGCCCGTCCGCACGGCTTGCGCCCGGTGGCTCGCCGCCGTCGCCGAATTACACTGCACACATGAAATGGTCGGCGCTTCGTGCTTATGCCCTGACGATACTCGCGACTGTCGCGCTACCGTCTCTGCACGGCTGCGCCGCGGCTGTGAATCATGATCCGGTCGGCGGCCGGCGGCCGTACGCCGCCGTCAATGGGTTTCCATCGCTGCACGCCTGCCCCGTCGAAATCGGACGGGCGTTGAGCCTCGATCAATGCCGGCGATACGCCGACGCGCTGGCCGAGCGTTTTCTGGCGTACGAGAATTCGCATCTGCCGCCGGGCAGCCGCTACCCGTCGGTGCAACTCGATGATTTTGACATCGAACCGGGGCGGCTGGCCGACCCTTCCGACGGCCGCAGCATCGCGGAATGGCGTTATCGCTACCGGGCGGATCCGTCGCTGCGCGGCGTTCCGTATCGTTTCTCGATTCGCATCGATCGCTTCAGCGGGCGAATGCGGATCATTGGGGACGAGTAGCGTCGGATGAGTAGCGCCGGACCTCCGAGTCCGACGGTTTTGTGTTCAGAGCGGCTAGCAAAACCAGCCGCGCTGGGCACGAAATACGGCCCCACGCGCTGGCGCTTGCGCTTGGGGTTCTGTTGGGCGCTTTCAGCCGAATTCGTCGTCGGACTCGGAGTTCCGACGCTACGAACACCACATTACGGCGCCCGGTCTGACGACGGTCGGCTGCTCGGCGCGGCCTTGGCATACAAATCGTCGAATCGCGCCCGCCATGTCCCGCCGAAATCTTTGGACCACAGTTTTTCCTGGCGGATCGCCGCTTCCACTTCCGCCGCCCGGCCTTCGCGCATCAGCAGCGAGAGGAAGTGATAGCGGGCTTCCCAATAGGCTTCCGGCGCCGCGGCCCGGAGCCCTCCGTCCCGAAGGAGAGTCTCCCATGCCTGGCGCGCCGCTTCGCATTCTGCGGCGGGCGAGTCCGCGCTGAGGCGGCTGGTCAGAATCTGCGCGAGCAGCCGCTGATAGCGCCCGTCGCGCGGATCGGACGCCAGCAGCTCGCGTGCGATCGCCAGCGCCGCGTCCGGCTCACCCGCGAGCTGCCGCATGCGAGCCAATCCGAACCGAACCGCCGCCGCGTGGCCGGTCCGGCTCGCGTCCGCTTTGGTCCATTCATCCAGTTGCTCAAACGTCTTGACCGATTCTCCGGCCAGCCGGCGCGCGTCGTCCTCGCGCCCGCTGGAGAGCAGCCGATCGACTTCCTCCTGCATTCCGGCGGCCATCATCGCCAGAACGCCGCCCGCCTGTCCGGGCGGAACCGTCTGAAGGTACTGCTCCACCACTTTCGCGGCCGCCTCGAATTGCCGCTGTGATCGATACGCGGCGATCCGCACGGCGAGCACGCGGCCGATCAGGTCGCTGTCCGGGAAACGCTGCTCAAAATCGCGCACAAAATTCAGGGCGGCGGCGTGGTCCTCCACTCCCTGCCCGCTGCACAGCTCCGCCGCCGAAACGACCGCCGTCGCGCTGCGTTTCACCAACTCGCCGCCGGGTTTATCTCCGCCGCGCTTCATCGCGGCGTCCGCGTAGGCGAGCATCTCGCGGGCGAGCGCCGCGCCGCGCGATCGCAGCTCGTCCGCAGGCAGCGTCGCCCGCTCCGTCTCGAATTGAACCCGCCGACACATCACCGCGCGAAACTGGGCCTCGTCCCAATGCGACGATGTTTTCAGAATCTTCTTGAACTGCTCGATCGCCGCGGCGTTGTCGCCGGCCGCCTGAAGCGCGACCGGCAGCCACCACTGCGCCTCGGCGCACTTCTCGTGTTTTGGAAAGCCGGTCAGCAGCAGCTTCAGCGTCTCGGCCAACTTGCGATAATCTTCCGGTTTGTGCGACTCCTCCGCCGTCTTGGCGCGGAGCTGAAACGCCGCGTCGATCATGGCGGCGGCACGCGAGTGCGCCGGAAAGCGCTTCGCCACCAGCTCAAACGCATCGGCCGCCTGCTCGGCGTTTCCCGATTCGTACTCGCACTGGCCGATCTGAAGCCAGATCAGCGGCTCTATTTCGGTCGAGAGTTTTGGCCGGCCGGCCGCTTCGCGCAGCCGCAGCAGCGCCTGGCGGTGCTTTCGTTCGTTGATGAGCTGCTGGGCCGACAGCAATAGCTCGGAAACGCTGAGTCGGCGGATGTCCGCGCCGGCGTCGGTGTTGATCTGGGCGAACAGGGGTACGACTTCGTTCCAACGCCCGCCGAGCCGCAGGAGAGCGCCGAAGCGCGTCATTCCCTCTTCGCGCAGTCTCGCCGCCTCCTCCGCCGAAGCCTGCTTCGACTGGCTTTCGAGCAGATAGCTGTTGGCGTCCCACAGGCGGGCGAGATTCAAGTAGAAGCGGGCCGGCTCCTGGCCGCGCGGCAGCGCGTCGAGATCGGTCTCCACCAGCGGCTTCAGCGTCTTGCGGGCCGCCTCGTATTGTCCGGCCTGTATCTGCGTGCGTGCGAGCGCGTACGTCACCTGGGTGCCGAGCGGGCCGCCGGCGGATCGCGCCGCTTCGGACAGGGCGCGCGCGGATTCGTCCAGCTTGTCCAGTTCGCGCAGGGCGATGCCGTGCCCCAGGAGGCAGCGCACTTCCGCTTCGCCTTCCTGCCCGGCCCCGAGCAATGCGCGAAACCCGCTTTCCGCTTCGGCGCGGACCTTCGCCGCGTTTTCCTTGTCATTCGCGCCCACCTGCGCCAGAAACAGATTCGTCCACGCCAGGTTGAAGCGGGCGTCCGTTGAAAGCGGCCCGACCCGGTCGAGAATCCCGAGCACGAGCAGGCGATCCTCGTCGTCTCGCCCGGCGTCTTTCGAGATCAACGGCGCCAAGTCGCTCAGGGCCTGCTCATACAGCGAGCGGGCCCGCGTGAGCGTCTCCGTCAGCCGCTCGCAATTGGCCTTGCGGCCGTCCGTGAGCTCGAATTGCGAAAAGTCGGCTTCGATCCAGCGCGAAAGGATCATCCCGCCGAACGCGCACCGGGTGGTCGCCAGCTCGACGCAGCGCTCCTCCTTCTCCATCTCCGCCGAGCCGAGCGACTTGATCCAACGCTCGTAACGCCGGGCGGCTTCCTGAAACGCCGCGTGCCGGGCGCGATCCTCCGAAACCCGGACCGCCTTGTTCGCGTACGCCTCCGCGAGGAGGCCTTGCTCCTCGGGCGTGCGGCCGCCGGCGAAGCGCGACTCCAACGCCTCCGCCATGCCGTCGCGGACCATGCGTTCGATGTCGCCGGCCTTGTCCTGCGCGCCGGCTGGAACAGCGCCCAACAGCCCGAGCAGACCGATTCGAATCGCGACGCGCCGGAACGAGAGCTTCACTTGCGGGCCCGCCAGTCCGTCCCGCCGAGCGCGACGGCGAATTGCACGTTCTTGAAACCCGCGCGGACGCAGGTGTCCATCGTTTTGACTACGAAGCGCCATTGCACGCCGGGATGAGAGCCGATCACGACCGGGTTGAGAGGATCGGCGCCCTCTTTTTCCTTCTTTTCGCGCATCAGCCGGAACAGGTCTTCAAACGTCCCGCCGCCGACGGGCGAACCGTTCACGTGAATCCGGCAACCGCGGCCTTCGTCCTGCTCCTCGAGGGCGATCTTCACGCTGGGAATGATCTCGACGGCGACGCCCTCGCCGGGCCCGCTGCGCGGATCGAGCTCCGTCTGAAGCACGCCTTCGCGGGCGAGCGTGAGCGAGGCGCCGAGCATGAAGAAAACCAGAATCACCATGATCACGTCGACCATGGGAGCCAGGTTCGGCACGCGCTCGCTGATGGATTCGTACGCCCGGCGTTTCATCCGCGTCTCTCTTCCGGATCTTCGCCGGTGTGGGCGCCGAACGTGACTTTCGCGATCTTCGCCAGGCCGCAGCCGCGCAGCACGACCTCCACGTCGCCATACGCGACCGAGCGATCCGCCCGAACCACGCAGCGAAGCCGCGTCGCATCCGCGGCCTGGCGGGCGCGATTCTGGAGGTAGGCCGCAACCTGATCCTCGAACAGAACGCGTTCGGCGATCCGCTTGCCGTCCCAGGTTTGGACGACGTATTCCGTGCGCGACGCATCGGCGGTCGGACGCACGTCGATCACGATGCGGTCGCCCAGTTCGCCGGGCTCCGGGTCGCGGGCGGCGACGGCGTAGGGCAGCTTGATCGGCCGGTGCGACACGCTGACCAGCTCGCTGGCGAGCAGAAAGAAGATGATCAGGCACATCATCACGTCAACCATCGGAGCGAGGTTGAGCGTCATGCCGACCGGCTTTGGCGGGCGAAAGAGCATCGCTGGGCTCACGCAAACGTGCGGTTGAAGATTTCGTAGCGTCGGACCTCCGAGTCCGACGGAGTTTCTCGGCAATTCGTAGC
>JACRLV010000208.1 GCA_016235145.1 Planctomycetota bacterium
GATCGGCGCGACGGCAAGGAGACCTACAAGCCCGATCCGCAGTCTGATCTCCAGATGATCCGCCAGCTATCGGTCGACGTCGTGGTTGACGGCGTTTCCCGCGCACAGTGGCCCTTCCGCCTTGCTACGCTGGTTGATCTCCCGCCGCCGCCGAGCAAACATCCGGAGTGGGAACTCAAGAACGCCAAGGGCTACTGGTCGCTCCAGGTCGGGGTGTTCTATAACACGCCGGACATGTCGTCCCGCCGCTTCGCCGCGGAGGAGTACTGCCGGCTGCTTCGCGAGAAAGGAGAAGAGGCGTATTTCGACCATGGCGCGGTCCATAGCTGCGTCTTTGTCGGGGCGTTTCCGAAAGAGGCGATTCAGACCTTCAGCCGCAAGAACCCGCTCACCGGCATACAGGAAGTCGCTTCGCGAATCGTCGACGAGAAGATGCTCGCACTTCAGCGCAAGCCGGACTTCCTGTACAACGCCGAAAACGGCATGATCATGTACGACGTCAGCCAGGACCCGCAGACCGGAAAGAAAGTGCGCGAACCGCGCTACTCGTTCGCGGTGCAGATTCCCGGAACGGACAAGCAACCCGCCGACGCGCCGAAAAAGAAACGCCCATGATCGACCTGCTGCTCGCCACGCACAGCGCCGGAAAGATCCGGGAAATTCGCGAGATGGCGGAGGGCCGCGGTTGGCGCTGGCGCGGGTTGGATGAATATCCCGACGTGCCCGAGGCGGTAGAAGACGGCCGCACATTCGCGGAAAACGCGATGAAGAAGGCGCTCTACTATTTCGCCGCGGCGGGCTTGCCGGCGCTCGCCGACGATTCAGGGCTGGAGGTGGACTTTCTGCATGGCGCGCCCGGCGTCGATTCGGCGTACTACGCGGGCCACCCGCGCGACGACGCCGCGAACAACCGCAAGCTCGTCGCTTCTCTGGGATACGTGCCGCCGGAATCCCGCACGGCTCGTTTTCGATGCGTGATGGCCTTCGCCGCGGCCGGCGAGATTTTGTTCCAGACCGAAGGCAGCGTCGAGGGGCGGATCGTGGATGATCCGCGCGGCGGCAACGGCTTCGGCTACGATCCACACTTCTTCGTCCCGCGTTTCGGCCGCACGATGGCGGAGCTGGAGCCGAGCGCGAAGAACGCGATCAGCCATCGCGGCCAGGCCCTGCGAAAGATGCTGGAGCACATCGCGGCATGGGAAGCCCGCCGAAATCGCTAGACCGCGATCGCGCGTCGCTTCCGGCGCGAGCCGCTGCTTTTTTGATTCTGCCGGCCGTGCTCGTGACGGCGACGGTCTGGAACCAGTCGCTCGTTCACTGGCGCGAAAACGTGCTCGACAGCTACCTGTTCGGCTATTACGGCTGGTGCGTCGCGGGCGGCGCGCGGCCCTACCTCGACGTCTGGGACAACAAGCCGCCGGGCATCTGGTGGGCGAACGCGCTGGCGTTTCGGTTGCTGGGCGATGGGCCGGGGGCGGATTGGCTCGTCGGGTCAGGTGCGTTGCTGGTCAGCCTGGCCGCCTTCGTGCAAACGGCGCGAAGCGTGTGGCATCCGTCGCTGGCCTGGCCGGCCGCCGGCGTCGCGGCGCTCTTGCTGACGCATTTGAGCTACGAATGCGGCGCGAACCGCACCGAGACGCTCGTCGCCGCGTGCGAGCTGCTCGGCGTCTGTCTGTATTCGCAGGCCGTTCGCACACGCCGCGACCTTTGGCTGCTCGCGGCGGGAATCGTTCTGGGCGCGGCCCCGTGGTGCAAGCAATCGGGAATTGCGGCGGCGGCAGCGGTCGGCTTGCATCTGATGCTCAGCCGGCGGCGCCGCAAACGGCCGACCGTCGCGCCGTTCGCACTCCTGCTGGCGGGCTATGCGATGACCACCCTCGCCGGCATTGGCCTGCTGGCCGCGGACGGCGCGCTCGCCGCCGCTTATGAAGCCGTAATCTCATTCAACCGGTTCTATTTCGAGATCGGCGATGCGACCTGGTGGCGGCTGATTGGGCCGCTGAAGACTTACGCGCCCGCCGTGCCGCCGGTGATGCCCGTCGCGTTGGTCGCAGCGCCCGGCGCCGGCCTGGCGCTGATCAACTTCGTGCGTAGGCGGCGGCGGGAAGCAGGAAGCACCGAGCCTGTGCCGATGGGCTTTTCTCTCGTGTGGTGGGTCTGGCTGCTGGTCGGAGGATATCTGGTCTGTGTGGGCGTCGGACGATTGCCGTACCACCTTGCCCCGCTGCTGCCGCCGCTCGGGCTCCTGGCGCTCGATGGATTGGGCGCTGTGGTCGGCGCCGAGGGTCTGGCGAGCGGCGCGATCCGCCGGCCTTCGGTCGCCGCCTATCTGGTTCTGCTGCTTGCCGCCTGCGTTCAGACGGCCGGCGCGAGCTTCGCCGAAGCGCGCCAGTGTGCGTCAAGGCGGCCGGAGGGCGTGCGGCTTGGCCCCGCGCCGCCGCCGCAGTACGTGCACCAGGCGGCCCTGATTGCCTCGTGCGGCGAGCCGGCGGATCGCATGTACGTGTGGGGCTGGTCGCCGGGGACGTACCGCTTCGCCTATCGGCGATGCCCATCGCGGTTCGGGACGTTCGAGAAGCTCGGGCAGTTGGGCGAACGCGTGGCGTTCATCCGCGACGAGGCGAAGCAAGCGCTTCAGCAGAATCCGCCGGCGATTCTGGCGATTTCGCCGCGCGACTGGCACGGAATGCACGCCGACGCGTCGGACCACTTCGGAACATGGCTGCGCGACGCATACGACGATCGCGGCGAAGTGGAGGGTATGCACATATTTGCCCGTCGCACGGCCGCGAAGGATTTGCGATGAGCGCCCCATTCGGCGTTATCATGTCCAGCGCACGCGGTGGGCGGGTGCGCAAGAACCACGGCAGCGAGTTGATTCGTAGCCGGCGTCGCGAGAGGCCTGAAAGATGAAAAACCACGCGAGCGGCGGACGATCGGCGTTCACGCTGATTGAATTGCTCGTCGTCGTCGCGATCGTCGCGACGCTGATCGCCATTCTCATGCCGGCGCTCGGGAAGGCCCGCGCGGCGGCCAAGCTGTCCGTCTGCGGCAGCAACCTGCGGCAATGCGGCACGGCGATCCACGCGTACTCGATCGAGAACCGCGGCTTCATTCCGCGCGGACCCGATCCGGCCGACCCCTATGATTTCAGCAGCAACCAGATGGCCACCAACCAGATCTGGATCGGCGACGGCAC
>JACRLV010000209.1 GCA_016235145.1 Planctomycetota bacterium
GCCGAGCCGGACATCTCCTCAGACGCCGAGGCGTTGTTCTCCGTGACCGAGGCGACGTTCTGGACGCCCGCACTGACTTCCTTGACGCTGGCCGTCTGCTCGTCCGTGGCGTTGGCGATGTCGCCGATGCTCTTGGCGGTCGAGCCGACGCCTTCGGCGATCTGCTTGAGCACCTCGCCGGTCTGCTGGCTGAGCACCGCGCCGTCTTTGACGCGCTGGGCCGATTCGCGGATCAGCGTCGCGATTTCCTTGGCCGCCTGGCTGGAACGCTCCGCCAGCTTGCGGACCTCTTCAGCCACGACGGCGAAGCCCATGCCGTGCTCGCCGGCGCGGGCAGCCTCGATGGCCGCGTTGAGGGCCAGCAGGTTGGTCTGGCTGGCGATCTCGGCGATCAGGCCGGTGATCTCGCCGATCTGCTCGCTGGACTTGTCGATCAGCTTCATAGCCTCGACGTTTCGTTCGACGGTGCTGGCGCCGTTGGTTGCGCGGCTGGCCGTCTCCTGGGCGATGCGATTGGCTTCGCGGGCGTTGTCCGAAACGCCCTGGATCATCTTTTCAAGAGCCTGGATCGAAGCGGACATCTGCTCGACGTTTGCGGCCTGGGTCTGGGCGCCGCCGGCCAGCGAGGTCGCGCCCTCGGCGACGACTCGGGCGCCTTCGGTGAGTTGGGTGGACGAGTCCTTGATTTGCACGACCAGATCCCGGAGCGACTTGATCATCGACTCGAGGCCTTCGCCGAGCTGGCCGATCGCGTCGGCCCCGCGCACGTGGATCGGCGCGGTCAAATCACCGGAAGCCGCGGCCTTGACGGTCGCCAGCAGCGAGTCGACCTTCTCGCGCAGCTCGCGCGTCTGCGCTGCCGCGGTTTCGGTTATGTTTCTATCCAGCGACTGGATCATCGCATTGAAGGTGGCGCCGAGCTCTCCGATCTCGTCACTGGAGCGCACTTCAACGCGTTTGCTCATGTCGTTCGAATGTTGGATTTCCCTGATTCCGGCGACCAGCGTTCCGATCGGGCGGCTGACCCCCTTGCGCATCAGCCACGCGAAGATGAACCCGCCGACGACAGCCAGAACGCCGCAAGCGGCGGTTCCCTGCCACATGGCGGCGGCGATGTGCCGATCGGCTTCGTCGAGCGACTGGATGACCTCGAACATTCCGTGTACTTCGCCGGTTTTCCAATTCTCCATCGGGCCGCCGGTGGGGTCCTGCCCCTTGTCATTGCCCCAGAGCGCGACCGAGTTATTCGGATCGCCGTGGCACAGGAGGCATTCCTGCGTGAGCTTGATGGGGCGGCAATAGCGGATCGCGTTCTGTTTCGCGTCGATTTCGTAGTACTCAGGCAGGTTTTCCTGCTCGAATTTCTTGAGAATTCGCGCTTCGATTTCGTCGGGTTCGTTCTTGGGATTGCGAGCCTGGAACTTCGGCGTGCGGAACTTGTACCCGCCTTCTTCGGCCTTGGCCATCGCCGAGCGGTAAGCCGTGACGACGGGGACGGCGGCGAGCATCTTATCGACCGCCTTTTCCGCAGCCCACGCTTTCATCTGCTCGCTGGAGAACAGACCCTGTTCCCACTTTTTCCCCATTTCCTCCCGGCACGCTTCGACGGTGAGGATGACGCTGCGCGCTTTTTCGACGTACTGCGTCTGCACGTCGCTTCTGGCTCGCCAGTAATAGAAGCCCAGCAGGGCCGCGATCACGAGCGCGAGCTGCGTGACGCCGATAACGACGATCTTGGTTCCGAGGCTCCAGCGTTTCATGTAGTCCTGCTCCTGTGCTGCGGGAAAAGCGCAGTATTGGCACACTCGAACGCAATTCACTAACCCACAATCCACTGTCGGATCGATCCCTGCGAGGCTTCAGTCTCGCGGGTGAATTCGAGTCACGCGGTGATGAAAAACCGTCCGCCCGCTCCCGTAAGGGGACCGGACGAAACCCATCAAAGGCGACAAATTACTTGAATGCGATACGCGTTAGGATGTTCGGAATGATTCGATCCGGCGGATGGGTGTGACTGATAAGCTGGTTTTGGACGTGCTCGGCGCGCATAACCTGCTTTTGGAGAAAAGTTTGCGCATTTCCTTTTGGCGCCGAATCCAGGCTTGACATCGCGCGATGGCGTCGCTAGCATTGGGAGACGGAGATAAGCCGGGGTCGGTGCGAGGGTCTGTCGGCGGGCATTTCACGTTCCCGCCATCAGTTTTCGTCATCCCCCGGGGTCAGGGTCCGAATGCGGCGTTTTTGTGGGCGATCTGTGTCGATTCGGGCCATCGGAGGGACGAGAGAGGTCGGCTTTTCGAAGCTGTCGCACGCATCGGCTTTTTCGAACGCTCGAGCGGTTCGATGCACTTGTTCATGATTCGTGCGGCTATGCGGATCCGAAGCGGGATCGTCGAGGCTTGACCTGAGATTCGCACGAGCCGGACCGGGGCGTTCCCGGCGCGGCGTGCATAGGGGCTTCGCGGTTTCGCCCGTGGTTGGCGAGGCCAATTATTTCGCCACATGGCACGTTCGGTCGGCGTAGACCGGTAAAACATCGTTCTTTGTGTAATTTGGATTTGGTGTCCATCGTACCCAATTTCTAAGGAGGTCTCTCGATGACGATTCGGACAGCCTGCATGGCGGCCGGTATGACCGCCCTCGCCCTCCCGGCGTTCGCCGGCGGGGTCAAGCAACTCCCTCTTCAGAATGCTGCAACCGGCGCTCGCGTTTCCGCGATCCGCGCGGCCAGCTACACCATCGTCAACGGCCGCATGGTCCTGACGAGCGACTGGGTCCAGCTTGGCGGCTCCAGCACGCGCACGACCTGGGCCTACGCGTGGGATTCGTTTGAAACTGACGTGACCTACCCGAACCTGTTCGTCCCGGTCGGCTTCAATGGCACGGGCCTCCCGAGCTATTGCTCGCCTCCGCCGAATCCGTCGGGCGCCGGCAACCGCTGGTACTACGGCGCCGGCTATCGCAACCCGTTCGTCGGTGGCGATATCGCCGGTGCAGCCGCCGGCGCGGTGTGCGAAGGCCTCGGTTTCTCCTGGTATTGGCAGGGCGATAACGCCGGCGGCCCCGAGCAGTGCTACGTCGCGGTCAATACGTGGGAAGCTTTCGATGCCGACCTCTGCACGGACGCCGGCTCGACGTTCATTGACGGCGTGATCTACGACTTCGGCCTTCTGGCCCCCGGCGCCGGCTACTATTACACCGGCATCGATCTCACGGGCTCCGGCCTCTTCCACACGATGCCGGCGGATGGCGTGGGCGGCTACAGCACCGTTTTCGCGAACGCTTTCATCGACACGGATGGCGACGGCATTCCCGACACGCTGACGGTCGCGACGATGTGCCAGCCCATGCTGTGGGGTTGCGGTCCGGACGAAAACGACGGCACCGCTCCGCTGCCGGACGGCCGCGTTGGCGATCAGTCGTACGGCCAGTATGACGATGACAATCCGACCGACGGCGCCCACGACCTGGCGCTCGAATGCTACGACTACACGGCCGGCCTGTGCCCCGATCCGCTCGGCGCCTGCATCGGCTTCCTGGTCAAGGGCGGCACCGATTGCATTTGCGCCGGCGACCTGAACAACGACGGTCTGGTCGATATCAGCGACCTGGCCCTGTTCCTGTCGAGCTTCGGCACCGCTGCCCCGAACATCCCGTCGCCCTGTGCGGACATCAATGGGGACGGCCTGGTCGATATCAGCGACCTGGCACTGTTCCTGTCCGCGTTCGGCAGCATCTGCCCGTAATTACGGCAACGTAATTGCCGGCAACACGTAGTTCACCCTCGCTCGCGAGCATCGCAAGATCTCGCGAGCGAGGTTGTTTTTCGAGACCCCGTAAGCCATCCCCAAACCGCCCGGCGCAATAGATTCGCGTGTCCGAGCCTCTGGATTCAGATGCCACCACAAACGACGGCTACGATCGCGAATCCCGGTTGTCAGTTAGGATGGAATCGATGGCAAACTTTCCGCAATATCCGCAGACGATCGAGCTGGACGGAGCACGCCTGCGCCCGCTCCGCATGGACGACGCCGGCGCGCTGTACGCCTACTTGCAGGATCCCGCCGTCACGGAATTGACCAGCTATCCCGTCATGTCGGCGGCGATGGTTGACGCGATGATCGAGCGATCTTTGGGCCGCTTGGCCGCCGGCGAGCCGTCCCGATTCGGGATCGCGCTCCCGCACGATGACCAGATTATCGGCACCTGTGGCTACAACGACTGGTCCCCGGCGCACCGGCGGGCGGAGCTGGCGTTCGACCTGGCGCAGGCGCATTGGGGCAAGGGGCTGATGCGCCGGGCGGTCGCCGCAGTACTTCTATGGGCGTACGAGTACGCACCGGTCGATCGCGTGCACGCCTTCGTCCGGATCGACAACCTGCGTTCGCGGCGACTGCTGGAGCAAAGCGGGTTTGCCCGCGAAGGTTGCCTGAGAAGCTACCGCGTCTGCCGCGACCAAGCCCACGATTTCTACGTCTATGCCCTGCTGCGCTCGGACTGGGACGCCGTCCGGCGATAGGGCAGGCGGCGATGGCGGATCGAAGTGCGCAGTGCGAAAGCTGA
Organism: Planctomycetota bacterium; assembly: GCA_016235145.1. GTDB lineage: Bacteria > Planctomycetota > Phycisphaerae > UBA1845 > Fen-1342 > JACRLV01. The sequence goes on from JACRLV010000209.1 coordinate 4,564, forward strand.
GTATTGCGGGCTGATCTCCTTCCATCTCGCTACGCCAGGTTCCGCCGAATGGCGTCGTAATCCACGCGGCGTTTCTCATTGAACGCGGCGATGCCCTCGCGCCTCTCGTGCGTCAGGTTGTTCAGGGCGAGCCAGTCGCGGGCGTGGCCGACCGTCATGTGCCACGAGAAA
>JACRLV010000210.1 GCA_016235145.1 Planctomycetota bacterium
GTTTGTGACCATGCGCGCGCCATGCTGCCGATCTCCCTTGGGTCAATCGATGCTAGGCCGCGCAAATCGCGAAAGGCAAGTTCCCGGGCAGAAAATACCGGTCCGACGCTCATTCAGCGGGCGCCAAGGGAAACGGCTGGGGTATGGTTCGGGGAGCGTGGACCTCCGGCCCGCATGAGCACGGCGGCAGCGCGGCAGCCGAGGGCGGCTGCGCGGCAGCCGAGGGCGGCTGCGGTACATCAGGACCCCAAGCGCCAGCACAGCAGCCGAGGGCGGCTGCGGTACATCAGAACCCCAAGCGCCAGCGCGCGGGGAAACTGCGGCGGCGAATGGATCGCTACCGCGTTGACGTGTGGTCGTGGGCGATCACCCAACGGCCTTCGATTCGGCGGAAGACCAGCGAGAAGTTCCCGCCTACGTCGCCTGACGTGCGGGACAGATCCCACTGACCCAGCACCAGGGCCGCATCGCGGCCGAGCGGCTGCATCTCGTCAATCGAGAATCGCAGCGTTCCCATTTGCTCAGGCGTCGCATAGCGCTGCTGGTACCGATCGCGCGTCCCCTCCCAGCCGCGTTGCGTCTTGCCGCCGGAGCTGAACGTCAGGTTCTCGGATTTCCAGTAATCCTGCATGAACTCGTCGATGTCGCCGCGGTTCCAGGCGGCGGCCTGCCGCTCGAGGATCGCGGCGAAGTCGCTGCGTTCGGGGGCGCGACAGCCGAATGCGATGAGAAGCGGCAGAATCAAGGCTAGCGAACCGACCCACTTGGGATTTCGGCTGGGTGGTACGGGCGTCCCGCCCGTTTGACGGGCGGGACGCCCGTACCACCCGAAGAATCGAGCATGATGGAACACTACGCCGCGCATGGTCGCCTCCAGGAGCACCCAACTGCCAGCTCGGTCGTCCGGGGCCGTCCTTCCCGGCTCGCAGCACGTCGAGGATAGCCGAGGACGGCGGCAGACGCCGGGAGTGTTGATTTCCGAACCGGCGCGCACCCAGTAACATTCCACCGCCTGCGACTTGATGCTTCGCCAAACGCCGATCGCAGGCCATGTGTCCGATCCGTCATGCAACCCGAATCGTGGTGCTGAAATGCAATTTCACACGGCCGATTGGATCATTCTGATCGCCTCGCTGGCGGTCAGTTTTCTTCCCGCGTTGCTCATGGCCAAGCGATCGGGCTCGAGCACGTCTGAGTTCTTCGTTTCGGGACGATCCGTGCCGTGGTGGCTGGCCGGATTCTCGATGGTCGCAACGACGTTCAGCAGCGACACGCCGAATCTCGTGACCGACATCGTGCGGCGGCAAGGCGTCGCGGGCAACTGGTGCTGGTGGGCGTTCGTGCTCACCGGAATTGCGACGGTGTTCTTCTACGCGCGGCTTTGGCGGCGTTCCGGCGTGATGACCGACCTGGAGTTTTACGAGCAGCGTTACGCGGGAAGCGCCGCCAGCGTGGTGCGTGGATTCCGAGCCGTGTACCTCGGCCTTTTCTTCAACTGCTTCATTTTGGCGACGGTCAATCTCGCGGCCTGCAAGATCGCGAACGTGCTCTTCGGAATGGACCGCTGGCAGACGCTGCTGATCTGCGGCGTGCTGAACGTGGTCTTCGCCGCGCACACCGGCCTGTGGGGCGTGCTGATCATCGACATGATCCAATTCATCATCATGATGTCGGGCGTGATTGCGGCGGCGTACTTCGCCGTGCGGCAGGTCGGCGGTCTGGAGCCGTTGATCCAGGCGCTGACAGCGCCGCGGCCGTCGCCGGACGGAACGGCGATTCGCTACCTCGACATCCTGCCGGATTTCTCGAACAACCTGGATCTTGCGATCACGGTGTTCATCATGCCGATCGCGGTGCAGTGGTGGTCGGTCTGGTATCCCGGCGCCGAGCCCGGCGGCGGCAGCTACATCGCGCAGCGCATGCTGGCGTCCAAGTCGGAAAAGGACTCGCTCGGGGCGGTGTTGTTTTTCAACTTCGCGCACTATGTCCTGCGGCCGTGGCCGTGGATTCTGGTCGCGCTCGCGTCGCTGCTGGCGTTCCCGCAGCTTTCGGACATTCAGGCCGCCTTCCCGCACATCGAACCCAGTCTGCTGAAGCACGACATCGCCTATCCGGCCATGCTGAAGTTTCTGCCGGTCGGTTTCTTCGGCCTGATGATCGGCGGATTGCTGGCGGCGAATTCGTCCACCGTGCTCACGCACCTGAACTGGGGCGCGTCGTATCTGGTGCATGATTTCTATCGTCGCTTTGTTCACACCGGCGGCGACGAGAAGCACTACGTATTCGTCGGGCGCGCGACCACCGTGCTGCTGTTTCTGGTTTCATCCGCGATGGTGTACCTGCTCGAATCGGCGAAGGACACTTTTGACATCATCCTCCTGGTCGGGGCCGGCTCCGGGCTGCTCTACCTGGTCCGATGGTTCTGGTGGCGCGTGAATGCGTGGTGCGAGGTCGTGGCGATGGTCAGCTCGTTCCTCGTTTCGCTGGGTGTCCTGATTCGCAACAAGTACGGCGACCCGCTGAGCACGCACGTCGCGATGCTGTTGACCGTCAGCGTGACCACGGTCTGTTGGCTGCTGACCGCATACCTGGCGCCGCCGACCGACCGCCAGACTCTGATCGAGTTCTATCGCAAGGTTCGGCCGTTCGGTCCGGGCTGGGCGCGGATTCGAATTGCCGCGGGCGTTTCGGCGGGCGAATCGGCCGGCGACCACGAGAGCTTTCCGCTCGCGATGCTCGGGTGGGTCTCGGGCTGCGCGGCGGTGTGGTCAGCGCTGTTCCTGGTCGGAACGGCGCTTTATGGACGATGGACGCAAGTCGGTTGGCTCACCGCGTCGCTTGCGGTCAGCCTGGGAGTGCTGCTGTTCGTGATCAACCGGATGTGGACCGGCGCGGAGCGAAGACAACCCACATGACCACTTGACGAAATCGGCTACGGGAGAGCAAGCGGCGAGCCGATGCGGTTCGCTCAGGCGGCGACGAGCGGCGCGTGCTACCGCGGTTCCGCCTCGGCCTTGTTCATCGCGAGATGCACGGCTTCGGCAAGCTGGCAGATATCGAACGGCTTTCGCAGGAATCCGGCCATGCAGAGGCCGTCCGTCTGGACGGTCAGGGGTTGGTCGTGATAGCCGCTCATCAGCAGAACCTTCGCACGAGGATGGGCCTGCGCAATGGCACGCAACGATTCCTCAAGCGATCCGCCCGGCATGACCACGTCCAGGAGCGTCAGGTCCACGTGGCGATCGGGCGACTCCAGCAGCCGCACTGCTTCCTGTCTGGTTCCCGCGGATTCCACCTCGTAGCCGAGATTCCGCACCATTTGCGAAACAACGGTGCGGAGGGTCGCGTTGTCATCGACGATCAGAATGCGCCGTATCGCCGCGGCGGGCGCGGCCGGCATGCTTGCCTCCGGCGCCGCTTGTACGGGCAGATAGACGCGGAACAGCGAGCCGCTCCCGGGAACGCTCGACACCGAAATGGCCCCGCGATGTCCGCGCACGATACCGAGCGCCGCGGCAAGTCCGAGGCCGCGCCCGGGTTCCTTGGTCGTGAAATAGGGTTCGAAGATCTGCGCCTGTAGAAGCGAGTCCATGCCCGGCCCGTTGTCGGCGACTTCCAGCACGATGTAGGGTCCGGGGACGGCCGTCGAACCCGCCACGCAATGCTCGAAAGCTTCGCGACCGCATTCTTCCGCTCGAGCCCGAGCCGTAATGCGCCCTTCGCGGCCGGCCAGCGCCTCCACGGCGTTGAGCAGCAGATTCAGCATCAGCTGGCGGATCTGCACGGCGTCGCCGCTGAGCGGCGGCAGATTCGGGGCTGCTTCCACTTCGATCACGCACCGCTTGGAAAGCGTGCTCCGAAGCAGGCGAATCACCTCGTCGACGATTTCCGCAATTCTCAGATTCTTGAGCACGAACAGGGGCTTGCCGGCGTAGGCCTGAAGCTGCTCGGTGAGTTGCGAAACACGTTGCACTCCGGAGCGGGCCTGCTTGAGCAGATTGCATAGCTCCGGATCGCGCTCGCCGCGGTTCTGCGCCAGTTCGATGTATCCTCCGACGCCGGTCAGCAGGTCGCCGAAATCGGCCGCAATCCGGCCGGCGAGCAGGCCGAGGCTTTCGAGCCGTTGGGTTTCGATGAGCCGCTGCGTGAAAACCTGCCTGGCCTCCTCTTCGCGTCGCCGCTCGGTGACGTCGGTAAATGTGGAGACGACGGCGCCTACCTCGCGCTCACCGGGCATGACCATCGGCTGGGTCGTGATCTGCAACCAGCGGGTCGAATGATCCGGAGACTTGAACCCGATGACCTTGCCCTGACGCACCTGCGAGTCGCTGAAGGTCAGGCTGGTTGGGCATTTCATTCGAGCGGCACCCCAAGAATGCGGGCGGCGCTTTCGTTTGCGGTGGCAATGCGCCGCGAGGAATCCCACAGAATTACTCCCTCGACCAGCGAGCTGAAGATGGCGCGCTGCCGCGCAGCGCTCTCCTGAAGGGCTCGTTCGGCCTGTTTTCGCTCGGTGATGTCACGAGAGCTGAGCAGGACTCTCGCGATGCTTCCGTCGGATGAGCGGATCGGCCGAGCGCGCGTTTCGAACCAGATCCAACGGCCGTCCTTGGTGCGGTAGCGGTATTCGACCGAGTTCGTTTCGCCGGCCCAGTTGGCCTCCCGCGCCGCCCCCAGCCGCTCGACGTCCTCAGGGTGAATCCGCGTTTGCCACGGCACCGCGAGCAAGTCGTTAAGCGTGTAGCCGGTGATGCGTTCAAAGGCCGGACTGATGTAGACGTCCCGGCCGGACCGGTCGCCGAGCGAGATGACGTCGGCGAGGTGTTCCGCCAGCATCCGGAATTCGCTTTCGCTGGCGCGGAGCTGCTCGTCTTTCTGATGCCGCTCGGTGACGTCCCGCGAGCTGCACAGAATGTGAGTGACTTTGCTGGAAGCGTCGAGAATCGGCGCCGCGCAGTTCTCGTGCCAGACCCACCGGCCGTTCTTTAGACGAAAGCGATACTCAACGCGTGTAGTCCGGCCGTTCAAATTCTCCTTCCGCGCCTCTTCGAGGCGGGGAAGATCGTCCGCATGGATCCGTTCGCGCCAATCGGTGTTCGCGACCTCCTCCGGGGTATAGCCGCTGGCTCGATAATACGCCGGATTGGCGTAGACCTTCCGGTCGTCCGGAACGGTCATCAGCGAGACGATGTCCTCGGTCAGCTCGGCGAGCGATCGGAAGCGAGCCTCGCTGCCGAGCAGCGCCAGTTCCATCTGCTTGCGGTCGGTAATGTCGGTCTGCACCGCGAATGCGCCGCGAAAGCGCCCCCGCTCGTCCATCAACGGCGCCGCGTTCACGAGCGCCCAGGCGATTTCGCCGTCGGGCCGACGCCATTGCACC
>JACRLV010000211.1 GCA_016235145.1 Planctomycetota bacterium
GTGCGAGATAGGAATCACGCACGAGCGCGCGCACGAGCGCGCCGTCGAGCGCCGCCGCGTCGGACCTTCCGAGTCCGACGGCGAGAATGGGCGACGATTCGTCGGACACGGAGGTCCGACGCTACGGACGAGGCTCAGCGGCCGCTATTTCAGCAGCGTGACGCGGGCTTTTTCGCTGCGGAGCGAATTGACCGCCTCTCGCAACGCCTTCATGTCTTCGGCCGAGAGATCGCGCGAGGCGACGCGCGTGGTTCGCAGGATTCCCAAGCCGTCGGGCTCGACCGTAACCGCTTGCTCGACCGTTCCCCAGGGGCCGCCGCGCTTTTCGACCGCCAGGGGCCGGGCGTCAAGCGCCCATTTGGACGGCCAGCGAAGGTGAAGGTCAAGCTTCTCCGTGAAAGCGGCGGGCAGGCGCACCGGCGCTTCGACGCGGGCGTATTGCAGCGGCGCGGATACGTCCGTCCACGCCGGTCCGTCCGCTGCCAGCGCGACGCGCCAGCTTGCCGCGGTTTGCGGGAGCGGTTTGGACGTCTTGAGCTGCGCCTCGGCTTCGAACGCATCCGGCGAAAGCGATCGCACCGAGCTGGACGCGACCTCGGCGTCCGGCCAGACGCGGCGGACCAGCTCGCGAACCCGGGCGTTCTGGGCGTCGCTGGTACGCAGCTGCTCGATGTTCAGAAACAGGCCGGTCTGCCGCAGCGTGACGCGGCCGGTCGCGTTGCCGTCTTCGGCGATCGCGAGGTCGCCGGCGACGGAAACGAGGCTGTCGTCCGCGTTGATCCAGGCAGGCCAGGGTTGGCGCTGCACCGCGTCGCCGTCGAGCCAGAGCAACTCCGCGTCATTCCATCGCGCGTTGCGCTGAATCCGGCCGTGCTGCGCGTGCCAGAATTCGGTCTGACTTCCGCGGGTCGCGGCGAGCAGGTAGGCCCCAACCGCCCCGGCGTGCGGTGCGTCGTCCAGCCACGCGGCGCTCCACACGAGCACGGCGGGCTGCGTCGAAACGCCGGCGGCGCGGGCCACCGCGGCAAAAACCGCCGCCGCTTCGGGCGCCGTTCCATAGTTTGACTGAAGAGCCTCGGAGGCCCGCCGCGGAGCGGGCGCCGGCCAGCGCGCGTCCACATCCAGATAGTTGAACGTCGCCGCCAGCTTCTCCTGGATTGCCCGCAGCTTCTCTTCGCCGGTCGTCATTCCCTTCGTCCACTCGGCGGCGAGCTTGGAAATCAGCGGCGATTCGTCGATCTGCGCGGCGCGCGAATCTCGCTCGCTTCGCAGCCAGTGTTCCACATCGCCGGCGTCGCTGAACGCGAACCGGGGGGCGCGCTGCTGCCAGGGCGTCGCGTACGGCTCGTCCGGCGACGGCGCGAGATCCACGAACGTGAAGGTCGTCGCCGGGCCGCCGGATTTGCCGCGCGAGACGGTCTGCTGCACGTGATCGTCGGCGACGTTTTGGATTACGGGGGCGACGTCGCGGCCGCGCGGCATGTCGATCGCGATCAGGCGGGCCACGACCGGGTAGCGGTCCGACAGCCGGATGTCGCCGGCCAGTGGCGCATCGACTCCCGGCTTGGTCGTGATCTTGTATTCGAGCTCCAGGATGCAGCCCGGCTCGACCGCGGGCATCACCATCACAATCTGCTGAATCGACGCGAGCGCGGGCCAGCCGGCCGTGCCGCCGGGCGAGACCTCCGTGCGGGCGTAGGCTGGCAGCTCGACGTATTTTCCGTCGCGGCGTTTCGTGCGGCAGACCAGAACCTCGACGGTTTGCGTTTGGCGGTCGTAGGTGATGCGCGGATCAACGAATTCGCCGTAGGCGCGCTCGTGATTCAGCAGGACGTGGCGACGTTCGTGATAGACGCGCGCGCCGTCGTCGTTCTGCGACCAGCGCTGATTCCAGTTCAGAATGATCGCGTCGGGCTGGGCGGCGGTCGTCCGCTGTTTTGCGTCTTTCGGCGATTGCGCGGTCTGTGCGAATCCTGTTGACGCAGCGAGCGCCGCCACGAGCAGCAACGATCGGAACTGCCGTGAAGTCGATCGGTGCGAAGCGGCGGCGAGATCCGCGGCTTCAAAGGACAAGACAGCCGAGGGCGGCTGCGGTACAACGGAAGATGCAGCCGAGGGCGGCTGCGGTACAACGGAAGATGCAGCCGAGGGCGGCTGCGGTACATATTTCTGCGGGCGGTTAGCGCTGTGCACGATTGGCCTCCGTTCGGAGTGTGACCCAGGCGCCGCAGACGCGGTCGAAGGCATCCAACGCCTGCTTGACCGCGGGGTAGTCGGCGGGCTCGATGCGGTGCTTCTTGAGCTCAAGCTCGCAGTGATATCGCAACGAATCGACCGACTTGGTCGGCTCGAATTTCAGAGAAATCACCGGACCGTCGATGTTCACCGCGTCGGGCGCCGCATCGATCGACCAGTCCTTGGGGATGTGGATCGTTTCGTCGATGACGGCCTTTCGCGTCGTGCGGGCCTTCGTCGCGAAGGATCGCGTCGCCGGACCGCCGAGCCCCGTCACGTCGCCGACCAGGTGCTCAAACAGAAACCCGCGCAGCGCAGGGAGCTGAAACAGTCGGCGGTCGCGATCGCCGAGCGAATAACCGCCGGCTGCGATCTCGGTTTCGATGTGCATCGGGCCGCGGAAGTCGACCGGATCGGTCGCGCTCCACGAAAGCAGGCGGGCGTCGGCGCTCAGCCGCGAAAGCGAATCTTCGAGCGTGCGGTCGCGATCGGTCGGCGTGCGGCCGGCCAGAGCGCGGCGCAGGTTCGTTTCCGGTCCGCCGATCGCCTCGATGCGGAAGCGGCTCTGCAACTCGCCGCCCGGGCGCAGCTCGCTCTCGACCGCGACCTGCACGGTGTTTCGCTCCGGCGGGCAGTACGGCGAGCGGGCCAGCGGCTGGCCTTCCGGCGTGCCGTAGACGACGTGCTGGAGCGATTCGAAATTCGACCAGTTGTCGCGGCTCTTGGGCATCCAGGTCGGGTCGAAGAGACGCAGCGATCCGTCCTTTTCGCGAATCGACGTGACGGCGTGGTTGAACTGATCCGCGGGAACCGGGAAGACCTCGGCCCCGGCCATCGTCATCACGATGTATGACTCGAAGCCCGCCGCGCGGAGCATCGCCACCAGCAAGCCGGCCTTGTCTTTGCACACGCCGCCGCGATCGCTGAAGGTCTCGATCGCCTTGTGGGTTGTATATCCCTCGCACGCCCCGCGGCTCGTGCCGACGTAGCGGATGTTCTCCGCGACCCAGTGATTCAGCGCGGTGATCTTCTCTTCGTCGCCGGCGAGGCCGGCGGTGATCTCCTTCACTTTCGCGCGGATTTCGTCGTTGATCTCGAACGCCGGCTCGTTGGCCTTGTTGAACCAGCGGGCCTTGCTTTCCCAGTCCGCCAGCGTGGCCAGCACAACCTTGCAGTTCACGTCGCCGGCGTTGACCATCCCGCCTTCGCCGTGAAAGACGGGTATGTCGTGTTTCTCGAATGAGTAGACGGCGCTTTCGCCCTCGAAGGTGACCGCCGTGCGGACCTCACCGTTGTAGACGGCGAATTGCAGCGGCTTGTCTTTCGGGCAACGGACCGTGTATCGCTTTTCGATCACCGGCACGCCGGACCAGAACGACACTTCGTCGTACCAGTGTCCCGGCATGGGCGGGACGAGGTCGGCGCCGGTTTCATCGCCGGCGGCGCCTTCATCGGCCAGGTACGCGACGTTATAGCCGGTCTTGACTGAGACGGACTCGACCGCGTCGCCGACCACCAGTCGGGGCAATCCGATCAGGCGCTGGCGGCTGCCCCAGTAGATTCCCCATTGCGGGGCGGGTTGTTCCGCCGCCGCGGCTGTGTCGATCTGCTCGACGGCGCCGTCGTCGCGGTGGACGCGCACGAGCGGCACGCTGAGGCGGTTGGTGGTCGGGTCGAAGTCGAAACGCAGCACCGAGAGGCCGCGAATCGCGCCTTCGCGCAGCACTTTCGTGATGCGGTGCGTGGTTTCCTCGCCGATGCCGCTGGGCCGCACCCTCACGTCGATGTGCTCGACGACGACGACGGTGTCCGCGTTGTATTTCTCTGCGGGGCCGACCGCGCTCAGGCGCGTTTTGGCGTCCTCGACGGGAAAGCGGGTCGCCAGATCGTCCGCCGAGGCGGAGGCGACCAAGGCCAGACAAACGACGCACGGTGCGAGAAGTCTCTGAAACAAGCGCATGGAGCGGCCTCCGGGTTGGCCGGACGGGGGCCGGGGCTGTTCGGGAACCACCCGAATTTGCCACGGCGGTGGGCGCGGCGACCGACGCGGCGCCGCCTGGTTGAGCCCGTTTCGGTCACTATACATGCGGCTTGCCCGCGATCCAATTGTTTTTCCGGGAGGTCCTGAGTCCTTGGCCGCTTCAGCAGCTGCGGCGGCAGCCTGCCCGTGCCGACGCACTCGCGGCCACGAAAATGCGGTTGTGGGGTAAACTCCCGATCCTATGAGCGAACAACGAGACGATCGTATTGCCGCGCTGGCGAATATCCGCAACCTCGGAGCTGACCCGTACGGCTCGCGTTTTGTCGGCGTGCAGAAAAACGCCGCCCTGCGGGCGATCGGCGATCATTCGAACATCCAGCCCGGACAGATTTTGGAAGGCGAGGCGGTTCGCGCCGCCGGCCGGGTACACCTGTTCCGCGACACCGGAAAGCTGATCTTCATGACGGTCCGCGACTGGACGGGCGAGCTTCAGTGGGCGTTGTCGAAGAATGCAATTGAGGAAGGCACGGAGGCACGGAGGCACGAAGGCACGGAGGGGAGTGCGGGCGTCCCGCCTGCCGCCGCAGCCACGCTGCCAGGCAGCCACGCAGCCGCGGAGGAAAAGGGCGAAAGTCCTTGGCCCGCCGGCGATGTCGCCTGGCAACTCGCCAAGGCGCTGCATCTTGGAGATATCGTCGGAGCGGAAGGCAAGCTCGGCCGAACGAAGAAGGGTGAGCTGACGCTCTGGGTCGATCGGTTCCGCATGCTCAGCAAGGCCGTTCGCCCGCCGCCGGAGAAGTGGCACGGGCTGACGGACGTTGAAGCCCGCTACCGGAAGCGCTACGTCGATTTGCTGGCCAACGCCGACTCGCAACGCCAGTTCGTCCTGCGGGCGCGGATCATCGACTACATCCGCGGCGTGCTGCACCAGCGGGGATTCATCGAGGTCGACACGCCCGTGCTCCAGCCGCTGTACGGCGGGGCGGCGGCGCGGCCGTTCACGACGCACCACAACGCGCTCGACATGAAGCTGTATTTGCGGATTTCGCCCGAACTGTACCTGAAGCGCTGCCTGGTCGGCGGGCTGGAGCGGGTTTACGAATTCGCCCGCTGCTTCCGCAATGAGGGCATCAGCCCGCGGCACAACCCCGAATTCACGATGCTGGAGCTGTACCAGGCGTACGGCGACTACCACGACATGATGGAGATCACCGAGGCGATCATCGCGGGCGCGGCGCGGGATGTGATTGGGACGTATCAAATAGGCACGAAGGCACGGAGGCACGAAGGCACGGAGGGGAGTGCGGGCGTCTCGCCCGCAGTGGGCAACGTCGGCGCCTCGCCGACGATTCAAGAGAGCGGCGATGGGTCTGCACCCTCCGTGCCTTCGTGCCTTCGTGCCTCCGTGCCTGATTTCATCGACTTCACTCCGCCCTGGCCGCGGCGGCGGTATGCCGATCTCGTCCGCGAGCATGCGGGAATCGACATCGCCGACTCTGACGCTGTTTTTGCGAAGGCGCGCGAACTGGGAATTCCTGTCCTGCTTACCCAGGGGCATGAGCCGAATCCCGAAAAGCCGGGTTACGACAGACCGCTCAGAATCGATACTGCGGTGGCAATAAATCGCATCTTCGAACATTGCGTCGAGGACAAGCTGATCAATCCGACGTTCGTCATCGACTACCCGGCCCCGCTTTGCCCACTGACGAAGCGCCACCCGACCGACCCGCGCTATGCGCTGCGATTCGAGTGCTTCATCAACGGCATGGAGATGGGCAACGCCTACAGTGAGCTGAACGACCCGAAGATCCAGCACGACACGTTCAGCGCACAGCTTCGCGGCGAAGGCGACGAGACGATGGCGATCATGGACGAGGACTACGTCGAAGCGCTCGAACACGCCATGCCGCCGGCGGGGGGGCTGGGGATCGGCATCGACCGGATGATCATGCTGCTGACGGGCAGCGAGAGCATCCGGGAGGTGCTGCTGTTTCCGTTGCAGCGGCCGCAGGGGTAGGATGCCGCTCGGTGGACCATGAGTATTGAAGGAACAGTGAAGAACGGCGTGGTCGTCTTGCGCGGCAGGCGCAAGCTTCCGGACGGCACGACCGTGCTGGTGACGGTAAAGGCGGTTTCGCGAAAGCGGCGAGCGAAGGCGAATCGAAGCACGCTGGCTGACAAGCTGCTCAAGCTTGCCGGCGCGGCCGGTCCGGGGTTGCCGGCGGACCTGGCCCGTAACCACGATCACTATCTTTACGGCGTACCCAAGAAATGACGGTCGTATTTGCGGACAGCTTTTACTACCTGGCGCTCCTCAACTCAGAGGACCAGGGGCATACGAGAGCTATGGATGAGGACCAGCGCGAATCGATCGAACACGCCATGCCGCCGGCGGGGGGGCTGGGGATCGGCATCGACCGCATGATCATGCTGCTGACGGGCAGCGAGAACATCCGGGAGGTGCTGCTGTTTTCGCCGCAGCGGCGGACACAGAAAATTCGATTGGGACTCGACAGGACGCTGTGTTGCGAGGAGTCGGCATGCCAGACATTCGCCAATCGCCCACACGCATTACCTACGCGTCGGCGAAGAACTGGAAGAACTTCACGGTCTCCGCTGCGCAACTTGAGCAGCGTGTGTTTTTGGTGGGGCCCAACGCCGTTGGAAAATCGAATTTCCTGGATCTGTTTCGGTTTCTGCGCGACATTGTCTCGATAGGGTGAGGATTTCAGGAAGCGGTGCGCCGCCGCGGCGGTGTTTCCGCAATCAGATGTTTTGCAGCCCGGCAAGATCCGACGATTCAGATTCGGGTAAGGCTCGGCGCTGCCGATTCGGAGCGCGAGTGGGAGTACGAGCTGGAATTTGGGCAGGATAATCAGCGGATTCCGATCATCAAGCGGGAGGAAGCATGGTACCGAGGCAATCTGGTTCTGAAACGTCCGGACCAAGATGATCAGTCAGACCCAGCGCGATTGCGACAAACACACCTCGAACAGGTAAACGTGAACCGTGAATTCCGGGTTGTCGCAGATTTTCTTGCGACGATTCGATATCTTCACATCGTTCCCCAGCTGATTCGCGAGCCCGATCGATCAATCGGACGGAAGCATGATCCCTACGGAGGCGACTTCATCGAGCGTATCGCGACGACGGACAAGCGAGTTCAAAAAGGGCGACTGAAGCGCATCACGGCCGCGCTGCAAATCGCGGTGCCGCAACTCAGGGAACTCGAGCTAATCTCAGACGAAACGGGTCGCCCGCACCTTCGCGGAAAGTACGAACACTGGCGTCCCCAAGGGGCCTACCAACTGGAAGAGCAATTCTCCGATGGAACGCTTCGGCTGCTTGGACTTCTCTGGGCGATTCTCGACGGAAACGGCCCCCTGCTGCTGGAAGAACCAGAGTTGTCGCTTCACCCCGGCGTCGTACGCTATCTTCCGCAACTTCTGGTACGCGCTCGGCGACGCGAGCCGCGGCAGATCATCGTGAGCACACATTCTGCGGAGTTACTGGCGCGCCGCGCGGAGCAACTCTCGCTTTTCGAGGGCGCTTGACCATGCCTAACGGACAACCCGTCGTGGTTTCCGCCGCAGTTGAAGGGCCGGTCGACAAAGCTGCCGCCGAGAAGCTGATCGTATTCTCCGGCGGTGAGCCGGGGCCTATCTTCGTGCGAGGCGGGAAGCAGCCGCTGCTGGATCGTGTCGGCGCGTACAACAACGCGGCCCGCTTCACTCCATGGCTTGTTCTCGTAGATCTCGACTCCGGCGATCGCTGTGCGCCGCCAGCGAGATTCCGATGGCTGCCGAGTGCGTCGCCGTTGATGTGTTTTCGGATCGTCGTACGCGAGATTGAAGCGTGGTTTATTGCGGACCGGGACCGGCTTGCGAGATTCCTTCGCGTGCCCAACGGTCAGATCGCCCTGCGGCCGGAAGAGATCGAGAATCCGAAGGAGGAGATCGTCCGCCTGGCGAGCCGCTCTCGGTCGCGGACCATGCGCGCTGACATTGTTCCCCGCCCGAGAAGCGGACGCACAACCGGTCCTGCCTACACGGGGCGAATGATCGAGTTCGCGAAGTGCCATTGGACGCCGGGCGAGGCTCGGACGATGGCGCAGAGTCTCGAGCGGGCAGTTCGCTGCATCTCACGGATAATCAATGCTGCGCATAGCGGCGGAGGCTCCAGAGAACTCCCTCCATGAAGGCAATTCCCTTCCTGGTGGGGCGCCTCCTATGTACGCCGATCCATCACGCGATTAGAGTACCAATCGAAGGTGCTGTCGTTCTCGAACGCGGGCCGGGCACAATCAAGGTCGCCCAAAACCCAGATTACAGGAGCTTCTTATGGCTCGTTTCGTTCTCGTTCTGCTTACCGGTTTTCTTGGAGGTTGGATCTCGATGCAAAACACGAAAACACCAGATAGCGCCGCGGCCAATGATCGCGTGCGGCTGGGGAATTTCTCGGTCAGTCTCGCGGTCAAGGATCTCGCCGCGTCGCGGGCGTTTTACGAGAAGCTCGGCTTTCATGCCGTCGGCGGCGACGCGAAGAGGAACTGGCTGATCCTTCAGAACGAGACCAGCACGATCGGGCTGTTCCAGGGCATGTTTGAAAAGAACACCCTGACCTACAACCCCGGCTGGGATCGCGCCTGCGCGACGCTGCCGGACTTCGACGACGTGCGCGACATCCAGAAGACGCTGCTGAAGCGCGGGCTGAAGCTGGAAACCCAGGCGGATGAGAAAACGACCGGGCCCGCCAGCCTGATGCTGATCGATCCCGACGGAAACCCGATTCTCGTCGATCAGCACGTGCCAAGCCCCAAGAAGTAAGCGGAACCCTGCGGCGGTTCGCGTCGGCAGCGCGCGCGACGCGTGGGCGTGGGGCGGCTCAGCCGCGGCGCTCGGCGACGAAAAGCTCGCCCTGATACCAGACGTCAAAACCCGCCTCGCAAAGGTAGAGAAACCGGTCGAGGTCGATGATCGCGCGGCAGACGTCGCTGTCGGTTGAATCGCGGCCGGCGGCGATCAGTTCCTGCGAGGTCGTCAGCCGCTTCGCCGCGTCGCTCCGCGGGTAGCGGTCTTCCGCATACTGGCTCGAAAAGTAGAACCCGCCGAAGCGCGGTCTTGCCCGCATCCAGCGCAGCACGCGGTTCTTGAAGCGGAAAAAGCGATTCACCGCGCCTCGCCGGCGGGTCACGAGCGTGTTGCCGGCGATGTTCTCGTGGCAGCACGTTCGGCCCATCAAGCGCGGGGCCTCGGATCGGATCGCAAGGTCCATCGCCGCGTCCGACAGCGCGCCGCAGGCGCCGAAGAACACCACGGCGACGGGCTGCACATCAAGCCGCAGATCGAAGATGTCTCCCTGCACGAAGCGGTAATTGCCCGGCGTGCGCCCGGGCCGCAGGATTGAGTACAGCCGGTTCCAGCCCGGATCGATGTCGATCGCGATCAGGCGATGTTCGCGAAGTCGGCGCGCCAGGTCGCGTGCGTGGCGGCCGAACACACAGGCTGGATTGACGATCGTCCGTTCCTGCCCGACGTCGCGGCTCATCTGTTGCACAATGATGTCGCGCAGGTACGCGTCGCGCTTGCCGCGATGATGCAAACCCCGCAGCGATGTGAACCGGAAGTAGTGATCGGGAAATCCGGGGAATCGGCTGTTCCAGCGTTGCGTGAGCGCGGCGGCATGGCGTTGCATGGCCGCTCGTTCGAGCGAAGCGTCGAATATCCGTCCGGCCCGGTACTCTTCGAGCAATCCGGCCAGAGCCGTCGAACCGAGATCGATCAGATCGGATGACATGCTCGCACGCTTTGCGATCCGTTACGGCCTGAGCACATCCGCCGCAGAAACGTAGCTTCGGACGTCCGAGTCCGACGGTGAGTTCCGCCGCGTTTCTTTTCGTCGGACTCGGAGGTCCGACGCTACGATGATCCGGGCAATGACCTATTCGCCGATGTCCTCGTTCCACAGTGTCGGCGATCGGCGGATGAACTCCTCCATCAGAGCGACGCACTCGGCCTCCGCCTCGCGTTCGTAACTCAGCTCGACGCCGCGCGAGCGGACATAGTCCTCCGGCCCGTGGAACGTACGGTTTTCCGCGATCACGATGCGCGGGATGCGGTAGAGCAGGGCTGCGCCGCTGCACATGTCGCACGGCGAAAGCGTCGAATACAACGTGCAGCGGCGATAGTCGAGCGCCTTCAGGCGGCCGGCGTTTTCGATCGCATCCATTTCGGCGTGGAGGATGGCGCTGCCGCGCTGCACGCGGCGATTGTGTCCACGGCCGACGATGCGGCCGTCGAGCACGAGCACCGAACCGATTGGAATCCCGCCCTCGGCCAGGCCGGCCCGGGCCTCATCGATCGCAGCCCGCATGAATGGATCCATAAGCGTTCCGATGCCTACGATGCGCCCTTGCCGCCCAGGGAGAGTCGCCGGCGATCAGGATTCGTAGCGTCGCCGGCGATCAGGATTCGTAGCGTCGGACCTCCGAGTCCGACGGTTTGTTCGCATGAACATCATCGTCGGACTCGGAGGTCCGACGCTACATCGCTGTTCAGCCGCATTGCGGCGTCTGACGCTACGGCGGCCATTTCGGCAGGCGGGCGTCGCCATGCGGCGCATGAAATTCCGGGTCGAATTTCGCCACCGATTGGCAGTTGCAGTGCGCGCATTTCGAGAACGGATTGGGCTTGGGCGCGTTGCTGCCGTCTTTCATCAGGTCCGGGACAAAACGGTAGCCGCACTCGTTGCAGTACCACCAACTGTAGAACGCAACATCGCCGCACGAAGGGCACTTCAGCGGCTCATACTCGCCCTTCTTGAACACAGCCTGGCCATCCGCCTTGCACGACAGGCACACGCCCGTGGTCGCGAATTCGCCTGCCAGCTTGAATTTCTTGGGCTGCGAGAAAAACACCCAACCGGCGGCGGTCAGGGCCAGAACCGCAATAATGCCGAGCCAGACGTTCTTTTTCATGCTCGATCACCTTTCCGCCGGACCCTTGGGCAGTTTCTTCCACAGGTTTGCTTGCGTCCGCCGGAGAGCGCTCAACTCGGGCGGAAAGCCGGATGGATGCACGTTGTCGCCGCCTTGTGCGCCGATCCACGAGAAGGTGGGGCGCGGCTGGCCGGGGTTCAGATTGGGATTGAAGACGAGCGCGACCTCGGGATAGAGTCCCTGGTACTCGGGGATCTGATCGCGCAGGTTCGGAGCGGGGTTGTAGATGCCGTCGCGCGGCCGGCCCGAGATTTCTCCGGGCCGCCACGTGAACGCCTTGATGGTATCCGTACCGTCCTGATAGTTGCGCAGGTCATTGATGTCGCGCGGCGGCTTCGGCGCGACGCGGACAACGTGCCCGTCGTTGAACAGCGTATTGGCTTCATATCGCGTTCCGTGCCGCCAGCCGACCATGGTCATGTAACGGTCCGAGCCCCACAGAAAATCCGTTCCCGGCTGGCCGTAATAGGTCGTCCGCCAGATGTAATTCGCGTTGAAAGAGGAGAACCACGTCCACCAGCCGTCCACCGCATAAACCTGGCGGGCCGGATCCTGCTCGAAGATGTCGCGCTTGAACTGGAAATGGAATTTCGAGTTCAAGGCGAAGCTGGTGCGGACGCCGGACTTGTGGCTGCCCGCGAGCCCGGGCGTGTCGGTGAATTGATAGCCCGGGTTGGGGGCCCAGGCGCGCGCCCGCAATTCGGTCAGCTCGTCCGGACGCTGGTCGCTGGGGCACAGGCCGGCCTTCGCGTCGCCGCTGTAGTCGAGGTCGAACAGCACGTCGACCCAGGTGTACATGACCTTGTTGCCGGCGGCGGCGGATATCAGCTCGCCGTCGTCCCAGGTCGGTCCGTAGTCGCGGTTATCCGTCCGGCAGCTCACGACCGCCTGGCCCGTGTCGCGAAGCTGCGAGCCGCACTTGGCGATCTTCGCCTGCTCGCGCGCGGCCGACAGGCTTGGCAGCAGGATCGAGATCAGCAGGGCGATGATCGCGACCACGACCAGCAGCTCGATGAGCGTGAAAGCGCGACAACGTGGAAGCAAACGGATGCGGTGCATGTCACAGTCCTCCGAAAGCCCGAGGTAACGCTCGGCAAGATCCGTCGTGCCAATCATATTGCCGCGCCGCCGACTCGCAAATACGCTGACGGGCATGATTCGCCTGATCGCGCTCTTGATCGTCGTGCCGACGGCGGCCGTGCTCTTGGGGCTTGCGCTGATCCGCGCTGAGCCGCGGGCGGAGTTTGTCGTCGCGTCCGATGAGCTGCGGACCATCGACCCGCATCGCGTCAGCTACATGGATGAAATCCAGGTCGCCAACTGCCTGTTCGAAGGGCTCACGCGACTGAACGCCGACTCGCAGCAGCCGGAGCCCGGCGTCGCGGAATCCTGGACAATCAGCCCGGACCGAAGAAGCTACCGCTTCTCGCTGCGAGCGGACGCACGCTGGTCCGACGGTTCGCCGGTGAACGCCGAGGATTTCCGATTTGCATGGCTGCGTGCGCTCGATCCGGCGGTGCAATCGCAATACGCCTCGCTGCTGTTTCCGATCGAAGGTGCGGAGGCGTTTTACAAGTCGCTCGCCTCGGGCGGAATTCGCCTGCCCGCCGAGAGCGTTGCCGTGAGCGCTCCCGACGATCGCACGCTTGAAGTGCATTTGCGCGCCCCTTGCGCGTATTTCCTCGATTTGACGGCGTTTCCGACGCTGCATCCGCTGCCCCGGCCGACGATCGAGCGCTGGGCTTATCGCGACGGCCACGTGTTGCCGGCCCAACACGAATGGACCAAGCCGGAGAACCTCGTCTGCAACGGACCGTTTCGGCTTCATCGCTGGGAGTTCAAGCGACGCCTGCTGTTGAGCCGGAATCCGCACTATTGGGACCGGGCGTCGCTGGGCGTCGAGACGATTGAGATTGCCGTCGCGATGAGCCCGGCGGCGCAACTGCTGGCGTACGAGACGGGCCGCGTGGACCTGGTGCGCGGCGTCGAGCCGGAGGTGGGCACGGTGCTGCGCAGGGAGAGCGACGCAGGCCGGCGGACCGACTTTCACGTCGGCCCGCGCTACTCCACGTTCTTTCTTCGAGTGAACTGCCGGCGTGAGCCGTTTGAAAGCAATCCGGCACTGCGCCGCGCGTTGGCGTTGGCGATCGATCGCCGCTCGATCTGCGACGCGGTGCTGGGGCTCGGCGAAACGCCGGCGGACACGTTTGTGCCGCGGGCGGCGGCGGCGCTCATGCCGCGCACCGCCGCCGACGGGAGCATCATCCACTATCAGCCGCCGGTCGGGCTGGCGTCGGAGATGCGCGGCGACGGCTTGCACGAGCTGCCCTTCGAGCGATGCGTCGAGTTGGCGCGGGATGAGTTGAGGAAGAGCGGATTTGATCCGGCGTCGCGCCTGATTCGTCTGGCGTACGCGTCCGACCCGCCGCAGCAGAAGCGAATCGTCGAGGCGATTCAGGCCATGTGGGAGCGGTCGCTGGGCCTGCGCGTCGAGTTGGAGGTGATGGAGCGAAAGGTGCTCGCACAGCGCATCCGCGCCCTGGACTACGACGTCGTTCGCAGCGACTGGTACGGCGACTACATGGATCCCGCGACGTTTCTGGAGATGTTCACCAGCGGCAACAGCCAGAACCGGACCGGCTGGAGCAACGAGACCTACGACCGGCTGATCGGCGAGACGCTCAGCGCCGTCGATGAGCAGGTGCGCTTCGACCGCTTCCGTGAGGCAGAGAGACTGCTGTGCGTGGACGAAATGCCGATCATTCCGGTCTATTTCAAGACCGGCAACTATCTGTTGCGGCCAACATTCGGCGGATTTTCCGACAATGTGCGCGACACGCTGGCGATCGCCTGGGCTCGAAGGCGCTGAGAGCCAATCCCGCAGCCGCGCGATCCCGACTGTTACGTCGGCCGCAGCCGCCCGCGCTCCAGCACCAGCACGCGGTCCGCGTTCGCGGCGATCGTCGGATCGTGCGTCACCATGACGATCGTCTGCCCTTCGCCGCGCAGGCCGCAGAGGATGCGCATGATGTTGGCGCCCGCTTCGGCGTCGAGGTTGCCGGTCGGTTCGTCCGCCAGCAGGACGCGCGGATGATGCACCAGCGCGCGGGCGATCGCGACCCGCTGCCGCTCGCCGCCGGAAAGCTCCGCGGGCTTGTGATTCAACCGCTCCGCAAGCCCGACGCGCTCGAGCACGCGCCGCGCGTCCGTCTCGGCCGCGACACGCTCGCGCGACCAGCCGAAAAAGCCGCAGGCGACCTGCCGGGGAAGCATCACATTCTCGAGCACGCTCAATTCCGGCAGAAGGTGGTAGAACTGAAACACGAAGCCGAAACGCCGCCGGCGATACGCGACCCGCGTCCGCTCAAGCTGCTGGTGCAGCGTCGGCCTCAAGAGGGCCATCGCCGCCACGCCGGCGCAAAGCGAGCCGATCAGCATGAGCACTCTGGCCGTGGCCGGCCCGCCGAACAGCGAGAAAAGCAGCGTGCCCAGACCGCCGCAGAGCCCGGCGACCGCGGCCAGCAAGCCCGTGTGCATCAAGGTCGATGCGAGTTTGCCGCGGCGAATAAAACCGTCGATTCGGGCCGCCCAACCCGCGGACGCGCTGATCGGTTGTGAGACCGACTCGCCGCCGAAGAGCACCTCGCCTTCGTCCGGCACGTCCAACGCGCCGAGCAGGTGCAGGAGCGTGCTCTTGCCGCTGCCGGACTTGCCCATGATCGCGACGAATTCGCCCTCGCGCACGTCGAGGTCGCACTGTTCGAGCACACGCAGCGACGACGGCCCCATCTGGTAACGTTTCGCGATTCGCGCGCCGCGCAGCAGCACCGGTGCCGCGTCGCGCTGTGCGGCGATCGAAGGAGCGGCGGCGGTCGCGTTCCGTTCACTC
>JACRLV010000248.1 GCA_016235145.1 Planctomycetota bacterium
ATGTCTTCCTACGCGCCGAAGAAATCGGGCACATAGCCGATCAGCGGGCGGATTTTCCGCGACTCATAGCCGACCACGTGGCCGCAGACCCGCGCCTCGCCCCAGGTCGGCTGGAGCAGCGTCGAGAGGATGCGGATGGTAGTGGTCTTGCCGGCCCCGTTCGGGCCGATGTACCCGAAGCACTCGCCTTCCTCGATGTTGAGGTGCAGGTTGTTCAGGGCCACCAGCTTGCCGTAGCGTTTCGTCAGGTTGATCGTCTGAATAATCACGAGGTTTCGCGCCCTGTTTCGCTGTCGCCATGCTTCGTCAAACCGGCCGCCGCTTCACGTTATCAGCTTCCACCGGGAGCAGCTCCGGTGTAGTTGATCGGCACGCGCACCCGATACAACGTCCGGCCCTCCCGCGCTTTCCGCGGACTGTCGCCGATGTTCAGCTTCGCCGGCCCCGGCTCGTCGGACGACAGCAGCAGCATCGCCTGGCCGCGCGTCAGCCAGTGCGTTACGTCCAGCTCGGTTACGCCTTCGCTGGTCACCGCCACGCCGACGGCGTCGAAATCGCCGCCGCTGTTGTGCAGGTAGAGGCTCCGCGTCGAAGCCATCAGCAAGGCCGCCGTGTTCGCGTCTTCGCGGCCGCCGAGCACACCGAGCGTCGGCGCGATGCTCGGCAGCCACTGCGTATTCTGCTCCTGCCAAAGCGTGGGCAACAACGGCTCGTCCTTCGGTTTTTCGCCGGCGGCAATCCACCGCTCGTAAAGCGTGTCGAAGTCGCGGTACCACGTTCTGCCGATGGAGGTCATCCGCTCGGCGGTCTTCAGCGGACCGATCCGAACAACAAGGACGTTCAGTCCGGCCGCAGCCAGATCTTTCGCTACGTCTCGCTCACGCAGCTTCGCGCCGCGAAACGAGGTGTTCTCCAGAACGGCCGCCCGGGCCGGCACGCCGTCCAGGCTCTTGACGCGCGGATCGATGTAAAGCAGGTAGCCGCCGCGAATGTCCGCGCTCAGGTCGCTGCTGATCCAACTCTCCGGCGTGATGCGTCCGCTGCTTCGGTCCGCGGTCAGGTTCGCCCGGACGGGGCCATCCAGCTTGCCCTCCCAATATCCTTCAAACTGTTTCAGCGTGGCCCGCATCGGCGTTCCGAGAAGCATGGCCCGCTCCGGCTGCGCCGTGTAGCGCGCGGGCGTCGCATAGGCGCTCACGGTGCCCGGCCCCGTCCCCATCGGCCGCAGGTAGTTGTTCGGACCGGGCAAGCTGATGTTCACGCTTTGTCTGACCCAGCTCTTGAATCCAAACCAGACACGGGCCCGCGCATCCGTGGCGCCCGAATGGAGATCCACCACGCTCACGCCGGCGACCGCGTCCGTACCTCCAAAGATCGAAACCGCCGCGATGCCCAGGAAGCTCGCCGCTACCGCGAAGCCGGCGAACACGGTCCAGCTCAACGTGGTCTGCTTGTGCCGCGAGAGCCACATCCAGCTTCCAAACGTGGCCAGCAGCCCGTACGCAATCACAAATGTGTACGCCAGCAACAGGCGAATGCTGGCGACGCGGCCGAATTCAGTCGGCCGCACGATCTCGTCATGCAGGCCGGCGGTGCGGATCGCATAGGCGTGCTCGGCTTCGTTCTTGCGAAAAGTCTCTGGGAGAGTCGTTACGTCCACCAACTCGCGGTAGAAGCGCAGTTGCGGGTTCACCGCCGCCAGATCGCTGATGCGCGACGCCACGGTCATCACCCGCCCCGAGCCCTCCCAGCGCATCGCGACCAGATTGACGTCCAGGTTCTCGGCGGTTCGGTCCCGCAGCGTCACCACTGCGTCTGCCGTCGGCTCCGCGGCGATTACGCTCAGCGGCGTCTTGAACGCGCTCGGCTTGCCGCCCGCCACGTACCGTCCGGCGAAGAACTGAAGGTAGGCAGTGCTGACCGGCTGGGCATCGCCCTTGAGCGGGAGAATTTCGGCCAGCGGGCTTTTCTGGAGCTTCAGCCAGGACGGGCCGATTCCCAGAACCAGCTTGCCGCCGGCGCGGACCCACTGCTTGAGCGCCGTGAGTTGTTCATTTGAGAGTGCGTCCGGATCGGGCTCGTCCCAGACGATCGTGGTGGCCGCTTCGAGGCCGAACCAGCGATCCGGCAGCGAGCGAAACGGAAGCGCCGCAACGCAGACGACGCGATAGTAGGGTTTCTGGCCGAAGCTGGACGAAAAGCTCGAGTATTCGCTGAATCGATCCAGCCCGCGGAGACCATCGCACGGCGCGCCGCTGATGTCCAGCACGATCTCGGCGTCGCTTCCGACGATGTCCGGGCGAATGGCGGACCCGAGCGAGAATGCGATGTTGTTCTCGTCGTAGGCCGTCAGCTCCAGGTTGCCGCTGCCGTTTTCCTTGATCGTCGAAGCGTAGATCCAGAGTTTGCGGGGCTCGGCGCTTCCGGCGGTGACGGCGACGGGGCCCTCGCTGTACGCGACCCAGTCGCCGTCGACGTCGACCCGTAGGCTACCGGCCGCGGGCCGCTTTGCCACTATCAAAAACAGAGATAATCCGAATGCACCCATCCGACGCAGCCCCTGCACGACCGGCGGGCGGCCGACCCCACGACGTACTTCGCTGCCCGGGTTTCTGCGGCCTATGTGCAGTACGCAGGCCGGGCGCAACGGTTCTGCCGCCGATGGACCGCATTCGCCCGACTGCGTCAGCCGCCCCAGGCATCGACGAACGACGCTACTTTTCAACTGAGATCCGCGGCTCAGGCTGATCGGCGATCAGCAAAGACGACGACGGCCGCAGCGGATACGCCGGCGGTCCGGTGCGCGGCGCGGGCGTGGCCATCGGTTTCGGCCCGCCCGACGCACTCGCGTGCAATGCCGGCAGTGCGAGAATCGCGGGCATGAGCCAGATCCAATTTGCCGTCGCGCCGGTTTCTGACGCCAGCACGGCGCCCGCCGCCACGGCCAGGAGCGCGCCGAAAAGCTGGTGCCGCTCCGGCCGGGGCCCGCGCAGCATGAATACGCACAGCAACAGCACCATGAGCCCCAGCAGGCCCTTCCCGATGCGCCGCGCGAGCACGCTCCCTTGCTCGCCGTCCGGTCCGCCTTCGAACCAGAGCTTCCAAGGCGTGGGCAACGCGCTCGCGCCGCGCGTTTCAGGGAACTGCACGCACTCAAGAACGCTGCGGAGCGCCGTGGCCAGGTATGCCGCGTGCGGCAGCTCGGCGGTTGCCTTTCGATAGGCCTCCTGCACGTTCGGTCGCGCCGCCGGAGCGACTTCGAGGCCGCGGAACAGAACGCTTTGGGGATCAATGCTCGGCCCGAAGTGCGCGTTTGAATCGACCGGCGTCGATTCGGCTTGCAGCAGCGCCTGCCAAAGCCGCGCCTTGAAATCCGCCGACGGCGGTTTCGCTTCGGCGGCCTTTTCAATCGCCACCGCGCCCGATTCGTCCAGATTCGCGACGAAGTTCGGCTGAAATCCGGCCGCAGCCAGAGCCCCATCAACCCGCGGGAGCGTCGGTCGGACGTGATATCGCAGCCCGAGCGTCATACCGGCCAGACACGCGAGCGTCGCCAGAACCACGCTGAACCCGTGCCAGCCGCGGCGCAGCGCAAAGGCCAGCAGCGGCGGCAGCCCGAGCCACGCCCACGGCCAGGCCAGCCCGGAAGTAACCAACAGCAGCGCCGCGAAAAACGACCCAACGACCGGCACGGTCAGAAATGCCAGGCTCCACGCCAACAGCGTCGCCGGCAGCAGAATATCGGGTTGCGAGAGGCACTCCAGCGTTCCCGGAAACACGACCAGCAGCACAACCAGCGTTTGGCCGAGCGCGACGGAATGCAGCCGGTGTCCAAGCCACGCCACGCCGCCGAATAGAAGAACGAAGAGCGCTCCGTTAACCATGCGAGCCGCATTCGGGTCGACCGCCGACATGCGGTCCGCCGTGAGCCATTGCGCCCGGTTCGCCCACACCATCGGCCCGTCGCTGTTCGACGGCGGCAGCAGTTTCACCGCGCCGGCGTAGACCGTGTACAGCAATGGCGAGCGCGCCTCCCGACCGGGGAGTTCGCCGTATGGAAGGCGGCCGGTTTCCGCCATGTAAATCCCGCCCGCCAGCGCGTCACGCGACGCTTCGCTCAGCGGCGAGTAGACAACGGAGTTGAGCCCCATCGCCAGGGCGGCGATCACGAAGATCGTCATCGCGCCCTCGCTGACGTTCGGACCGAAGCCCGGCAGAGTCCGCGCGAACGCGACCTGCACGCCGCGCGCGACCCAGTACAGTGCGATCAGCGTGAGCACGAGGTACGACCACTGTTGCAGCGTCGGCCCCGTCGGCCCCAACGACGCGGTCTCTCCGCGCACGGAAAGCGCCACGGCGCTGAGCGCGAGCATGATCCCGTCGAGATTGTGCCACCTGAACAACGGCCGAGTCTGGAGCGTCAGCGCGAGGATCATGACGACCGCGATCCACGTGAGCGTGGAGCCGCTCAAGGCCGGCCGCAACGCCGAAAGCGGCGCCAGCACCGTCCGGTTTGGCAGTTTTTCGAGCAGCTTGGCCGGGCCTTCGAGCTGGATTTTTTCCGCGACTGGCGGCGCCGTGCGGCGCCCTTCTTCGACTGCCCCCGTCTTCGATTCGAGAGCACCCGACTCGGTCGGCGGAGCCGCCGTGTGCGTCGGCTCGGCCCGCGACCCCGCCGCGCGGGTTGCCGCCGGCTTGGACGTCGCAGCCGGTCTTGTCGCCGCAGCCGCGCGAGACGCGGGCTTGGAACCGGGTTGGCTTGCAGTCGGACGGCTCGCCGCCGCTCGGGCTGGCCGATTGACGGCTGGTCGAGATGCCGGGGTTGGTTCCTGGCTGTACGACGCCGCCACGAGCAGGTACGCGAATCCGGACACGAGCAACGCTGCGAGCGGCCTCAACCCCGTTCGATTCATGGCGAATCCTCGCGTTCAGGCGCCGTGGCGGCGATCCGGCGGGCTCGCTCCGATCGCCGCAGGCCGTTCCTAAGCGTCGATGGTATCGCCGCATGCGGTGCGAGCCCAGCCGCGTACTTGTACCGGTTTCGGCTCCTGCGGTTGCTGAGGCGCCCTGCCCCAACCAATGCGACGCCGTACGGCCGCCCGCCATCTGCGAACGGACGTTCACGCGCGCCGCGATTGCCCCCTCACAGATCCGATCGCGCCGGATGGCGGCGAACGACAAGGTCGGGTGAAAAATCGCTACGATTTAGGGTTTTCCCTATTGCGAACGGGTCGTTGAGATGCCTAGATTGCGGCCAGTCAACGAACTCCAGGGCGGATTGATCGAGTGTGGCGACCCACCCCCCCGGCGCCCACCGACCACCGCCCGTTTTGTTTTGCGGCTCGTCGTTGAACCGAACATGCCTCCCCAAGCTCACTTGTCGATCGAACCAAACACCCCGCGCCCTGCCGGACGCTTGCCGTTTCTTTGCTCCACACCTTAGCCTATGGGCATGGAGCTATCGGTCACTCTGTTGGCGCCGGAAAGACGGGCCGAGTTGTTCGGCGCCGGCGATCGCAATCTGCGCGTCATTCGCGACCACCTCAACGTGCGGGTCCAGGCTCGCGCCGCGACGGTGCGTTTCCTCGGCGAGCCATCGAACGTGGCGAAAGCCGCCGCCGTGCTGGAAAAGCTCCAGGAATTGAGCCGAGACGGCCAGCCGCTGGACGAAGAAACAGTCGAAAACGTCCTCGCCGAGTTTGATCAGGCCGACAATGGCGCCGACCCAAGCAATATCCGCGTCTTCACCCGCGAAGCGATTTCGCCCCGCACGGTCGGCCAACGCGAATACGTGCGGGCGATGCTCGAGCACGACCTGACCTTCTGCCTCGGACCCGCCGGAACGGGAAAGACCTATCTCGCCGTCGCGATCGCGGTCAATCTGCTCAAAACCGGAAAGACGAAGAAGATCGTGCTCGTGCGGCCCGCGGTTGAGGCGGGCGAGAAGCTCGGTTTCCTACCGGGCGACTTGCAGGCCAAGGTGAATCCGTACCTGCGGCCGTTGTTCGACGCGATGCACGACATGATGACCTACGACCAGCTCAAGCGGTTCATGGTCAGCGACATCGTCGATGTCATTCCGCTGGCGTATATGCGCGGCCGCACGCTCAACAACGCCGTCGTCATCCTCGACGAAGCGCAGAACGCCACCCCGGCCCAGATGTTCATGTTTCTCACTCGGCTGGGGCATCACAGCAAAATGATCGTGACCGGCGACGACAGCCAGGTCGATTTGGACCCCGACCAGCCGTCCGGGCTGATCGATGCGGAGCAGCGGCTGCGAGGCGTGGACGGAATCGCGGTTCTGCGGCTCACGGAAACCGATATCGTTCGTCACCGGCTGGTATCACGGATCGTCGGCCGCTACACCGCCGAGAACGGGCGGTCGGCGCAGAGTTCGCGCCCCACTCACGGTTAGTGATTTGGCTGATTGCGCCGACCGTGGCATGTCCTGGACGTCCGTGTTTGGCAGCGAATCGCGTTCAAATCAGGAGCAGAACTCAGTTACGGCATGTAGCCCAGCAGGCGAAGGACGCAGGACGGCGCCGCCTGCCGGCGCCGATGGTGCCGTCCGCGCTCCGCGCAACAAACCCGTCGGAAGCGGTTACCCGCAACACACTTGCACACACAAGGCCGAAATTTGGTAGAGAAGAACCGAACCGATTGACTCCGTGAGCGGGACACATAGAATAGGAAATGTACACACTCAGTCGGATTGGATTCGCGGAGCGGATTCCCGCTGCGCAGCGAATCGCATTCACGCTCGCGATGCCTTTGGAGGATCCACCGTGCGAGAACTCAAACTGTCGAGGCTCACGCTCGCCGCCTTTGCCGTGCTCGTTTTGTACGGTCCAATCGCCACGGCGCAGGAATGTGCCTCCGTCTGGACCAGTCTTCGGGGGCGGCCCAATTACTCCCGAAATTGGTACTCAACACTGGTCCCTTGGGACGACGGCAGCGGTCCCGCGCTCTTCATCGGCGGACCGAACAGTCTGTCGCGCTGGAACGGGACCACCTGGACGCAGATGTCGGTTGGCGGCGGCAACCCTATTCACGCTGCGGGCCTTTTCGACGACGGCACCGGCCTGGCACTCTATCTCGGCACCGAGAGGGGCCTGTACCGCTGGAACGGTGTGTCTGTCACGCAATTGAGCTACACCGGCAGTAGCGTCTTTTCGATCGTGCGTTTCACGGACGCAAACGGACCGGCATTCTTCTTCTCGTCGTTTGGCGAAGTCTATCGCTACGACGGCGCCACGACGACCCGCATCGCCTACGCTCCGGCGCGTTGGGGACCGTCCGCGCTTGCCGTCTTCGACGGTGGTACGGGGCCGGCGCTTTACTTCGGCGGTGCATTCACGACCGTGGATGGAACGACCGCCCGCGGCTTGGCCGAGTACGACGGCACAAACTGGAGCGAAGTCGGCGGCGGCATTGGCGGAGTCGGCTATTACGGGATGGAGCCGGGAATCACAGCCCTGGCCGTCATCGACGAGGGCGCCGGGCCTAGGCTCTTTGTCGGAGGCTGGTGCACCGAGATCGGCGGTCAGCCCGGCTCGATCGCGCGCTGGGATGGCCAGAACTGGGAGCGCCTGGGCGTCTTCGTGAATCAGGACAAATACGTCGGTGGTTTTCGATGGCTCGACACCGGCGGCGGACCGGCGGTCCATGTCTGCGGTGATTTCGATGCGATCAGCGACGACTCCGTGACGGATCTGGCGCGTTGGGACGGCCAGCATTGGCGACCGGTCGGCGGCGGCATTCCCTACACGAATGGTGCGGGCAATTACATTAATGCGATCGAGCAGTTCGACGCCGGCGACGGACTGAAGTTCTACGCCGTCAGGCAGTTCTCCTCGGGCGGCGGCACGAATTTCGTTTCCGTGATGCGCTACGGCTGCGTTTGCCCGGATCGCGATGGCGACAACCTGGTCGGGCTGAGCGATTTGTCCCTGCTTCTCACGCAGTTCGGTCTCAGCTCGGGCGCCGACGATATCGACGGCGATGCCGACGTCGATATGGTCGACCTGGCCCTTTTGCTCAGCTTGTTCGGCGAGCAATGCCCGTGAAATAACCCCGCAAGCGGCGACCACTCCGCCCTGACCTTCGTCAGGCGCCGGGCCCTGCTGGACATTTTGACCCCCAAGTCGCGGAAAAGTACAATTTCGCCAGTGCCACAGAGATGATCTACGATGATACGGACGGGAGCAATCACCCGGACCCAGCGGGCGGTCGGCGCAGAGTTCGCGCCCGTCCTATAATACGAACGGGAGTTAGCGGGCCGACCTTGACGCGGAACCGTCGGATCAGCCGCAGCCCGGCGTAGGTCGAATTGATGCCAATGTGGCCATTTTCCCGTCAATCCGTCCGGCGGACCGAAATCCGCCGCACGCGCGCCGAGCGCGTGGGGACCTGGTACACCTACCTCGCCGAGAAGCTCGACCCGAGTTGGCTGGCCGTGATGCTCCTGACGGCGGCCGCGGTCTGCCTGATCCTCTCCGCCGGCGGGCCGCAGACGGCCATTCGCGTCGGCGAAAGCCTCCCGCGAACGATGACCGCGCGCGTCGACTTCGAGCTGGAAGATGCCCAGCAGACGCGCGACGTGCGGATCCGCGCCCGCGACAGTTCGCCGAACGTCTACGCGCTCGATGCCACGCTGATCGACGACATTCGCGGGCGGTTGAAGAACGCCCTGAACCTGGCAAAGGCGGATCGGGACGACCCCGCCAAGCTGCGTGAGGACTGCGCCAAGAACAAAGTGCTGCTGAAGGATGACGCAGCCGTCGCGGAAGTCCTGCGGCTGGCTTTGCTGGAAGACACGTCGGAATATGACAAAGCGGTGGAGCAGGCGCTTCAGATTCTCCGCTCCCGGCCGTTGGTCGAACCGGAATCCGCCAGCGTCCGCCGTACTGCGACCCGCGCAATCCTCTCGGCGGATGGGCAGGCCGACCGGACGTGCAGCGTTGCCCAGCTCGCGTACACCAACGACCATGAGGCGATCGACCGTCTGCTGGAAGACGCGGCGCAGGCTTTCCCGGCGCCGCTCCGCGCCGGCATGCACAGCTCGCTGCTGGCGATGTTGTCCAACGAAAGCGGCGACGCATTGCGGCCGGTCTATCGCTTCGACAGTGATCGAACCAACCACCTGATGCTCCAGGCGCAGGAATCGGTCGCGACGCAGTATCTCAAGTACACCGTGGGAGACGCCTTGGCGGACCAGGGCATCGTCACGCGCGAGGAACGCAACCTCCTCGATGTCGAACAGGCCTGCTATCTCCGGCAACGCCTGGCGCAAGCCCGCTGGTACTTTCTGCCCGAGACCCTGGGACGCAGTTTCCTGGCGTGCCTGGTCGCGTTCGGAGTCCTGGTCTACGTGGCTCGCTATCAGGAGGACGAGCACGGGTCGATTCTGCGGCGGACCATGACGGCGATCGTCGTCCTGCTCCTCCTGGGCCTGTCCCGCTGGACGTTCGTGGACACGGAGGCGCCGCGGCACGTCGCCGTCGGCTATCAGGCGCTGGCGGCGGCGATCCTCGCCGTGGTCTACCGGCCGGGAGTCGTGTTCGCCCTGAGCGCAGGGCTGGCGGCTTTGATTACTCTTGCGGTGCAAGGCGGGATCGGCCACTTCGTCCTGCTGCTGGCTGTGTCGGGTACGTTCGTGTTCGGCCTGCGTGAAGTGCGAAGCCGCGGACGAATCGTGATGGTCGGCCTGCTGGCGAGCCTGGTCGCCGCTTCGACCTCGGCGTGCCTCGGCGTGGTGGAAGGACAATCGTGGCAGTACGTCTTGTTGATTGCGATCGCGGCCGGCGGCACGGCGCTTCTGGCGGCGTTCGTGGTGGAAGGAATGCTGCCGATCATCGAGCGCGTGTTCCGCGTCAGAACGGGCATGACGCTGCTGGCATGGTGCGACGCCAACAAACCGCTGCTGCGCATGATGGCGGCCGACGCACCGGGCACGTACAACCACAGCCTGCTGGTCGGGGCCCTGGCGGAGGCGTCCGCGGAAGCGATCGACGCGGACGGCCTGCTCGCGCGCGCCGGCGCCTATTACCACGACATCGGAAAGACCAACAAACCCGAGTACTTCGTGGAGAACCAGTCCGCCGGCGAGGCCAGTCGACACGAGCGGCTGTCTCCGGCGATGAGCGTCCTGATCATCATCAATCACGTGAAGGACGGCATCGAGATGGCCCGGGAGTACCACATCCCCGACGCCCTGAAGCCGTTCATCGCCGAGCATCACGGCACGACGCTGGTCGAGTACTTCTATCATGCAGCCAGCCGGCAGCGAAAACCGGACGACCGCGAAATCTCCGACACGGAATACCGCTATCCGGGCCCGAAGCCGCAGTCGCGCGAGACTGCGATCGTAATGCTCGCCGACGGCGTCGAAGGCGCCGTGCGGGCCATGAGCGAGCCGACGCCGTCGCGAATCGAAGACGTCGTCCGCGAGATCGTCCGCAAGCGCCTGCTCGACGGCCAGCTCGACGAGTGCGACCTGACGTTCAAGGAGCTGGCGGTCGTCGAGCGCAGCCTGGTCAAATCGCTCTGCGGCATCTACCACTCCCGCATCGTCTATCCGGAAAGCGACGAAGAGGACGAGCGCGAATCGCGCAAGAGCGCCGTGCGGAGCGTTTCGTGAAGCGCCGCTCGCCGCGTCCGCGCACCAAGCCGACGACCACGCCGCACCAACTTTCCGTCGAGATTTCCTGCACTTTGCCTGTCGCGCGTTCGACGATTGTCTTGCTTCGCCGCGCAACGGCTCATGCCCTGCAATGCGAAGACTTCCGTCATGGCGAGCTGTCGATCGTCGTCGTGGGGGCGCGACGCATGGCGGCGCTGCACAAGCGGACGCTGAACATCGCCGGCGCGACCGACGTGCTCACTTTCGATTACGGATCAGATCGAAGACGCGGCATCGTGCTGGGTGAAATCGTCGTCTGCCGCGACGTCGCCGCCAGCAACGCGCGGACACACGGCGTGGCGGCCGAACTGGCGCTGTACGTCGTCCACGGCGTCCTGCACCTCGCCGGCCATGACGACCGCGCCCGCGCAGATTTCGTTCGAATGCATCGGCGGGAAAACAAGCTGCTCGCGGCGATCGGCCTGGGCGAGATCTTCGGGACGGTTTGACGTCGTACGAACCGTCGTGATCGAAATCCTGTTTGCCGCACCGTACCTGATACCTGATAATATCGCCCCGCGCGAGCGCCTCGGCGGCGCGTGCGGATTGTGCGTCTATTCTTCGGAGCCCGGCCATGCCCGAGCACAGCGTGGAAGTTCGCAGCGTCCGCTGGGCGGAAGTGACGCCGATCACTCGCCTGTTTGGGACCATCTGGCGGGCGCTTGCGTTTGGCCCGCTCGGCGTGGGTCTGCTTTTCGTCGCCTGCACCTATCTGATTGGCCGGCTGTTGGATTGGGTTTGGGTGTTCGGCGGGCACGGCGTGCTGGCCGCCGCGATCGCATCCAGTCCTTCAGGAGCGGCCCACGTGCCGACCGCCGGCGATGAGATTCGCGCCTACGCGACGCTCGACGCCGCTACGTTCGATACTTGGCGCGAGTTCGCCCGGGCGGCGGCCGTCTCAGCGGAACCGGCGCCAAAGGAAGACATCGAGGCCGCGCTCAATCTGGTGGATGAGCGCGAATCGAAAGGCCGCGCGGCGATCGCCGCCCATCAGCAGCCCTCCGCTGCGGAAAAACACCTCAAAGCGGCCGCGCTGCGACGGATGGCGGATACCGTCCGATTCGCGCTGCGCGGCTGCGCGGAGCACCCCTATCCGGGAGTGTCCGCTTCGGCGGCGCTGGAGCGCGTGCTGGCCGCCGACCCGGCGATAACCGTCGGCCAGCGCGGCGAAGAGACGCAGCGGCTCGGACGACTGCTGGAGCGCGTGCGGGCGGATGTGACGCGCCGCCAGCAGGCTGCCCGCGGCCCCTTCGCCTCGCTGCTGCATTACGAGATGCGCTGCATGGCGGGGGCTGTGCATGGCGTAATGAACGGCCGCTGGGGCATGCAGGCCGGCGGGCTCGACCACGACCCGGCGCTAGCGGGCAGCGTCGTGACGTCCGCCAAGGGAATTCTCTGGCTCGCAACGCAGCGTCCGTTTTATGCAGCGCTGTTCGGCGTGCTCGTGCTGCTGGTCGGCGCGCCGCTCCTGGGAACCATCTGCCGCCTGACGGCCATCACCGTCGCGCGCGAGGAGCTCCCGGAATTCAACCCGGCATTCGCCTTCATGCGGCGGCGCTACGCCGCACTGGTCGGCGCGCCGCTGGCCTGCGTAGGTCTTGTCTT
Source organism: Planctomycetota bacterium (assembly GCA_016235145.1). Lineage (GTDB taxonomy): Bacteria > Planctomycetota > Phycisphaerae > UBA1845 > Fen-1342 > JACRLV01. Next base: position 12,290 of record JACRLV010000248.1, read on the forward strand.
GGGAATTTGCCTCCTGTTGGCCATCGGCGGCATCGTTGGGGCCATTCCCTACATCGGACCGCTGCTCTCCGGCCTGACGTTCTTCCTGGCGATATTCGGCGGCGCGGCGGCAGCTTTCTTCCTGCTGTTGTTGATCGTCGGATTTCCGATGATGTGGCCGACGATCGCGGTCGAGGGCTCGGACACGTTCGACGCTCTTCAGCGCAGCTGCGCGTACATGTTCCAGCGCCACGGGCTGGCAGCTTTGTGTTTCTCGCTGCTTTCGCTGGTCGGCGGGGTCTATCTGCTGGCCGCCCGGGTCGTCGCGGTTCTGGTGCTGAAGCTGACGCACGACGGCATCGGCGCGGGCATGAACCTGCTGCGCAGCAGTTCGGAAACATCCACGATCGGACGGCTCGATGCGATGTGGTGGATGCCGAAGTGGCAGGATCTGTCGCTCCTTCCTTCCCTCGACGGTCCGCCGATGTGGGGCGTGATCGGCTACGCCCCCATGAGCGGGTCGGAGGCGGTCGGCGCCTTCCTGATCGGCCTTTGGGTGTTCCTGATCGTGGCGCTGGTCGCAGCGTTCGCGATGTCGTACTTCTTCGCCGGCGCGACGGAGACCTATTTCATTCTCCGCCAGGCCGAGGACAACGTCCCCGCGGCCGAAATCTGCTACGAAGAGCAGACTGACGAGATAACCGGCGAATCCGCCGGGCCGGCCGCGATCGGCACGCCGCTGCCGATCGTCAACGGCCCGAATTGAACCGCGTCGCGTTGCGCGACGGCTCGGTTAGCATTCGGGGTGATCAGCAACACCTTCGCCTTCAGGAGACGCCATGAACCGTCGTGAATTTCTCGCAGGCAGCGTCGCCGCGGCCGGCACCGCCGCCATGGCCAGCGCCCAATCCGCACAGCCCACGCCCGGCGGCAAGCTCAAGGGGCGGTTGAAACAGTCCGTCTGCCGCTGGTGCTACGGCAAGATGTCGCTGGATGATCTGTGCAAGACGGCGGCGGAGATCGGGTACCAGTCCGTTGAGTTGCTCGGCGAGAAGGAATGGGACGTTCCGAAGAAATACGGATTGACCTGCGCGGTCGCGAACGGGCCGAACCCGATCCCGAAGGGCTGGAACCGCGTTGAGAACCACGATGCGTTCGTGAAGGAGGCGGAGCGCCTGCTGCCTCTCGTGAGAGCCTCGGGGATTCCGAACATGATCGTGTTTTCCGGCAATCGCGACGGGCTGCCGGACGCGGAAGGCGCGAAGAACTGCATCGCCGGCCTGAAGCGAATCACGGCCCTGGCGGAGCAACTGGGCGTGACGATCGTGATGGAGCTGCTGAACAGCAAGGACCACAAGGACTACCAGTGCGACCACACGGCCTGGGGCGTGGAGGTCGTGAAGGGCGTCGGCTCGCCGCGGTTCAAGCTGCTTTACGACATTTACCACATGCAGCGCATGGAAGGCGACGTCATCCAGACGATTCGCGACAACTTCCAGCACATCGCGCACTTCCACACCGGCGGCGTGCCGGGACGGGCGGAGATCGACGAAACGCAGGAACTCAACTACCGGACGATCTGCCAGGCGATCGTCGATGCGGGATTCACGGGCTATCTGGCGCAGGAATTCGTGCCGAAGCGCGACCCGGCGGCGTCGATGCGCCAGGCGGCGGCGATCTGCGACGTGTAGTCGACCTTGCGCGAACCGGCGGCGGCGCGCGAACCGGCGGCGGCGCGCGGGCGCGGTCCGCTTCTCCCTCTCCCGGTACTCCGGTAGAGGGCCGGGGTGAGGGGAGCAGCCGTGGGCGGCTGCGGTCCATCAGAATCCCAAGCGCCGGCGCGCGGCGCCGCTACAATCCCTGACGACTCAGGTGTTCAAGGCCCGATGAACTACGAGACGACCCAACCTTCGCTCTTGGCGCGCGTGCGCGATCCGAACGATCACGCGGCGTGGCGGGAGTTTGACGCGAAATATCGCGATCTGATTCTCGGCTATTGCCGCGTCCGCGGTCTCCAGCCCAGCGACGCCGAAGATGTGCGGCAGATCGTGCTGCTGAACTTGACGCGCTCGCTGCCGGGGTTCGAATACGACCCCCAAAAGGGCCGATTTCGTCATTACCTCGGGCGAGCCGTGAAGAACGGCATTGCACGGCATTTCGAACGCCGACAGGGTGATCAGGCGTTTGATACCGCCGTTCTGGCGACGGCCGCGGCGCCCGACGAAATCGAGCGGGACCAGGTTTGGGAGCACGAATGGGTTGATCATCACTATCGGCTGGCGATGGCGACGATCCGCGCGACGTTCGATCCGCGCAGCGTCGAGGTGTTCGAGGCGCTGC
>JACRLV010000249.1 GCA_016235145.1 Planctomycetota bacterium
AAGACGAATTGCTCGCGACCTTTGGATAGCTGCAAACAACGCTGTTCTCGGCTCATCCGTCGTCCGCCTCGTCCGCGCCCAGGCCGGCGTCCGTGCCGCATTGGGCCCTCGCCCATAACATCGACCGGATTGCGGACCACAATGAGAAGCGGATGAACAGTTCCTGTGATTTTTCGTGAACCCTCCACCCGTAGGCGCTGGCGCGGGCGCTGCGCTCTTCGGCGTAGCGCTTCATTTCCCGCAGCACGCGGCCGTCGGAGGCGTTGAACACGCGCTGAATCTGCAAGGGCCCCCCAGAGCCGCCTGCCTCGGCCGAAGGCGCAAAATCCGTCGCCTCGCGCGACGCCGCCACCGGATCGAGCGCCGAAACACCGGACCGGCCGACCGAGTAGAGTTGGAGGATCAACCCCACAATCGGCGGGTCGTATGGATTGTACTCGGTGATCGCGACAACCACCGCCGCATCGGCCTGCAACTCGCGGGCCAGCCATATCGCATCGTCGGCAGACTCGACGCCGGCCCTGTTTTCCTCGGCCAACAACGCCAAGGTGCGATTCACGGGAATCACCGTCACGCCTGGAAAAGATTGCAACTCCGAGGCGACCAGGTCGGTGACTTTCAGCACATCCCAGTCGCGGCTGTTGCTCAAATTCAGCACGGGCGCGACCGCGACCGAGATCGTCTCGGGTGCAACGCTCGGTTGCGGCTGACGATCGACATGGGCGCAGCCGGCCAGCGAAATCAGCGATGGAAAACAAGCGCGTAATGCGAACCCCACGTACTGCTTGAGGCGCTTGAGCCCGAGAAGCCGCCTCTGGATGGGAGCACGTTTCATTCTATGTCGCCACTTGCGGAAAGGACAATTCCTGCGTCTATTCCGGCTCTTTTTCCGGCTGTTTCGCCTTCTCTACGCGCTCGCCGAGAACGGCGGTCCGGCCGGCAGCTTGCGTCGGCGTATTTGCCGTGACAGCGTTTTCATCCGCTGAGCTCGCCGCTCCACCAGGCACCGACCAGATGTTCTCGACGCCGCCCTGGCTCGCCACGAAGTACACGCGTCCGTTGCCCCAAGCTGGATTGAAGGCCGTCAGTCCGTCGTCGGTCAGTTGCCGCCGCAATCCCGCCATGCAGTCAACCGTCCAGAGGGTCGCGGTCGATTCCCGCGCGTCGGCGAGCGGAACCTGTGAATACGCCAACGATCGCCCATCCGCGGACCAACGCGGCGCGACGCACGCCGCGCCGTCGTCGGATGCCAATTCCGTCGGGTGCATCGCCTCGTCATCGATCAGGTCGACTGCCCAAATGCTGAACCAGCGCGTTCCGCGCTGCCGCGCCCGCTGAAATGCGATGCGCGATCCGTCCGGCGACCAGGCCGCGAAAAGACCCGGGCAAACGTGCCGGCGCGTGCCAGGGCGATCAACGGCGACGGTCCAGATCTCCCATTGATTCGAGCGGCTTCCCCAGGCGCTGAACGCGATTCGTTTGCCGTCGGGTGACCATGTCGGTGCGATCTCGTCGGCGGCGTCGTGCGTGATTTGCGTCAGGTTTCCGCCGTCGCGATCGACGAGCCACACATCCCAATTCCCCGTGCGGTTTGAGCAGAACACGATCTGCCGACCGTCCGGACTGAACCGCGGCTGAATGTCGTCGGCTGGATCGGATGTGATTTGCGTCACTGCGAAACCGTCAACCGCCTTGATGTAAACATCGGGATGGTCGCAGTGCGCCGTCGAGGCGAAAGCCAGGATCTGTCCGTCGGATGAAATATCCGGATCAAACGCGCGCCCGATGCTGGTGAAGGTATGTTGTGAGGCGTTCGCCGGAAGGGTATTCCGCTGCATCCCCGTTCCGGCCGAGGAAGGCGAGGCCTCCCAACTCTTCCCCGTAAAATCGCCTTTCGCTTCTGCCGGCGGCGCCTTCTCGGTTACTTCGACGCTGTTTGCGTTCTGCCGGGGAGCGCATCCGCCGCCCAAAGCCGCAATCGCCAGTACGGCCCCGATTCCCAGCTTGAATGAGATCACACCGACCCGCCGCTCGGCTGACATGTGAAACCTCCGAAGATCGCTGACGCACCTGGCGCGAGCCGCGCCAGACGCGCCGCCGCCCCGTCGTGAGACGCCTCTCTTACATCGGCAGAATCCGCATGGCGCGCCCTGGCAGCTCGACGGGAGATTGGCTGCCATGAACAGGGTGAACAACCAACAGCGCGTTTTCGCGCACGTTTTTAGGTCCGATATGTCTCTTCCTGATTCCGAGACATGCCGGATGCGGACCGTCAAGCCGACGGAATCCGAGCCTGCTGCGGATATCACAAGTCTTTTTGTCCTATCGCTTTGTGATTCACGGTCACGGAGCGGCAAATTCCGACTTTTATTTGGCGTTGGGCCAGACACGAGCTATAGTTTTCGTAACGAACGGAGTCGCCCGGTAATAACGGCGAGGCATGGCAAACTTGGCGGCAGCCATGCTTTCAGCGATCCAACTCCGACCGGCGGGTTGATGCATAACTCTATGAAAGAGCTTGTGTTAGAGGCGACGGATATCGTCGACCTGGTGGGAGAGCGTGTCACGCTCCACCGCCGCGGGCGCGATTATGTCGGCCTCTGCCCGTTTCACGAGGTTGTGCCGAAAAAGAAACTTTTCAAGTGTTTTGCCTGCGGCGCCGGCGGCGATGTTTTCAAGTTCGTCATGCTCAGCCAGCGCGTCGAGTTCCGCGAGGCGCTGAACATCCTGGCAAAACGAGCCGGCATCGCTTTGAAGCCTGAGACACAGGCGGACCGAGCGCTGGCCGCCAAACGCGACCTGATTCGAAAATCCCTGGACTGGGCTCGCTCCCATTTCCGGCGCGAGCTCGCTGAATCGGATTCGGCCCGGGCGGCGCGTGCATACGCCGCGCACCGCGGCCTGCTGGACGAAACCATCGAGAAATTCGCGCTCGGTTTTGCCGCCGACGATTGGAGCGGGCTGATCACGGCCGCAGGCCGCGTGGGCGTTTCGCGTGACGATCTGCTTGCCGCCGGCCTGGTCGTAACAAGCGAATCCGGCAGAACGTACGACAAATTCAGAAACCGGTTGATGTTCCCGATCTGCGACGGACAGGGGCGCGTGGTTGCGTTCGGCGGCCGAACGCTCGGCGACGACCCGGCGAAGTACATGAACTCGCCGGAAACACCGCTGTTCAGCAAGTCTCGAATCCTGTACGCGATGGACGTGGCCCGTCAGGCGATCGAGAAGTCGCGCCAAGCGATCATCGTCGAAGGTTACGTCGACGCCGTCATGCTCCACCAGGCGGGGTTCGATAATGTTGTCGCGACTTTGGGCACCGCTTTGACGGAAGCCCACGTCAAGCAGCTTATCCCGGCGGCGGAGACGATCTTCATGTGCTTTGACGGCGACGCCGCCGGGCTCAAGGCAGCGGACCGCGCCGTCGAGATCGCGCTCAGCCATCCAGCCGATGTTCGCGTGGTGGTATTACCGGACGATCAGGATCCGGACGATCTGATTCGCGCCGCCGGGCCGGGCGCATTCAAGTCTTTGTTGCATTCAGCGATCGGCGCGCTAGAATTCAAGTGGAATTCAATCCGGACGGTCGTCGACGCGGGGGGGCCTGCGAAGCAAAAGGAGGCTATCGACAGCTTCATCCGGTTTGTTGCGCAAAGCGGTCTGAGCGGTCATCTGGATGAGACCTCGCAGGCCGTCGTAATCGGACGAATCAGCGATCTGCTCAATGTGCCGACTCGGCTGATCTATGAGCAAGTCGCGACTGCGCGCGGTGCGTCCCGGCGAACGCCGGCGGCGCCGGCACCCACTTCGTCAGATGAGTCCGACTACGACGAATCGGTTCGGGGACTTCCCGGCGGGCTCGTGTCGGCGGTGGAAGAGCTGTTCGGTTTTGTGATCGGCGCCGGTAGCTTGTCAGAGCGTGCGGACCAGCACCTGGCGACCTCGGTTTGCTATTGCCCGCCGTGGGCAACGCTATTGGGGACGATCCGCAGGCTCGCAGAGCTGAGCGAGGCATGGTCTCAGGAGGCATTGCTGGCTTCGCTGGACGCACCGGACATTTGCGACCTGGTTTCGCGCACTTTGCGGAGATTCCGGTCGCGAGCGAACTATGAGCATTGTCGGCCCGACGACGAGCAGACGCTGCACGACGCTTTGTGCGCGCGGGTCGCGGCCGAGATGGAGCTGTTGAGGATTCAGAACATCCCCTCGAAGTGGCGCGACGCGAACGCCACGCGAGAGGCGCAGCAGGACGCTTTCGCGGCGATGCTGAGGATCAAGCAGCGGCGCAGCGAATGCCTGCCGACGGAACGGATTTTGTGGCGGATGGGACGGCGCTAGTCCGTCGCCCTCATTCTGGCGGGATGAAGGGCTTTGGTCTCGAGCCGAACAGCGGCTGGACCGGCGGCCGGCGGGCGTCAAGCACCAGGGAGTGCAGGAATGGCGACGACAGGTACACAGCACATAGGCATCGACCCGATCGAGCAGATCGTGGACGAAATGATCGAGAAGGCCAGGCCGCGCGGCTACCTCACCTGGGAGGAACTCAACGAGAGTCTGCCCGACGAAGCGATCTCGCCTGAGAAGCTCGAAAGCGTTCTGAACAAGATCGAGCTCTCCGGCCTGAACATGATCGACGAGATCGAGGCCGAGAAGCTGCGCGAAGGCGACCGTAAGAAGCCCACAGCCCTCGAAGGCGGGGAAGCGCTCGACGAAGTCACCGAAGCCGATCTGGCCGAGGCCACCGCCCGGCGGATCGACGACCCGGTGCGCATGTATCTCACCCAGATGGGCGAGATCCCCCTGCTGACGCGCGAAGAAGAGATCGCGCTGGCCAAGAAGATCGAGCTGACGCGCATGGCGTTTCGTCGCCGCGTCCTCGAAAACGACTTCTGCATGCACCAGGCGGTCGACCTCATGCAGGCCGTCACGGACGGGCGGATGCCGTTTGACCGCACGATGAAGATCTCCACCACGGAGAGCCTGGCCAAGAACACGATCATGAAGCGTCTGCCGGCGAACCTGGCGACGGTGCGCAAACTGCTGGAGCTCAATCAGCAGGATTGGACGCTGCTGCGCGAAAGCCGCACGCCCGCGACCGCCCGCAAAGCCGCCGACGAGCGCATCACCCAGCGCCGCCGCCGGGCCGTGACGCTGCTCGAAGAGCTTCCGCTGCGCACCAGCCGCATCACGCCGATGATGCGCAAGCTCGACGCGATGGTCTCCAAGATGGAGCACATCAAGCTCGACCTGGACAAGCGCGGCAAGACGCTGCCGGCCGAAGACGTCGACGCGATGAAGGACGAGCTGAACGGCCTGATCGACCTGGTGATGGAGAACCCGGTCGAGCTGCGCGACCGCGTCGACGCGGCCCGGCAGGTCTTCAAGGAATACGAAGACGCCAAGCGCAAGCTGGCCGGCGGAAACCTGCGACACCGGCCTGATGCGCGCGGTGGACAAGTACGAATACCGCCGCGGCTACAAGTTCAGCACGTACGCGACCTGGTGGATTCGCCAGGCGATCACGCGCGCCATCGCCGACCATGCCCGCACGATCCGCATTCCGGTGCACATGATCGAGACGATGAGCAAGCTGCGCAACATCAGCAAAAAGCTGCTCCAGGATCTCGGCCGCGAGCCGACGATCGAGGAGATCGCCGACATCGCCAAGATGCCGGTCAGCGAAGCCCGCCGCGTGATGAAGATCAGCCGCCACCCGATTTCGCTGGACCGCCCGGTCGGCGAGAGCGAGGACAGCTACTTCGGCGACTTCATCGAGGACGAGAAGGTCGAAAGCCCGGTCACCTCGGCGACCGGCGAAATGCTGAAGGACCGCATCGAAGGCGTGCTCAAGACGCTGACCTACCGCGAGCGCGAGATCATCAAGCTTCGCTACGGGATCGGCGACGGGTACACTTACACGCTCGAAGAGGTCGGCAAGATCTTCAAGGTCACCCGCGAACGCGTCCGCCAGGTCGAAGCCAAGGCGATCCGCAAGCTCCAGCACCCCGTACGGGCGCGGAAGCTGGAGGGGTTCCTGGACAAGCTGCGGACGTGAGCGGCTGGTTTTTGGGCTTCCGTTGTCATGACCAGGGGCGGTGAACGCAATCCGTGCGTTCACCGCCCTGTACTTTCTCGGCAGCGTGCTTCATCTCCACGATCGCCAAAACGGGCCCGGCAAGCGCAGCTTGCTCAAGATATAACGAACAATAGGCCGATCGGACGAATACGGATCACCACGCCCTTTTCGTCGGAGGTCGGCTATGCGCACTTGTCTGCTCGTGCTCATCGCTATCGCGCTCATCAGCCCCGCACCGTTCGCAGCGGCGCAGTGTGACGAGGGTTGGCTGCCCGGTCCGCCGCTGAGCGCGTTCGATGGCCCTTCCCGCGCGATGACGCTTTGGGATCCCGACGGCGCCGGGCAGCAGGCCGAGTGGCTCGTCGTGGGCGGGCGGTTTTCGACCGCGCGGGAGATTCCGGCGCTCAGCATCGCGGCGTGGGATGGCATCCGCTGGCACTCATTCGGACGCGGGCTTGCCATCGACCAATCGGACTATTTGTATGGAGGTATTCATGCGTTGACAGTATTCGATGGCCGCCTTGTCGCCGCCGGCGACATCGTTGCATCCGACGATCGGCCCTTGAATCACATTGCATTCTGGGACGGTCGATCGTGGCAGCCGCTCGGCGAAGGGCTGGACGATCGCGTGCGCGCGTTGACCGTCCACGGCGGTGTGCTGATCGCCGCCGGCGACTTCACCTACTCCGGCGAAACGCCCATCAGCCGCGTGGCGGGCTGGGACGGGGCGCGCTGGCACGCGCTCGGCGACGGCATCGGTGAGGGCGAGGTCGAGGCGCTGGCGGTGTATGGCGGCGAATTGGTCGCGGGCGGACATTTCACCACCGCGGGCGGCGTGCCGGCCGATTCGATCGCCGTCTGGAACGGCGCGGACTGGCGGCCGCTGGGAACGGGCGTTGCCGGCGGATCTGACGCCGCCATCCACGCAATGGCCGTTCTCGACGGCGCGCTCATCGTCGGCGGAACGTTCTCCTCGGCCGGCGGGCGCGTCGCGAGCAACCTCGCCGAGTGGGACGGACAGGAATGGCGGCCGATCTATTCTGAGATGTCCCGGGAAGTGCGCTCGCTGGAAGTCGTCGACGGCCAGTTGGTCGCGTCGGGCAGGATTGCGAGTCAGTACCTGAATCCGTCGTCCATCATGCGTTTGGAGCGCGGCGCGTGGGTTCAGATCGGCCCTTCGGGCTCGATGCCGGCGAACGACCTGATCCAATATCGGGGCCGCTTGTTCGCTTGCGGGTGGCTCGGCGATCCATTTCCATCGTCGATCGTGCAATGGGATGCCTCGCAATACAGCCCGCAATGGCGCGTCCTTGGCCGCGAGCCGGATCTGCATCGCCCGCTCCGCGCGATGATCGAATTCAACGGGGAGCTGATCGGCAGCACGCTGTTCACCCGGACGTATCAAACGCCATCGCTGGTCGTGCGCTGGGACGGACGCCAATGGACATCGTTCGGTTCATCGCCCGGGGTGGTTTCGCGCGGCGTCATCAGGGATTTCGCCGTCTATCGCAATGCGCTGTTCGCCGGCGGGTCGATGTCCAGCAACGGAGTCAGCGTCGACTTTGGACTTGCGCAATTGTACGGAACGCAATGGCTCCCGGTACCGGGCGCCACATCGGGTGTGAGCGCACTTTGCGTGTACCACGACGAGCTGCTGATCGGCGGCTGGGGCCTGAGCCGCTGGGACGGCATGACGATGCGGTTGGTCGAGCCCAGGCCCGAAGATCGCATTTTCGCAATGACGGTGTTTCGCGATGAACTGATCGTCGGGGGCGAATTTCAAGCGACATCGGACGGGCAGGAGCTGCGCTACATCGGCGCGTGGAACGGATCGCAGTGGCATTCGCTCGGAACGGGCATGGAATTCCGGGTTTGGGCGCTGACGGTCTACAACGATCGGCTCATCGCCGGCGGCGAGTTCCTCTCGGCCGGCGATGTTTACGCGGCGGGGATCGCCCAATGGGACGGCGAAAACTGGGACCGTGTAGGCGACGTGGACATCGGCTACGCATATAAGCTCGCGAACTACCATGGGGAACTGATCGCTGCCGGCGATATCTCCAAGGCCTACGGCGCCCCGTCCGCCGGAATCGCGCGTTGGGATGGGCAGGAATGGCACGCGTTGGACGAAGGAATTCAGGAAAACAGCATCGGTCAAGGCACCGGCTCCCTCGCCGTACACGATGACAGGCTTTTCGTCAGCGGCGCGTTCATTCGCGCCGGCGGACGCGTGTCCGCATACTGGGGCCGCTGGGGGCCGTCCCTTCCGGGCGACCTCAACGGCGACGATCGCGTCGATCTGATCGACCTCTACGGTTTGCTTCAGGGCTTCGGACGGGAGGTGGATGCCGTATATTCAGACGGAGATTTCGATATCGACGGCGATGTGGACATTTCTGATCTGGCGGCGCTGCTCGGCAGCTTCGGCATGACGTGCCCGTAGCGGTCGCGCCCCGACAATCGTCATTTGCTGACCGGCCAACTCAACAAGGACGCTTGCTGGTGCGTTTGCGCAAGATCGCACGTTTCCCCCAAGCACACCAATCCGAAGCGAGCGCGCCCTGAACGCAAGGATGGCAATTCGGCCGGTCAGCCCAGCCGTGCCGCACGACCGCGCCACGCACATGCCATCCAATCGTGAAATAGCACGCCGGAGCGCGCCAAAAGTAATGGCCGCGACGGCGAAAAGTCAGCGGCTGCCCGAATCCAGGCGGCGGGGGCCGACGTCCTCGGCGTCTACCAGCACCACGCGGAAGATTACGATCGGCCGCACCGGCCGGCCGTTTTCATGCGTGGCCTGTTCGGCGATGCGATCGAGAGTACGGAGGCTGGCGTCGTCGTTGGCATGGCCGATGATCGTGTACTTGCCGTCCAATTCCGGCTGGCGGCTCAGCGTGATGAAGAACTGACAGCTTGCCGAGTTGAGGTCGTTTTCCTTGGATGCAGGGATGTACTTCAGCGCCATGGCGACGGTGCCGGCGTCGAATTTCGCATCGTTCAGCTCGGCGGGCACGGTCTTTCCGTCCGGCCGCTGCCCCCCGCCGGCTCCGTCGGGCGATCCGCCCTGGATCAGGAACTCGGGCACGACGCGGTGAAACTGCTTGCCGTCGTAGAACCGATCGCGGACCAAATCCAGGAAGTTCTCGACATTCCGCGGGGCTTTTTCGTAGAGCGGCAGGAACGTGATGTTGCCGAAGTCCGTGTAGAACACGACCTTCTTGCGGGCCTCGACGCGGAATTCGATCGCCGCCGGGGCGATTTTCGGCAACGGCGGCCGCCACTCCACGCGGAAATGCCCGGAATAGCGCACCTCGCGCCCGATCGAGCGCAGATCAACCGCCATGCCGAGAATCGCGTGCGGCGCGAGCGTGATCTTCCCATCGAGGGCCGCGGGCCACTGCGCCGGCCGGACGGGTTCGAGGCGTTGAGAGTCCAGGCTGATTTGCAACGCGGGTTGTGAATCCGTGCCGAAAACCAGGCCGCCGGACAATCCGATCGGCGCGGCCCCTTCCACGCTGGATGTCGGAATCTCAACCGGTTCGTCGCTCTCATTGATGATTGCGAAACGCAGCCAGGCAGTGTCGGCCGGTGTGAGGAGCATGCGCTCCATCGTGATTTCTGCCCGCAGCGTGCCCGCGCCCGCTTCGTCGATCTCGCGCGCGGGCTGGGTTTCCGCCGCGGGAGCCTGGTCGCGGGCCGGCGCCGGCTTATCTTGCGAAAAAGCGCGAGAACACGCGGCTATCGCGGCGCAGCTGAGCACCAATCGCAGAGCGAATGCGCTTAATGGGGACGAGGCCATACCTGCCATCTTCTACAGCCGGCCGGCTGTCGGGTTGCGGTGTTCGCCGGATTTCAAACGACCGCGCGAAGTTCCAAGTGTAGCACCTCGGGCAGGCTGCGGATAGCCGCCAGCGATTCGGCGCTCGGCCGCTCATCCAGCGCGATGACGCAAGAGGCCGCCCGAGCGCCGATAAACACGCGGGTGGTGATCTCTTCCGCGTTGACGCCGTCGGAGCGGATGGTCTCCATGATGCCCGCCATCACTCCGACCGCATCTTTCAGCCGGAGCACGAGCTGCCAGGTGGCCGGGCTGCGCTCCAACTGATTTACGCAGTTTTCCACCACGCCCGTCACCAGGAACTTCCGCACAACACGCACGGCTTCCGCCGCGATGGCCCGGCGGGCCTGGTCGGTGCGGGCCGCGTGACGGTGCGTCGTCAGCACGTTGGGCAGATCGAGCAGACGGCTGCGGCCGCGCGGCGGTTCAGTCGCCAGGTCGATCCCGACGCTGATGCCGCGGCGGGCGACGGCCTCGGCCAGGGCCGCGTCGTCGATCGAAGCCCAATCGCCGATGTGCACGACGATGCTGCCGTCGCGCAGTTGCTGCACGAACTCGGCGTTCAGGATGCGTTCGTCGCCGACGTCGGGGCGATCGCAGTTGGCGATGATGTCGCAGCGTTTCGCAACGTCTCGCGGCCAAGCACAGCATGTCAGGCCGTCGCGCACGGCTTGTTCCGGCGTCAGGCGAGGCGACCAGACCACGGGCTCCATCCCGAACGCGATGGCTCGTCGACAGATTTCGCGACCGACGGCTCCGTACCCCAGGCAGCCCAGGCTCCGATCAGCCAGGCCGCGGGGCAAAACGCCGGAAGAATCCGCGCCGCCTCTCGACGAAAACAGCTCGTGCAGCCGGCGGTCAAGCGTCAGCGCGAAGCCGAAAAACATCTCCGCAATCGCCACGGCCGCGCGATGCGGCGCGTTGCACACGAAAACGCCCTGCGTGGACGCATCATCGACGGCGATCTGCGACGTATCGGTTCCGGCCCGGACGATCATCTGGAGCGAAATGCCCGCCACGATGGTCTCCGCCGTGACGGGCGTTCGGTTTACGATCAGAACCGCGACGCCGCCGACGAGCTTTGGGAGCTGCTCGCTGGTCGCGTTCGGGTGATAGAGAACTTGGTTGCCGAGCGAGCGAAGCTCATCGATGGCGAATTCGGGCAATTCGCAGGCCACGAGGATTTTCACGGCGCGCCCTTTTTCGTACCGCTCACCCCAGCCATCGCCGACGCGAACCCTCGCGCGTCGCACACGGCCGGTGGCCACGCAGTATACGACATTCCGACGACCTGCTGCGGCCCGGCTGCTACCGGTCCAGCTCCGCGGCGATGATTTCCAGGCTGCCCAGCACGGCCACAACGTCGCTGATCTGGTGGCCGATGATCAGTTTCGGGAAGCACTGATAGTTGATGAATCCCGGCGGGCGGCAGCGGGCGCGGTACGCACATCCCTTGCCGTCGCTGACCAGGTAGAAGCCGAGCTCGCCGGTGGGGCTTTCGATGCAGCCGTAGCATTCGCCGATCGGCGGGCGCCAGCCGCGCGTGGGCATCACTTTCTCGAAATGGTGGATGAGCCCTTCGATCGAGAAGAAGATCTCGCGTTTGTCCGGCAAAGTGACCCGCGCGTCGGGGAGCGCGTTGATCGGCCCTTCGGGCATCATGTCGAGCACCTGCTCGATGATGGAGCAGCTCTGGCGAATCTCCTCGATTCGCACCATGAAGCGGGCCTGGACGTCGCCGCCGTGCATGATGGGGACTTTGAACTTCACCGCCGGCGCGCCGCGGCCGTCCCAATTATCCGCGAAGCACAGATAGGGCTCGTCTTTTCGGATGTCGCGTCGCACGCCGCTGGCCCTGGCGATGCAGCCCGTGACGGACCAGTTGATGGCGTCATCGTGATTAATCACGCCGACGCCGCGGCAACGCTCGATGAAAATGCGATTGCGGATCAGCAGGTTTTCCAGATCGGCGATGGCGGGCGGCACGATGTTGCGGATGAAGCTGCGCACTTTTTCGAGCCAGCCGGGCGGGGCATCGGCCATGGCGCCGCCGACGCGCGTGTAACTGACCGTGAAGCGGGCGCCGCACAATTCTTCGAGCAGGTCGTAGATGATCTCGCGCTCGTTGAAGCCGTAGAGGAATCCCGTGATCGCACCGAGATCAAGGGCCGACGCCCCGACGCACAGCATGTGGTCCTGAATACGGCCCAGTTCCTGGAGCAGCGTCCGCATCGCCTTGCAGCGCGGCGTGAGCTCGATGCCGAACAGCTTTTCGACCGCGTGGTGCCAGGCGAGGTTGTTGATCACCGGCGAGACATAGTTCATGCGGTCGGTCACGACCACGTACTGGTTGAAGTTCAGATGCTCGCCGAGCTTCTCAAAGCCCGA